>DASYBY010000515.1:0-9134 GCA_036500525.1 Baekduia sp. | reverse complement strand
TCTCGGCGGGTGAGGGAATCGTCGTGGTGGTGGACACGAGAACCGCATGGTTGCACGAACAACCGCCATACGCCAACCGGGGCCCGGTCGGCGTGGATACCGCTGAGCCGGTGGCTCAGACGCGCTCGAGCACGACGACCGGGATCTGCCGGTCGGTCTTGGTCTGGTACTCGTCGTAGGCGGGCCACTCGCCGACCATGAGCTTCCACAGCTCGGGCTTCTCCTCGGGCGTGGCGTCGCGCGCCCGGGCGGTGAAGCGGTCGCCCTTGACCTGGACCTGGACCTCAGGCTGAGCCTGAAGGTTGAGGTACCACGCCGGCGGCTCGGGCGCGCCGCCCTTGGAGGCGACGATGAGCTGCTTGCCGTCGTGCTCGGCGTAGATCAGCGCGGACTTGCGCTCCTCGCCGGACTTGCGGCCGACCGTGGTGAGGATGAGCGCCTGGGTGCCCTCCCACTCATGGCCCTCGGCCCCGTCCGTCGCCTCGTAGCGCTCAACGTGCTGGTCTCCGAACAACATGGAGCTGATCCTACTGCGCCGTGGGCGGACCGTCGACCCGCGCCCGCAGCGCGGTCCGCGTCCGCAGCCACGCCTGCTCCAGCCGGCCGGCCGCGTCCTGCAGCTCCTCGGCCCCGGCGCGCTGCGTGCCGAGCGTCTCCAGCTCGTGCGCGACGTCGTTGAGCAGCCCCGCGCCGACGGCCAGGCAGCCGCCCTTGAGCCGGTGCGCGCCCTGGGAGACCTCGACGTGGTCGAGGCCCTCGGCGGCGAGCACGATGCGCTCGATGATCGTCGGGGTCGAGTCGATGAAGGCGTGGACGACCTCGCGCACGACGTCGGGCGGGAAGTCGCGGCCGAGGTCGGCGAAGCGCTCCTCGTCGAGCGCGGGCGCCGCGGCCAGCGCGGTGCCGCCCCCGCCGCCGGCCGACGCCGAGGCGCCGCCGCCCGCGGCGTCGTCGCCCGTGCCGTCGGGGACCGTGATCGGCAGCCAGCGCGCGAGCACCGTGTCGACCTCGTGCTGGCGCAGCGGCTTGGACAGGTAGTCGTCCATGCCCGCGGCCAGGCAGCGCTCGCGGTCGCCGGTCATGGCGTGCGCGGTCATCGCGACGATCGGCAGGCGATCGCCGTCGTCGCGGCCGCCCTCGGCCTCGCGGATCTGCCGCGTCGCCGCGTAGCCGTCCAGCTCGGGCATCTGGCAGTCCATGAACACCAGGTCGACCTCGCCCTGGGCGGCGAGGCGCACGGCCTCCACGCCGGTGCCCGCGGAGACCGTGCGGTGCCCGCGGCGCAGCAGCAGCTTCTCCATGAGGATGCGGTTGACGTCGTGGTCCTCGGCGATGAGGATCAGCGCGCCCTCACCCAACTCCGTGTCGGGCACGGACTCCTCCTTCGCGGCCGCCGGGAGGCCCTCGCGGCGGGCCATCGGGACCTGGTGCATCGCCGAGGCGATCGCGTCGTACAGGCGCGACTGGCGCACCGGCTTGGTCAAGAACTCCGTGACGCCCGCGTCGCGGGCGGCGGCCTGGCCGGTGCCCGACGAGGTGAGCATCACCATGCGCGTGGTCCGCAGCGACGGCGTGGCGATGATCCGGCGCGCCAGCTCGACGCCGTCCATGCGCGGCATGTTGTAGTCCAACACGGCGACCTCGAACGGCTCGCCGCGGTCGGCCGCGCGGTGCATCGCGGTCAGCGCGTCGTCGCCGTCCGCGCAGCACGTCACGCGCATCCCCCACGAGCCGAGGTAGGCCTCCAGCACGCGGCGGTTGGTCGCGGTGTCGTCGACCGCGATGACCTTCAGGCCGCGCAGCTCGACCTGCGCGGGCACCGCCGTCGGCTCGGCGTGGGCGGGCGCTAGGCGCACCGTGAAGGTGAAGGTGCTGCCGCGGCCGGGCTCGCTGTCGACCGTCAGGTCGCCGCCCATGATCTCGACGAGCTGGCGACTGATGGTCAGGCCGAGGCCGGTTCCGCCGAAGCGCCGCGTCGTCGAGGCGTCGGCCTGCTGGAAGGACTCGAAGAGCCGGGCGAGGTCCTTCTCCTGGATGCCGATGCCGGTGTCGGAGACGTCGAAGGCGACGACGGCGTCCTCGCCCTCCATGTGCTCGAGGCGCACGTCGACCGACACCTCGCCCTCGGGCGTGAACTTGACGGCGTTGGACAACAGGTTGGTCAGGACCTGCGCCAGGCGCCCGCGATCGCCGCGTACGGCGTGCGGCACGTCGTCGGCGAGGAAGACGGACAACTCAAGGCCCTTGTGGTGCGCGGTCGCGGCGACCACGTCGGAGGTCGTCTCGACGACCTCGCGCAGGTCGAAGTCGCGCTCCTCCAGCTCCAGGTGGCCGGCCTCGATCTTGGAGATGTCGAGGATGTCGTTGATGACCGCGAGGAGCTGTTCACCGGAGGCGCGCGCGGTGGCCGCGTACTCGCGCTGCTCCTCGTCCATCGTCGTGTCGAGCAGCAGCTCGTTCATCCCGATCACGCCGTTGAGCGGCGTGCGGATCTCGTGGCTCATGTTGGCCAGGAACGAGGACTTCATCCGGGACGCCTCCTCGGCGCGCGAGCGGGCCAGCGCCGCGGCGTCCTCGGAGCGGATCCGGCGCACGGTGAACACCGCCAGGAGCACGAGCATCACGAGGGTCAAGGCGAGCCCGGCGATCGCAGCCACTATGGCGCGGGTCGCCGCGTGGTCGGACTTGTCACCCCGCGCGTTGGACGCGGCGAGCGCGTCGGTCCGCAGCTTGTCGAAGCGCGCGCGCAGGTCGTCCAGGAGCGTCTTGCCCTGGGTCATGCGCGGCTTCAGGTCGCGGCGCGGGATGGTCGTCGCCAGCGACGCCATCATCTTCGCGTAGCCGTTGCGGTAGGTGTCCACGCGCGCGATGACGTCGTTCAGCTGCGGCGCCAGCGCCGGGTCGTCCAGCTGCGTGCGGAGCGAGCGCTCGGCCTGCGGGATCGTCTTCTGCGCGTCGGTGTAGGGGCCGAGGAACGCGTCGTCGCGGGCGAGCAGCCGGCCGCGGACGCCGGTCTCGAGGTCGACGGTGACGCGGTTGAGCCGCTGGATCTGGACGACGAACTGCTGCGCGGCGTGGGCGCGTGAGGCGTCGGACCGCACGCCGGAGACGGCGTGCAGCAAGAACGCGAAGATCGCGCACACCAGCAGCATCACCACCCCGAACGCCCCTAGCGTCGGGCCGATGAGGCCGGCTCGTCCAGCCCCCTTTCCTCCCATCGCGACGGAGTCTAGTGCGACGGCGCGGCAGTGGCGTTCACGCCACGGACACGAGCGAACGGCCGGTCATCGCGGCCGGTTGATCGATGCCCAACAGGGCCAGGATCGTGGGCGCGACGTCGGCCAGGACGCCCCCGTCGCGCAGCGTGAGCGGCGGGTCGGAGACCGTGACGATGACCGGCACGGGGTTCAGCGAATGGGCCGTGTCGGGCGAGCCGTCGTCCTCGAGCATCTCGTCCGCGTTGCCGTGGTCGGCGGTGATGAACAGCGCGCCGCCCGACGCCTGCACGGCGGCGACGACGTCGGCCAGGCAGGCGTCCACCGTCTCGATCGCCTGCACGGCCGCCGGGATGACGCCGGTGTGCCCGACCATGTCGGCGTTGGCGAAGTTGATGATGCCGAACTGCGGCTCGTCCTCGCGCCACGCGGCGACGAACGCGTCGGCGGCCTCGCGGGCGCTCATCTGCGGCTTCTTGTCGTAGGTCGGCACGTCGCGCGCCGAGGGCACCAGCTCGCGCCGCTCGCCGGGCTCGGCCTGCTCCTCCCCGCCGCCGAAGAAGTACGTCACGTGGGGGTACTTCTCGGTCTCGGCCACGTGGAGCTGCTTGCCGCCGGCCTCGGCGATGACCTTGGTCAGCGTCGTCTGCGGCCGCGCCGGCGGGAAGGCGACCGGCCACGGCCAGCCCTCCTCGTACTCGGTCAGCGTCGTGTAGCGCGCGACCGCGGGCGCGAGCGCCTCGGTCAGCTGGCGCATCCGGTCGGGCCGGAAGTTGAAGGCGATGACCGAGTCCTGCGGGCGGATGCGCGCCTCGTCGCCGACCGTCGTCGCGGCGATGAACTCGTCGCCGCGCTCGTCGCGCTCGTAGGAGTCGCGCACGGCCTGCACGGCGCTGTGCTCGTGGTACGCGGAGATGCCGTCGCGCAGGAGGTCGACCGCGGCCTTCGTGCGCTCCTCGCGCTTGTCGCGGTCCATCGCGTAGTAGCGCCCGATGACCGAGCCGATGCGGGCGTTGCCGGCCTTCTGCGCCCACTCCTCGACCTGCGTGACGTAGCGCTCGCCGCCGCGGGGCGAGGTGTCGCGCCCGTCGGTGAAGACGTGGATGACGACGTCGGAGACGCCGTGGGCGCCGGCCAGCGCGATCAGCGCCTCGAGGTGCTTCCAGCCGGAGTGCACGCCGCCGTCGCTGACCAGGCCGATCAGGTGGACGCGCTCGAAGCCGTCCAGCGCGGCGATCAGCGCCGGGTTCTCGCCGAGGGTGCCGTCGGCCACCGCCTCGTCGATGCGCGTCAGGTCCTGCTTGACGACCGCGCCGGCGCCGAGGTTGAGGTGGCCGACCTCGCTGTTGCCCATCTGCCCCTCGGGCAGGCCGACGGCCAGGCCGCCGGCCGTGAGCTGGGTGTGCGGGTAGCGCGCCCAGAGGTCGTCGAAGACCGGCGTGTCGGCCAGCTCGACGGCGTTGCCCGGCCCGGGCGGTGCGAGCCCCCAGCCGTCGAGGACCACGAGCACCGCACGAGGCACGGGCAGCCCGCTCATGCGCCCGCCGCCGCCTCGATGATCGCGACGAACTGCTCGACGTCCAGCGACGCGCCGCCGATGAGGCCGCCGTCGCAGTCGGGCAGCGCGAGCAGCTCCCCGGCGTTGTCGGGCTTCATCGAGCCGCCGTAGAGGATCCGGGCGCGCTCGGCCTGCTCCTTGGAGCGGTCGGCGACCAGCGCGCGGACGAAGGCCAGCGCGTCCTGGGCCTGCTCGGCCGTGGCGACCTGCCCGGTCCCGATCGCCCAGATCGGCTCGTAGGCGATGACGACGTCGCCGAGGCGCTCGGTCGCCACCTTCTCCAGACCCTCCTGGACCTGGTGGCGCAGGCGGCGCTCGGTGTCGCCGTTCTCGCGCTCGTCCTCGGTCTCGCCGACGCAGAGGATCACGTCGAGGCCGGCCGCCAAGGCCGCGGGCACCTTGAGCTGCAGCGCCTTGTCGGTCTCGCCGAAGAGCTGGCGCCGCTCGGAGTGGCCGAGCAGGACGCCGTGGACGTCGAGCTCGCTGAGCATCGGCGGGGAGATCTCGCCGGTGTAGGCGCCCGCGTCGGCGTGGTGCACGTTCTGCGCGTAGACGGCGAGGCTCGATCCGCGCGTCGAGTCGACGACGGCCTGCAGCGCCGTGAACGGCACGCACACGGCGATGTCCGCGTGGTCGGCCGTGGCGATGCGCGGCAGCAGGGACGCGACGCGATCCTCTGCCTCGGCGATCGTCCCGTGCATCTTCCAGTTGCCCGCGATCAGCGGTGTCCTCATGACAGCACCTCCACGCCCGGAAGCGTCTTGCCTTCGATCAGCTCAAGCGACGCGCCGCCGCCCGTGGAGAGGTGGGTCACCTCGTCTTCGTACCCGAATTGCCGCAGCGCAGCAGCGCTGTCACCACCACCGACGACCGTCGTGCCCGGCGCCTGGGCGACGGCCTCGGCCACCGCCCGCGTGCCGGCTGCGAACGGCGCCAGCTCGAACGCGCCCATCGGGCCGTTCCAGAAGACCGTGCCGGCCGCGAGGATCGTCGCCGCCGCGGCCTGCGCGGTGCGCGGCCCGACGTCGAGGCCCATGAGGCCGTCGGGGACGTCGATGCCGTCGACCGGCGTCACCGGCGTGGACGCGTCGAACGCCTCGCCGCAGACCAGGTCGACCGGCAGCTGCAGCTTGGCGCCGCCGCGCTCCAGGATCCGGCGGGCGGGCTCCAGGCCCTCCTCCTCGCAGAGCGACGCGCCGACCGCGTGGCCCTGGGCCTTGAAGAACGGGAAGCACATGGCGCCGCCGATGATGATGGTGTCGGCGGTGTCGAGGAACGCCTCGAGCACGCCGATCTTGTCGGTCACCTTCGCGCCGCCGACGATCGCCACGAGCGGGCGCGCCGGGTCGGCGAGGATCCCCTGCAGCGTCTCGACCTCGCGCTGCAGCAGCAGGCCGGCCGCGCTGGGCAGCAGCTTCGCGATCGCGTGGTTGGAGGCGTGGGCGCGGTGGGCGGCGCCGAACGCGTCGTCGACGTAGGCGTCGGCCAGCGCCGCGTAGCGCTGCGCCAGCGCCGCGTCGTCCTTGGTCTCGCCCGGCTCGAAGCGGACGTTCTCCAGCATCACGACGTCGCGGTCGGGGACGGGGCCGTCGAGGTCGTCGAGCAGCGGGACGTCGGTCCCCAGCAGCTCGCCCAGCCGCGCCGCGACCGGGGCGAGCGAGAGCTGCGGGTCCCGGCCCTTGGGCCGCCCGAGGTGGGCGGCCAGGAGGAGCCGCGCGCCGCGGCGGCGCAGCTCCTCCAGGGTCGGGAGCGCGGCCCGGATCCTGGCGTCGTCGCCGATCGTGCCGTCGCTGAGCGGCACGTTGAAGTCGACGCGGACGAAGACCCGCTTGCCGTCGAGCGGGCCGAGGTCGTCGAGGGTTCTCAAAGGACCTTCTGCACGAGGTCGACGAGGCGGTTGGAGTAGCCCCACTCGTTGTCGTACCAGGAGACGACCTTGACCAGCGTGCCGTCGAGCACCGCGGTCAGCCCGCCGTCGACGATCGACGAGAACGGGTTGGTGACGATGTCGGAGGAGACGATCGGGTCCTCGGTGTACTGCAGGATCCCCTTGAGGTCGCCGGTGTCGGCCTTGGACCTGAAGAGCTCGTTGACCTCCTCGACGGAGGTCGGGCGCTCGGCCTCGAACGTGAGGTCGACCAGCGAGCCCGTCGGGATCGGGGCGCGCACGGCGAAGCCGTGGAGCTTGCCGTTGAGCTCGGGCAGCACGAGGCCGACGGCCTTGGCGGCGCCGGTCGACGTCGGAACGAGGTTCACGGCGGCGGCGCGCGCACGGCGCAGGTCCTTGTGCGGCGCGTCCTGGAGGTTCTGATCCGCGGTGTAGGCGTGGATCGTCGTCATCAGGCCGTGCTTGATGCCGATGCCGTCGTTGACGACCTTGGCGAACGGCGCCAGGCAGTTCGTCGTGCACGACGCGTTGGAGATGACGTGGTGCGCGTCCTTGTCGTACTTGTCGAAGTTGACGCCCAGCACGACCGTGATGTCCTCGTCGCTGGCCGGCGCCGAGACGATGACCTTCTTGGCGCCCGCGTCGAGGTGCTTGGCCGCGTCGGCGCGCTTCGTGAAGAAGCCGGTCGACTCGATGACGACGTCGACGCCCAGATCGCCCCACGGCAGCGCGGCCGGGTCGCGCTCCGCGAGCACCTTGAGCAGCTTGCCGTCCACCAGGATGCCGTCGTCGGCGACCTCGACCGTTCCGGGGTACGGCCCGAGGATCGAGTCGTACTTCAGGAGGTGCGCGAGCGTCTTGGAGTCGGTGAGGTCGTTGACCGCGACCCACTCGATGTCGGCGTTCTTGGCCTGGGCGGCGCGAAAGAGGTTGCGGCCGATGCGGCCGAAGCCGTTGATCCCGACGCGAAGGGGCATGGGTGTCAGTCCTTGCTTGGTGTTGGGGGGACGCCTGGCGACGTCGATCTGAGACGGTTTTGGACCCTATCGGTCCGGTTGACGTCAGTGCCCGCCCGCGACGAGCTCGAGGCGGAGCCCGTCGGGGTCCAGCACGTAGGCCGCGTAGTACCCGGGTCCGTACTGCGGACGCAACCCCGGAGGACCGTCGTCGCGTCCACCGGATTCCAGCGCGGCCGCGTAGGCGGCGTCGACCGCGGCGCGCCCGGAGGCCTGGATCGCCGTGTGGCCGTAGCCCGGCGCCGGCGGCCGGCCGCGCTGGGTGATGACGAAGCGCGGCGCCGTCGTGCCGTAGCCGACGATCTGCTCGCCCTGGAGGACGCGCCGGATCCCGAGGCGGCCGAAGACCGCGTCGTAGAAGGCGGCGGAGCGGGCGATGTCGGAGACCTCGAAGCCGATGTGGCTGATCGTCTCGCTCACGGCTTGCGACCGACGTCGCGATGCTCGACCTCGACGACGACGTCGTCCCGCGCCCGGAAGCGCTGCGCGAGGTGCTCGGCGATCGCGACCGAGCGGTGGCGACCGCCCGTGCAGCCGATGGCGATGCTCAGGTGCGCCTTGCCCTCCTCCTCGTACTCGGGCACGAGGAACTCCAGCAGCGGCTCGAGGTGCGAGTAGAGCTTCTCGAGCTTGCCCTCACGCCCGACGTACTCGACCACGCGCGGATCGAGGCCGGTGAGCGGGCGCAGCTCGGGGACGTAGTGCGGGTTGGGCAGGAAGCGCACGTCGAAGACGAGGTCGGCGTCGCGCGGCGGGCCGTGCTTGAAGCCGAAGCTCTGGAAGGTCAGCGCGAGGCGGCCCTGCGACTGGCGCGGCAGCAGCTCGTCGGCGATGCGGCGGCGCAGGTGCGAGGCCTTCAACCCGGAGGAGTCGATGACGAAGTCGCTGTGCTCCTTGATCGGCCCGAGGATCGCGCGCTCGGCGGCGATGCCCGAGGCGATGCTCGACTCCTTGGCCAGCGGGTGGCGGCGGCGCGTCTCCTTGTAGCGGTCGAGCAGCGTCGTGTCGTCGGCGTCGAGGAAGAGCACCCGACTCGGTAGCCCCCGCGCGTGCAGATCCTCGATCACGCCCTCCAGCGGCTCGAAGAACTCGCCGCCGCGGACGTCGGAGACCACGGCCGCGCGCTCGACCTTCGACCCCTTGTGGGTGATCAGCTCGACGAACGAGCGGATCATCTCCGGCGGGAGGTTGTCCACGCAGAAGTAGCCGGCGTCCTCGAAGACCGCCATCGCGGTGGACTTGCCCGCGCCGGAGTAGCCGGAGATGACGACGAGGTCCTCCAGGCGCGTCGCGGGCCCTGCCGCGGTCGACTCGCTGGTGACGGCCATGGCCCACATGATGACGCGCGCGGCGGATCGCCTCGTTATATGGTCGATATGCGTGCCTGATCGCACCGCCCCGGGCGTCCGGGAGAAGCCCCGCCGGTTCGTCCCACGCTTCCACTGGGAGCTGCTCGT
>DASYBY010000514.1:0-3922 GCA_036500525.1 Baekduia sp. | reverse complement strand
GATGGCCATGTAGCCCATGTAGGTGTTGTCGAAGCCGGAGTCGGCCTCCTGGATGTTCCCCGCCTTGACGTACTCGAGGTTCTGCTGGTTGCCGAGGCTCGCGATGACCTTCACCTTGTCCTTGAGCCCCGCGTTGGCGATGGCCGGCACGAGCGCCGTCGCCGCCGGGTCGTAGCTGCCGAGGACGTAGCCGATCTTGGGGTTCTTGCGCAGGATGTCGACCGCGCGCGGCCCGAGCTTGGTGGCGATGTCGGTCGCCACGAACAGCTGCTCGCCGAGCACGTCGCATCCGGGACACGCCTTGACGGCGTTCTCGGTGCCCTCGGTCACCGCGACGGCGCTCTTGAACGAGTTGTCGCGGAAGGGCAGCAGGACGCCCTTGCCTCCGGAGTCGACGACGACCCAGTCCCCGAGCATCTGCCCGAGCTTGGCGTAGTCGGCCCCGATGTCGAACTTGTAGCCGTCGGGATCCGGCGGCACGTACTGGCTCAGCGACGCGACCAGCACGCCCTTGGCCTTCGCGGCACGCAGCCCGCCCTGGATGAAGGACGGGTCCACGCCACCGGTCAGGATGACGTTCGCGCCGCCGGCCACGGCCTGCAGCACGGCGCCGTTGTTGTCCTTCGGCGTGCCCTTGCCGTCATAGGACTTGACGTTCCAGCCCAGCTCCTTGGCGAGCTTGCCGGCCTCCTGCACGGGGCGCACGCATCCGCGGACCGCCTGCGAGCAGGGGATCCACGCGAGGTTCACGCCCTTGGCGACGGTCACCTTGTCGGTCGGCCCCGTGTACTCCGTGGGCCCCTTCTCGTCCTCGGCCACACGCGCCTTGACGGCGGCGAGGTCGAAGTCGCTCTTCTGCGCGGTACTCGTCGACGAGTTGTCGGCGGCGCTGGACGACGACGAGTCGTCGCTCCCGCAGCCGGCGGCGATCAGCGAGACGGCGACGAGCACGCCGGTGGCGGCCCGGATCTTTCGCTGCACAGCAACTCCTCCTCCTTCGTGCCCCTCTCCCGGGGGGCGTGACCCTGCACGCTCTCAGCGCCGGTCTGTGGGGATGTGCGCTGGGGGCTGGGGACGACGGTAAGCAGGCCCGGAGGGCCCCGGTGGACCGCCCGCGCGCCGCACTGGGGGTTTCCACAACCGCCGGTGCGACCGGCGATCTACGATCTCCCCATGAGCAACGGCTGGCCTGCCCTGCGCGTCGCCGACTGGACCGCGACCCGCGACACGCTCCACCTCTGGACGCAGATCGTCGGGAAGGTCCCGCTGGCCCTGCGGCCCATGGTCAACCACTGGTGGCAGGTCGCGTTCGCCGTGACGCCCCGGGGCCTGACGACCGGGCCGATGGCGACCGGGACGCGCGTGTTCGCCATGGACTTCGACTTCTGCGCGCACGAGCTGCGGATCGTCGTCGAGGGCGGGGAGCAGCGCACGGTCGCGCTCGAGCCCAAGACGGTCGCGCAGTTCTACGCCGAGACGATGGCGGCGCTGTCGGAGCTCGGGCTCGACGTCGAGATCTGGCCGGTGCCCGTCGAGATGGAGCGCGCCGTCCCGTTCGCCGACGACACCGAGCACCACGACTACGACCCGGCGGCCGCGCAGCTCTTCTGGCGCCAGCTCGTCCAGGCCGATCGCGTGCTGCGCACGTTCCGCGCGCGGTTCTCCGGCAAGGTCAGCCCGGTGCACGTCTTCTGGGGCTCGTTCGACATGGCGCTCACGCGCTTCTCGGGGCGGCCCGCGCCGCGCCATCCCGGCGGCGCCCCCAACTGCGCCGACTGGGTGATGGTCGAGGGCTACTCCCACGAGCTGTCGAGCTGCGGCTTCTGGCCGGGCGGCGGCGAGGAGGGCGCGTTCTACGCCTACGCCTACCCCGAGCCCGACGGTTTCCGCACGCATCCGGTGACGCCGGAGGAGGCGTTCTACTCGGAGGCCAACGGGCAGTTCTTGTTGCCCTACGAGGCGGTGCGGCGCGCCGCCGATCCCGACGCCGCGCTGCTCGGCTTCCTGCAGAGCACGTACGAGGCGGCGGCCGTCCATGGCCGATGGGACCGAGCGGCGCTGGAGTACGTGCCGGTCGAGGGCGCGCGTCCCGCCTGAGCCAGGCGACCGCGCGTGAGCGGCGCGGGGTGTGGGGTCAGATGGGGCGGGTGGCGGCCGCGCGCTGGAGCGGCGTGATGCGATCGGGCTTCGCGGGCGGCGTGTCGTGCACGCCGCGCTGGAGGATGGCCAGGACGAGCGCCCGTTGCCGCATCAGCGTGCTGTGGCGGGGCGACCAGTGGTCACGGGTTTGCATGCGCGAACGTTGCCCGTCGTGTCCGGGTGCGGTCAAGCCCCCAGAACTGGGGATCTCCATCTGGAAGATCGCCCTGTGCAGCGGCTTTGGGACAAGCGGAACGCGTGTCTTCCGGATCCTGTCGTCGGCGCGCGGACCGCGCGGTCAGCTTTCGGTACCCACGCGTCCCGGGTCCGCGGTCGTCTCCAGCGTCCGGTCCAGCGCCGAGGTGTGCAGGACCTGGGCGATCTGCGTGCCGTCGCCGCGGATCACGACGAGCCGGCGCCCCGCGCGGCGCGCGCGCTGGTGGGCGCCGACCAGCTCGCCCATCCCGCACGAGTCCATGAACGTGACGCTGCGCAGATCGACGAGCAGCGTCTCGGCCTCGGGCTCGACGTCGGCCAGCCGATCGCGGAACTGCGGCGCCGTCTCCAGGTCGAGCTCGCCGTGGAGCTCCAGCGAGACGCGCGCGTCGTGGCGGTCGATGTCCATCGACAACCGCGACGGGAAGACCGCCGCGGCCGGCACCGCCGCCGGCTCGGGCGCGACCTGCGGGAGCCACCCTAGCCACGAGGGCAGGTACCAGTTCCAGTCGCCGAGCAGCTTCATCGTCGCCGGCAGCAGGACGGCGCGGACGATCGTCGCGTCGATGAACACGGCGACCGCCAGGCCGACGCCCATCTCCTTGAAGTCGATCGAGCTGAGCGTCGCGAAGACCGCGAACACGCCGACCATCACCGCGGCGGCGCTGGTCACCACGCCCGCGGTCGCCCGGATGCCGTGCGACACCGCCGCCTCCGTGTCCATCCCGCGGTCGAACCCCTCGCGGACGCGGCTGAGGATGAACACGTGGTAGTCCATCGACAACCCGAAGAGGATCACGAACAAGAACAACGGCAGCCACGACGTGATGCCGCCGATCGACGTGAACCCCAGCAGCGACTGCAGATGCCCGTCCTGGAAGATCCACACCAGCACGCCGTACGCGGCGCCCACCGACAGCAGGTTCAACACGATGGCCTTGGCCGGGATCACGATCGAGCGGAACGTGACCAACAGCAGCAGGAAGGCCAGCGTGAGCACGAACACGAAGACCCACGGCGCGCGCTCCTTCATCAACTCGTTGAAGTCGAACGAGCCCGCGGTGAGGCCGGTCACCGGCGCCACGACGCCCGGGACCCGGCCGAGCGTGCTGGGGATCAGGTCGTTGCGCAGCGCCTTGAGCGCGCGGTTGGACGTCTCGTCGGTCCCGGTGCCGGCCAGCGGGACGTTGACCTGCGCGACCGTCCGATCGGCGTTGACCACGGTGGTGATCGGGTCGCGCATCAGCCCGGTCCGCACGGCGCGGTTGCGCAGCTCGCGGACCGCGGCGGTGACGTTCACGGCGCGCACGTTCGGCGCCTTCACCGCGATGGTGGCCGCGATCGGCTCACCCGGGAACGCGCGCTGGATGCGGTCGTAGGTCTGCATGACCGGCAGGTCGCGCGGCAGGCCCTGCACGCCCGAGTTGGCCGTGTGCAGCCGCAGCGTGGGGAGGGCGAGGACGATGAGCAGCCCGCCGGCGAGGACCACCGAGATCCACGGGTGGCGCAGGACGCGGCCGACGATCGCCGCCCAGAAGCCCGACTCGGCGCCCGGCTTGTGCATGCG
>DASYBY010000513.1:0-2147 GCA_036500525.1 Baekduia sp. | reverse complement strand
TTCCCTCAGCCGACCGCCGCTGACCACGGTGCCCGACCCAGCCTCCCCGACAATCCGCCGCCTCACCTACGCCGACCTCCCGCAGGTCATCGCGATCGAGCGGCGGGCGTTCCCGACGCCGTGGTCGCTGGCGATGTTCGTGCTGGAGCTGTCCAAGCCGTCCGGCGTGTGCCTCGCCGCCGAGGGCCCCGACGGCATCGTCGGCTACTGCATCTGCTCCCGCTACGACACGATCTGGCACATCATGAACGTGTCGGTCGACCCCGATCACCGGCGCGAGGGCATCGCCTCGCGACTGCTGACCGCGCTGTTCGAGCGCGTCGCCGACGAGCAGCCGCGCTTCACGCTGGAGGTGCGGATGTCCAACGCCGGGGCGATCGCGCTGTACGAGCGCCACGGCTTCCGCGGCGCCGGCCTGCGCCGCCGCTACTACCAGGACAACGGCGAGGACGCCGTGATCATGTGGCGCACTCCGGCCACGCTGCGCGGCGCGCTGGACGACATCCCCAACGCCGTCGACCCGCTCAGGCGGGTCGTGTAGCGAGACCACGCCATGGCCCCCGGACTCATCCTCGCCGTCGAGACCTCCTGCGACGACACGTGCGCCGCCGTCGTCACCCACGACGGCGAGATCCGCTCCAACGTCATCTCCTCCCAGGGCGTGCACGACCGCTACGGCGGCGTCGTGCCCGAGGTCGCCTCGCGCCACCACCTGGAGCTGGCGACCCCGGTCGTCGACGACGCCCTGAGCCGCGCCGGCGCCACGCTGGACGACGTCGACCTCGTCGCCGTCACCGCCGGCCCGGGCCTGGTCGGCGCGCTGCTGGTCGGCGTCGCCACCGCCAAGGGGATCGCCGCCGCGCGCGGCCTGCCGCTGGCCGCCGTCGACCACCTCCAGGGCCACGTCGCCGCCAACTTCCTCCAGGACCCGAACGGTGGCGAGCCGCTCGAGCCGCCGTTCCTCTGCCTGATCGCCAGCGGCGGCCACACCTTCCTGGCGCGCGTCGACGACCACGCCTCGTTCACCGTCCTCGGCGCGACGCTCGATGACGCCGCGGGCGAGGCCATCGACAAGGGCGCGCGCCTGCTCGGCCTGCCGTTCCCCGGCGGCCCGCACCTGGAGCGCCTGGCCGCCGGGGGCGACGCCTCGGCCTTCGCCTTCCCGGTCTCCAAGAACGTCGCCGGCCTGGACTTCTCGTTCGCCGGCCTGAAGACCGCGCTGCTCTACAAGGTCCGCGACCTGGGGGAGGAGGCGACGACCGAGCGCCGCGCCGACCTCGCCGCCGCCTACCAGCACGCGATCGTCGAGCAGATCGCGCGCCGCGTGCAGCGCGCGCTGCAGCAGACCGGCCTCGACCGCCTGGCCATCGGCGGGGGCGTCGCCGCCAACGGCCCGCTGCGCGAGCGGCTCGCCGCGCTGGCGCCGACCGTCAAGATCCCGCCCCGCGAGCTGTGCACCGACAACGCCGCGATGATCGCCAGCGCGGCCCGATGGACCGCGCCCGTCGCGTTCCCGGACTACCTCGGGCTGGAAGTGCACGCCACGGGTCAGCGGGCTTTGTAGTGCCCGCCCCGACCGTCGAGCTCTACGGGCGCGACGGCTGCCATCTGTGCGATGACGCACGCACGCAGCTGACCGCGCTGGCCGCCGAGCTGCGCTTCACGCTCGTCGAGCACGACATCGAGGCCGACGACGCGCTGCACCGGCGCTACCTGGAGCGCATCCCGGTGGTCGTGCTCGACGGTGAGGAGCTCTTCGACTTCTTCGTGGACGCGGCGGTCCTGCGGGAGCGCCTCGGTACAGTTGGCGGCGGATGAGCGTCAGCGATCTGGCCAATCACCGCGGCACGGACGGCGACGACGGTGCCGCGCCCGAGCCGGGCATGCCCGAGCGCCTGTCGCTGGGCGTCGCCGCACGGTTGGCCCGCTACCTCCAGGTGCTGACCAAGGCCAAGAAGGAGGGCAAGGAGACGATCTCCTCCCAGGAGCTCTCCTCCTTCACCCAGGTCAACTCGACGCAGATCCGCCGCGATCTCTCGGGTTTCGGCAAATTCGGCAAGCGTGGGGTCGGCTACAACGTCGACGGCCTCGTCTCGCAGATCCGCAAGATCCTGCGCACCGCCGGCCAGCACAACATCGCGCTCTTC
>DASYBY010000512.1:0-5633 GCA_036500525.1 Baekduia sp. | reverse complement strand
CGGGCGACGCGCGCGACGCCCCAGGCCAGCGAGGCCATGAAGATCAGCGAGAGCACGAGGACGACCAGGCAGGCCGCGGTCCACAGCCAGCCGGGGATGTCGTCCTTGCGCTCGCGCTGCATGAGCTTGTGGTCGGCGACGAAGGCGCGGGTGAAGTGCGCGCTGGCCGCGACGCCCGGCACGGGGATCGCCGGATCGGCCGGGAGGTAGATCGGCAGGCCCATGATCGTGCGCCCGTTCTGGACGCGCAGGATGGTCTTCCAGTCGCCGTAGGCCGGCGCGGGGGTGCGGAAGCGGTAGACGCCCTCGCTCACGCGCGCCAGCCGGTCGACCTTCAGCCCGCCGTCCTGCCACGAGGTGACGCTGACCCAGGCGGCGCCGTCGGCCGCGTCGCGCGGCGAGAGCCGCACGGTGCCGGTGACGTACCGCTGGCCGGGGTGGCCGCCGGGCGCCGTGTGCAGCGCGACGGTCGCGCGCTCGCCGTGCGGCGCGGAGGTGGAGAGCCCGAAGGCGGTGAGCGCGGCGATCGCGACGAACGAGCCGATGGCGGCGGTGCGCGCGACGTTCTGGCTCGGCAGCTGGAACCGCAGCCCGGAGCCCAGCAGCCCGCCGAGCAGCCCGCCGGCGACGCCCGCGATCGGCGCGACGACCAGCGCCTCGGGCACGATGCCGTCGCCCCACGGCAGCGGGAAGACGGCGTCGACCCACAGCCACTCCGCGGCCAGCCCGACGGTGCCGGCCAGCAGGCCGCCGAGCGCGCCGAGCAGCAGCGGACGGTCGCGGCCGGTGGCCAGCGCGACGCCCTCGATGCACGCCGCCTCGGCGAGGTAGAGCGGGATCGCGGGCATCGACTCGCCGAAGACGTCGCCGACGATCAGCGAGATCGCGCCGCGCACGACGACGAACATCAGCGCGGTGGCCAGCGCGCCGCCCCGGCCGATCCAGATGCGCCCCGCGGTCAGCGCCAGCCCGGCGGCCAGCGCGATCAACATGGGGTGGAAGACCATCCGGAACTGCGGGACGCCGAAGTCGAACTCGCCCTGGAAGGTCGAGAGGCCGATGAGCAGGCCGCCGGTCAGGCCGACGCGGCGCAACGCCACCAGGAACTGCGGGTCGCGGAGGCGCTCGCCGCCGATGCCGCGGAAGCGCATGCCCTCGGCCAGCAGGATCGCCTGGCCGATGAGCGTGAGGCCGGCGCCGCCGAAGAGCATCAGGTGGGTCGGTCCCCAGAGCGTGACGTCCTGGCCGAAGAGCCGGTGCCAGAGGTCATCGAGCGGGAAGCCGAGCAGCGCGAAGCCGCCGCAGGCCGCGGTCAGGACGCCGCCGACCGGCACGTACCAGTCCCGCGTGATGCGGATCGCGGCGGGTCCCGGCTTCTCCTCGGGCAGCGCCAGCGCGAGGCAGCCGGCGGCGAACACGCCGTAGAGCCCGACGAGGATCAGGTAGTGCGCCGGGTTGGCCAGCGGACCGGGATCGCGCCCCTGGTCGATGTGCAGCGAGATGTCCCAGTACATGCCGAGCAGGGCGATCAGCAGCGAGCCGCCGGCCAGCCCGGCGGGCAGCGCCGCCCACGCGGGCAGCCCGCTGACGCGCTCGGAGAAGGCCGCGAGCCGGCGCAGGATGCGGCCCTTGCCGTTGCGGTAGCCGAAGATCCCGAACATCAGGACCGCCGTGGCGACCGAGGCCATGCCGCTGGCGATGGCGACCTGGTCCAGCGCGGCGCCTCCGGCAGGGTTGGAGGAGGCCGACCCCGCGGCGGCGAGGACAGACGAAAGTGCCATGGATCGATGGTACACGGATCGATGTCACATCAAACGCGGTACGCTCGCGCTGTGTCCGATGTCACTGAGGCACCTGAGCCCGCGACCGAGGATGGCGACCTGACCATCGACGAGCTCGCTCAGCGCACCGGGATGACGGTCCGCAACATCCGTGCGCACCAGTCGCGGGGACTGCTCCCGCCGCCCGAGGTGCGCGGTCGCACCGGCTACTACGGCCAGGCCCACCAGGCCCGCATCGAGCTCATCAAGGAGATGCAGGGCCAGGGGTTCAACCTCCAGGCCATCCGTCGCCTCGTCGACGCGGCGCCCGGATCGAGCGAGGAGCCGCTGCGCTTCCTGCGCGCCGTCGCCGAGCCGTACACCGAGGAGCAGCCCGAGGTGCTGACGCGCGAGGAGCTCGCGTCGCGCTGGGGCACGACGGACCCGGCGCTGCTGGAGCGCGCCGTCAAGCTCGGGCTCCTGCGCCCGCTCGGCGACGGCAACTACGAGGACATCAGCCCGCGGCTGACCAGCGCGGGGCGCGAGCTGGCCGCGCTCGGCGTGCCGACCGAGGTCACCCTCCAGCTGGCGCAGTCGATCCGCAAGCACGCCGACGGCGTCGCCCGCGCCTACGTGAAGCTCTTCGTCGAGCAGGTCTGGAAGCCGTTCGAGGAGGCGGGCGCGCCCGAGGAGCGCTGGCCGGAGGTGCGCGCCGCGCTGGAGCGCCTGCGCCCGCTCGCGGCCGACACGCTGCTCGCGGTCTTCGGCGTCGCGATGGCCGACGCCAGCGAAGAGGCGTTCGGGCGCGAGCTGGAGCGCATGCAGCGCCGGCGCGGCCGCTCCAAGAGCTGACACAACGGTTACACGGCAGCGGCGGAGGCCATTACGATGGCTCGTCGTGGGCATGATCACGAGCCAGCCGGTCGAGCAAGAGCTGGACCAGTACCGCCGCGAGCTGACCGGCTACTGCTACCGGATGCTCGGCTCCGGCTTCGAGGCCGAGGACGCCGTCCAGGAGACGATGGTCCGGGCGTGGAAGTCGATCGACCGCTTGACGGCCCGGGAGGCGCTGCGCTCCTGGATGTACCGGATCGCCACCAACGTCTGCCTCGACATGCTCGACGGGGCGCAGCGGCGCGCGCGCCCGATGGACTTCGGGCCGTCGTCGACGACCGAGGCGGTGGTGGCGTCGGGCCTGCCCGCCGGCCTGGCGGAGACCACGTGGATCCAGCCGATCGCCGACGCGCGGACGCTGCCCGAGAGCGGCGACCCGGCCGAGCTGGCGGCCGCGCGCGAGACCGTGCGGCTCGCCTTCGTCGCCGCGCTGCAGCATCTGCCGCCGCGCCAGCGCGCGGTGCTGATCCTGCGCGAGGTGCTGCGCTGGCAGGCCAGCGAGGTGGCCGAGCTGCTGGGCACCACGGTCGCCTCGGTCAACAGCGCGCTGCAGCGTGCCCGCGCGACGATCGACGCCATGGACTTGGACGCCGCCGACGGCTCCACCGCGATCGGCGCCGACCAGCAGGAGCTGCTGAGCCGCTACGTCGACGCGTTCGAGCGCTACGACGTGGCCGCGCTCGTCGCGCTGCTGCACGAGGACGCGAGCTTCAGCATGCCGCCGCATCCGCTCTGGCTCGTCGGGCCCGACCAGGTCGCCCAGTGGCTGCTCGGCCCCGGCATCGGGTGCCGCGGCTCGAAGGTGCTGACCACGCGCGCCAACGGCGGCTTCGCCTACGGCGCCTACAAGCCGACGGGCGACGGGCGGCACCTGCCGTTCGCGCTGGCCGTCGTCGAGGTGCGTGGCGACCGCATCTCGGGGATCCACAACTACCTGTACCCGGAGCTGTTCGCCTCGTTCGGGTTTCCGGACGAGCTCCGGGACGAGTAGCTCCCGCAGAACGTCGGATTCGTTCAAGACGCGCGCCCGGGCGGAGGGGACACTGGGGCGATGACCTCCTCCTCCCCCGATCTCGATCACCTGCGCTCAGCCGATCTCCGCGGTCGCCTCGTCCTGCCCGGCGACGCCGACTGGGATCGCGCCCGCACCGGCTGGAACCTCGCGATCGACCAGCGGCCCGCCGCGGTGGTCGAGGCCGCATGCGTCGAGGACGTGCAGGCGACCGTGCGCGCCGCGCGCGCCGCCGGGCTGCGGGTCGCGCCGCAGGCGACGGGCCACGGCTCCGAGGCGCTCCGCGCGCTGGACGGCGCGGTGCTGCTCAAGACGGCGGCGTTGAACGACATCTCGGTCGACGCCGGTGCCGGGTTCGTGCGCGTCGGGGCCGGCGCGCTGGCCGGCGACGTCGCCGCGGCGGCCGGCGAGCACCGCCTCGCGCCCGCGCTCGGCCTGGCCCCGAGCGTCGGGGTCGCCGGCCTGACGCTCGGCGGCGGCGTGGGCTGGCTCAGCCGGGCGCACGGGTTGGCCTCCAACAACGTACGCGCGCTCGACGTGGTGCTCGCGTCCGGCGAGGTCCGCCGCGTCGATGCGGACACCGAGCCCGAGCTGTTCTGGGCGCTGCGCGGCAGCGGCGGGCGCGTGGCGATCGTCACCGCGCTGGAGCTGGAGCTGCACCCGGTCGCCGACGTGTCCGCCGGGATGCTGGCGTGGCCGGTCGAGGCCGCGGCCGACGTGGTGGAGCAGTTCCGCCGCTGGACGGCCGACGCGCCCGAGTGCCTCAGCGCGGTGTTCCGCTACGTGTCGCTGCCCGACCTCGACGTGATCCCGCCGCCGCTGCGCGGGCGGCGCATCGTCAGCGTGGTGGCGGCGCACCTCGGGACCGAGGCCGACGGCGTCCGCACGCTGGCGCCGCTGCGCGCCTCCGGCTCGACGCTGGTCGACACGTTCGGGCCGATCGGCGCCGCCGACCTCGTGCGCGTCGCGGGCGATCCCGAGGACCCGGGTCCGGCGCGCGGCGACGGCTTCCTGGTCGGCGACCTGACGCCCGAGCTGGCCGCCCGCGTCGTCGAGCTGATCGACGCCGACGCGCTCGCTCCGCTCTCGGTCCTGGAGCTGCGCCTGCTCGGCGGCGCGCTGAGCCGCGCGCCCGAGGGCCACGGCGCGCTGGCCAAGCTCGACGGCCGCTTCTCGGTCTTCGGCGGCGGACCGGTGTTCGGGCCGGAGATGGAGGCCGGCAACGCGCAGCGCCTCGCGATGCTGCGCGAGTCGCTGGGCCCGTGGGCGATCGAGCAGGAGCTGCTGAACTCGGCGCCGGTGGGCGTCGATCCGGCCCGGGCGTTCGACGCCGCGAGCTGGACGCGCCTGACCGCGGCCCGGTCCACCTACGACCCCGACGGGCTGATCCTGTCGCACCACCCGGCGCGCGACGATCTACCCTCGGTCGCGTGAGCGAGGTCGCCGCAGCATCGACCGAGCTGGTGGAGGTGGTGCCGCCGCCTTCGTTGTGCGCGTTCGTGCAGCGGCTCTGGGTCCACCGCATCGAAGGCCCGCCGCCGTCGACCAGCCGGCGCCTCCTGCCCGACGGCAGGATCGACTTCGTGTGGATCGCCGGCGCGGGCGTCCAGATCTCAGGCCCGTACACGCGGTACTTCCCGCTGCCCGACGGGCCGCGCGTGCTCGCGTTCGGTGCGAGCTTCCATCCGGGCGCGGCGCCGTACCTGCTGCGCACGCCGGCCTCGGAGCTGGTTGACCGTCACGTGCCCCTCGACGCGATCGACCCGCGCCTGGCGGGCCGGCTGGACGATCGCCTCAGCCATGCGTTCGACGCGCGGGCGGCGCTGGTCACGTTCGGCCACGAGCTGTCGCGCCGGCTGTCCTCCGTGCCGCCGCCGCGCACCGCGGTGCTCGAGGCGGTGCGCGTGCTCGACGGCGCCGACGCGACGGTCGCCGACGCGGCCGCCCGGGCCTTCGTCAGCGAGCGC
>DASYBY010000511.1:0-13920 GCA_036500525.1 Baekduia sp. | reverse complement strand
ACGCGATCCATCGCCATGCGCTCGTCGGGCAGCGACTCGCGCACACGGCGCTCGCCGTCCAGCCACTGCATCCGGGAGACCTCGAAGTCGGCCACGCCCGCAATGTAGCGCCGGCGATCGTGCGACTTTCCGGCGCGCTGGCACGCGCCGCGCTCAACGCTCAGCGATCACCCGGAAGGCCCTTGACGATGAAGGGTCGCTCGCCGGGCTTGACCAGGCCCAGGCGGCGCGCCTCGCGCTCCATCGTCCGCGGGTCCTTCAGCGCGTTCCGGCGGGTCCGCAGGCGCTGGTTCTCCAGCTGCAGCGTCCGCACCTCGCCGCGGCGCGCCTGCGCCTCGCGGTAGGTGTGGAGGAAGCTGATCGACGGCCCGACGTACAGCGCGACGACGCCGAAGAGCACCACGAGCAGCGCCACCCGGCCGACGCGGTCCCAGCGGATCGCCCGTCCGCCCCCGGCCACGACCTTCGGCCGCTGCGGCGCACGGGGCGCCTCATCGGGACGGGTGCGCGAACGCGCCGCGGACTGCCGGGCAGAGGACATCGACTCGCGTTTCGCCCCACGCGCGCAGGTTCCTGCCCATCTCGGCGCATGGACGAGATCGCCCAACCGCCGAGGGCGCGGAAATCGCCGCCAGGCGATTCTCCGCAAGGCGATACTCGCCCCCTGGGCGATTATCGCCCGAACACACTCCGCGCCGGGTAGGTCGCGTCGGCCCCGAGGGCCTCTTCGATCCGCAGCAGCTGGTTGTATTTGGCGACGCGATCGGAGCGCGACGGCGCGCCGGTCTTGATCTGGCCGCAGCCGGTCGCGACGGCGAGGTCGGCGATCGTCACGTCCTCGGTCTCGCCGGAGCGGTGCGACATCACCGCGGTGTAGCCGGCCTCGCGCGCCATGGCGATCGCGGCCAGCGTCTCGGTCAGCGTGCCGATCTGGTTGACCTTGATGAGGATCGAGTTGCCGACGCCGAGGTCGATGCCGCGCTTCAGGCGCTCGACGTTGGTCACGAAGAGGTCGTCGCCGACGAGCTGGACCGTGCTGCCGAGCTTCTCGGTGAGCACCTTCCACCCGTCCCAGTCCTCCTCGTCCATACCGTCCTCGATGGACAAGATGGGGTACTTGCCCGCCAGCTCGGCCCAGTAGGCGGCCAGCTGCGCCGAGTCCAGCTTGCGGCCCTCGTGCTCGAGGTCGTAGACCCCGCCCTCGTAGATCTCCGACGTGGCCGGATCGAGCGCGATCGCGACGTCGGCGCCCGGGGTGTACCCGGCGGCCTCGATGCCCGCGATGAGCAGCTCCAGCGCCGCCTCGTTGGACTCCAGGTCCGGGGCGAACCCGCCCTCGTCGCCGACCGTCGTGCCCAGCTTGCGGTCGTGCAGCGTCTTCTTCAGCGCGTGGAAGACCTCGGCGCCCATGCGCAGGCCCTCGCGGAACGACGCGGCGCCGACCGGGACCACCATGAACTCCTGGAAGTCCACCGAGTTGTCGGCGTGCGCGCCGCCGTTGAGCACGTTCATCATCGGCACCGGCAGGACGTGCGCGCCCTCGCCGCCCAGGTAGCGCCACAGCGGCTGGCCGTTCTCGGCCGCGGCCGCGTGCGCGGCGGCCAGCGACACGCCGAGGATCGCGTTGGCGCCCAGGCGCGACTTGTTGGGCGTGCCGTCCAGCTCGATCAGCTTGCCGTCCAGGCCGGCCTGGTCGGTGGCGTCCAGGCCCGCGATCGCCTCGGCGATCTCGCCGTTGACGTTCCCGACGGCGTTCAGCACGCCCTTGCCGAGGTAGGCCTCGCCGCCGTCGCGCAGCTCGGTCGCCTCGAACTCGCCCGTCGAGGCGCCGGACGGGACCGCGGCCCGGCCGGTCGCGCCGGAGCGCAGGGCCAGCTCGACCTCGACGGTCGGGTTGCCGCGCGAGTCGAGGATCTGCCGGGCGTGGACGCGTTCGATGGCGCTCATGGGGAAGGTCTCAGTCCTGTTCTTCTCGGAGTCGGGCCTGCGCGTAGTGCTGCATCTGGCTGCCCGTGGACAGCTCGTTCCAGGGCGTGCCGGCCGCCTCGGCGAGCCGCTCGGCGGCCTCGACGCGCGCGCGAAACCTATCGGCCGAGGACCGCAGCGCGAGCTCCGGGTCGACCTTCAGCTTGCGCGCCACGTTGACCGCGGCGAACAGCAGGTCGCCCACGTCGGCGTACAGCGCGTCGGGATCGGCGCCGGCGGCGGCCGTCTCCTCCAGCTGCTCGAGCTGGCCGGAGATCGCCGAGTAGGGCGGCTCGTCGACGTCGAAGCCCGTCGCCGCGGTCCGACGCTGGATCTTGCGGGCGTACAGCAGCGACGGCAGGTTCTCCGGCACCTCGCCGAAGATCCCCGGCTCGCGGCCCGCCTCGGTGGACTTGATCTCGTCCCAGTTGGCGAGCACCTCCCCCGCGTTGGCGACCTCGACCTCGCCGAAGACGTGCGGGTGGCGCCGGATGAGCTTCTGGCGCACGTGCTCGGCGACGTCGGCCAGCGAGCCGGCGTCGCGCTCCTCCAGCAGCAGCGAGAGGAAGTGGACCTGGAAGAGGACGTCGCCCAGCTCGTCGACCATCTTGCCGTCGTCGCGGCGGTGCGCCGCGTCGGCGAGCTCGTAGGCCTCGTCGAGCGTGTGGGGGACGATCGTCCGCTCGTCCTGCTCGCGGTCCCACGGGCACTCGACCCGTAGGCGCCGCGTCAGGGCGTCGAGCTGCTCCAAGGCGAGGCCGGCGTCGGCGGGTGTCGAAGGCACCCGCCGAATCTAGCGCCGGCCGCGTCCGGAGACGTTGCGCCTAGTTGGCGGGCGGCGCCTGCTGCGGCGTCGCGGACGACGGAGCGGCGGCGGCCGTCGTGGCGACCTTCGGGCCGTTCTTGCAGTCGCTGGTCGCGTAGCCCTTGCGGCAGTCCGTGCGGTCCTTCCACTTCTTCTGGAAGGTCTTCACGAACGCGTTGAGCTTGTTCTGCTGCTGCTGGGAGACCAGCAGCTGCTTGATCGACGCCTTGGACTGATCCAGCGTCTGCTGCGAGCCGGGCGTGATCTTGGCGACCTCGAAGACGTAGTAGCCGAACTGCGTCTTGACCGGGCCCTCGATCTTGCCCTTGTCGGCCTTGAACGTCGCGTCGTCCAGCGCCTTCTCCTGCTGGCCCTTCGGGACCGCGGCGAGCAGGCCGCCGTTGTCCTTGGTGCCCTGGTCGATCGAGTACTTCTTGGCGACCGTGGCGAAGGACTGGCCGGCGTCGAGCTTGGCCTTGGCGGCCTTGGCCTGGGCCTCGGTCTTGGTCAGCACGATCTTCAGGTCGCGCTTCTCGGGCTGCGCGAACTTCGACTTGTTCTTGTTGTAGTAGCTGGAGATCGCCGCGTCGGAGACCTTGTCGCTGCCCTTGAGGACGTGGTCGCGCAGCTTCGTCGAGAGGTCGTTGACCCGGATCCGGTAGAGGAGGTCTTCCTGGACATACCCGGAGGTCTGAAGGAACTTCGTGTAGTCGGCGTCCTTCGGGAAGCTCGTCTGCCGCTGCTTGTCGAAGTCCTTCTTGACGTCGGTGTCGGAGATCTTGACGCCCTGGTCGTGGGACTCGCCCTCGATCCACGCCGACGAGATCAGGAACTGCATGACCGAGTCCTTCAGCCCGTCGTACTCGGTCTTGCACTGCGCCTTGTACGTGGCATCGGTCGGCGTCGGCTGGCCCTTGGCCGGCTTGGTGGCCGTCTTCTTCTTCTGGACGATGCACGCCTTGAAGTCGGGCGGCTGCGGGATCTGCGCCTTGCCGGTGGCTCCGGTCTGCTGCTGCTGTCCGGTCGCCGCTACCTGCATCCAGTGGTCGAACTCCGAGGTCTTGATCGGGTCGCTACCGATCTTGATCACGGCGTTCCCGGGGATGCCGCCGCCACCACAGGCGGAGAGCGCGAGGGGGAGCACGAAAAAGGCGCTCACGAGCGCCAGGTACCGACGAGGCGATGTCATAACGTCGCGCAAGCTACCAGGGTCCGTATGAAGGTCACCTTAAACCTGTGTCCAAATGGCACATCTAAGCGACGGCGAGCTCCGCGGTCGTGACGGCCAGCAGCGCGTCGGCCGCGGCAACGACGGCCGGGAAGCGCTCCTCGGCGTCCTGCGGGACCTTCACGGAGAGTTGTGAACGTCCTGGTTCGTAGGTGGACGCGGGCAGCGCCTCCTTCAACAGCTTGGCCCGCTCGGGCTCCAGGTCGATCGGCGTCACGGTCAGCCGGTCGCCGCGGAAGGTGACCGCACGGGCGCCGGCCTGGCCGAGCTTGATGCGCGCCTGCTGCAACGCGAGGAGGTTCAGCACGGGCTGCGGCACGTCGCCGAAGCGGTCCTCGAGCTCGTCGCGCAGCATGCCCAGCTCGGCGACCTCGCGCGCGCCGGCGATCCGCCGGTGGATGTCGATCTTGGCCTGCTCGTAGGGCACGTAGTCGGCGGGGACGTAGGCGTCGACGTTGACGTCGAGGCGCACCGGCTCGCGCTCCTCCTCGTCATCGGGGCGCTCGCTGGCCAGCTGCACCGCCTCGTCGAGCATCTGCATGTACAGCTCGAAGCCGAGCGCGGCGACGTGGCCGGACTGCTCGTCGCCGAGCAGGTTGCCCGCGCCGCGGATCTCCAGGTCGCGCATCGCGATCTTGAAGCCGGCGCCCAGCTCGGTGTAGTCGCTCAGCGCGGCCATGCGCTTCATGGCCTCCTCGGTCAGCGAGGCGTGCGCGGGGTACAGCAGGTAGGCATAGGCCTTCTCGCGGGAGCGGCCGACGCGCCCGCGGATCTGGTAGAGCTGCGCGAGCCCGAAGAGGTCGGACCGCTCGACGATCAGCGTGTTGGCCTGCGGGATGTCGATGCCGGACTCGATGATCGAGGTGGCGACCAGGACGTCGGCGTCGCCGCGCAGGAAGCCGAGCATCTTCTGCTCGAGGACCTTCTCGTCGAGCTGGCCGTGGGCGACCTCGAACGTGACGCCGGGGCACAGCCCGCGCAGGCGCTCGGCGGTCTCCTCGATCGACTCGACGCGGTTGTGCACGAAGAACGCCTGTCCCCCGCGCGCCTTCTCGCGCATGATCGCCTGCTTGACCAACTCCTCGTCGTACTCGCCGACGTAGGTCTTGACCGGGCGGCGGCCCTCCGGCGGCGTCTCGATGACCGAGATGTCGCGGATGCCGGCCATCGACATCTGCAGCGTGCGCGGGATCGGTGTCGCCGACATCGCGATGACGTCGACCTTCAGCTTGAGCTGGCGCAGCAGCTCCTTCTGCTTGACGCCGAAGCGCTGCTCCTCGTCGACGACGATCAACCCGATGTCCTTGCCGCGCATGTCGCGGCCGAGGAGGCGGTGGGTGCCGATGAGGATGTCGACCTTGCCGTCGTTGAAGGCGCTCACCACGGCCTTCTGGTCCTTGGGCGTCCGGAAGCGGCTGACGTGGTCGACGGTGAACGGGTAGTCCTTCAGCCGCTCGGCGAAGTTGCCGTAGTGCTGCTGGGCGAGGATCGTCGTCGGCGCGAGGATCAGCACCTGCTTGCCGTCATCGGCGGCCTTGAAGGCGGCGCGCAGCGCGACCTCGGTCTTGCCGTAGCCGACGTCGCCGCAGATGAGGCGGTCCATCGGCAGCGGGCGCTCCATGTCGGACTTGACGACCTCGATCGCCTCGCGCTGGTCGGCCGTCTCGGTGAAGGGGAACTTCTCCTCGAACTCGCGCAGCCACTCCGAGTCCTCGGGGTAGGCGTGGCCGACGCGCTTGCGGCGCTCGGCGTAGAGGTTGAGCAGCTCGCCCGCGAGCTCCTGGGCGGCGCGCCGGGCGCGCGCCTTCATCGTCTCCCAGGCCTTGCCGCCGAGCTTGCTCAGCGTCGGCGTCCCACCGCCCGCGCCGAGGTAGCGCGAGATCTTGGTGAGCTGGTCGACCGGCATGTAGACCTTGTCCGTGCCGGCGAACTCCAGCTGCAGGTAGTCGCGCGTGGTGCCGCCGACCGTCTTGGTCTCGAAGCCCGCGAAGCGCGCGACGCCGTGGTCCTCGTGGACGACGTGCTCGCCCGTGCGCAGGTCGCTGAACGACCGCAGCGCGCCGCGACGGCGGGTCTGCGGACCGTCCGCGCGCTCGGTGCGCTTGCGGCGGAAGAGGCGGTGCTCGGGGACGATCGCGATGCGCGGCCCGGCGGCGATGAAGCCGTCGCGCAGGCCGGCGACCACGAAGCGGAGCTCACCGGGCTCGGTGGTGTCCGACGCGTCGCCGGTCAGCCAGTGGGCCTTGAGGCGGGCCAAGTTGTAGGCCGTGCGCTCGCCCTCGCCGCGGCGCGGCCAGGTGACGACGGTGCGGTAGTTGGAGCGGACGAGCTTCTCCAGCTGCGGCTCGGCCTCGCGCAGTGAGCGGGCGCCGAGGTCGGCCGCCTGCGCGCGGAACTCGAAGGGCTGGTCGCTGGAGAGCGAGCTGAGGCGGACGTGGGCGCGCGCGTCGAGGTCGGCGGTGATCGTCTCCGGCTTGACGTACAGGTCGTGCGCGTCGGTGGCGTGGAAGGCGGCGCAGACGTCCTGCCAGTGATCGGCCAGCGCCGGGCCGATCTCGGCCTCCTCGGCGAGGATCACCGCGGCGTCGGCGGGCGCCAGGTCCAGGAAGGCGTGGAACTGGTCGACGGGCAGCAGCTCGGCGACGTCGGGCCGGTCGTCGGCGTCGGAGATCGCGGCGATCTCCGCGGCCTCGCGGTGCTTGGCCGACAGCTCGGCCGCGGGCGCGATCTCCAGCTCGGTCAGCTCGTCCAGCGAGCGCTGGGTGAACGTCGAGAACTCGCGCAGCGACTCGATCTCGATGTCGAACATGTCGACCCGTACCGCGTGGTCGGCGGTCGCGGGATAGACGTCGAGGATGCCGCCGCGGATGGCGAACTGGCCGCGGTCGTCGACCTGGTCGACGCGCTCGTAGCCGGCGGCGACGAGGTCGGCGGAGACCTCGTCGAGGTCGAGGAGGTCGCCGACGCGCAGCGTGAACGACGAGGGGCGCAGCGACGGGTCGGGGACCTTCTCGCTGAGCGCCACGGCGGAGACGACGACGACCGGCGGCTCGGTGTCGTCGGTCTGCGGCGCGAGGAGGGCGTCGAGCGCGGCGACGCGGAGGCCGACGAGGTGCGGCGGCGGCGCGAGGTGCGACTCGTAGGCGACGCCGCGGCTCGGGTAGTAGCGGACGGGCCGCGGGGCGAGCCAGTGGCGCAGGTCGGCGGCGAGGTCGCGGGCCTGGCGGTCGTCGGCGGCGACGACCAGCGCGGGGCGGCCGGCCATCGGGCCGTCGAGGCCGTCGAGCAGCGCGCCCACGACGAACGGGCGGTAGGAGGCGGAGACGAACGCGCGGCCACCGTCGCGCGCCAGGCGCGGGCCGTTGGGGTCGTCGGCGAGATGGGTGAGGAGCGGGCGAAGGGCCATGTCGGGCATGCGCAGCGACCGCGCATGGGGCGCGGCCGGGTGCTCGCTTCATGATAGGAGCCGGATGGGCGGGCCGGGTTCGCGCGGCGCCGGGGGTCAGTCGGTGAGGAAGAAGAAGAGCCCGGAGAACTGGGTGTAGGCGTTGGTGCGCAGCATGCCGTCGCCCTCGTCGGAGAGCACGAAGCGGTGGCCGTCGGCGGAGTCGACGGCGACGAGCGCCTGATGGGCGTTGTCGGTCCACGTCCCGACGTGGCCGCGCGGCACCGCCGCACCCGGGCTCGCCAGCGCCACCATGTTGGGGTGCTTGGCGGCCACGGTCGCCGCGGGCAGGTAGGTCGTGCCGCCCGCGGCCGCGAGGCTGCCGGGCAGATGGTCGAGCTCGCCCAGCGCATCGACGTCGGCCAACCAGCCGTGCCCGGCGGCGGTCGTCGCCGCGAAGGCCACCGCGATGGTGTCGTCGCGCACCGTGCAGGCGTCGCCTCGGCCGCGGAGCGTCGCGGTCAGCGTGCCGCCGTGCGCCGGCACGCGCACGACCGTGTCGAAGGTGTTCGGCGGCGTCACCGCACCGCCGAACAGCCCGGGGACCGGGCGATCGAGGCAGCTGATCGCGACGCGGCGCCCAGCGACCGTGCGGAAGGCCTTGGCCGACCGGCCGGTGAAGTTGATCGTCAGGCGCCGCCCGGCGAACCGCGCTCGCACGCCGTCGTGCGGGCCGACCGGCTCGCCGCGGTAGGGCGACGGCGTCCCGCCGAACGGCGAGCTCCCGCGCGGGCGATCGGCGTCATTCGCGCCGGGGAGCCCGGGCGCCCCGTCGCCGGTGCCGTGCAGCACGCTCTCGAGCAGGTGGTCGAGGACGCCGCTCTCCGCGATCACGTTCGTGCGCAGCATCCCGCCGCCGAGGTCCTGCACGACCAGCCGGCGTCCGGCGGCGCTCACGGTCACCGCGGTGGCCATAGTGCCGGCCGGATCGGTCCAGTAGCCGATCTGACCGAGGGGCGGCGTGGCCGACGGCCCATCCATCGCGACGACCGTCCCGCCCACCATCGCGGCGGCCGGCCGGTAGGCCGTCGCCGACCGGGCGCGCCCGAGGAGGTCGGCCAGGGCGGGGGCGCGCATGCTCTCGTCGACCCAGAGCACGCCCACCGGGTCCAGCGCGACACGGGCCACGGTCGGCACGACCCCGTCCTCGGTCCCCTCGATGTCGCACGCGTCGATCGGGGTCGCGCGGTCGAGCTTGACCTGCAGCACGCCCTCCGCGGTGACCGTCTCGGACCCATGAGCACCGGGCTTGTCGCCCACGAACTGCAGCCCGGGCGGCGCGGGGTGCGCCGCGCACGCGACGTCCAGCTGCTTGCCCGCGATCTGGGGCGCCGTCGCCGACGGCCCGGTGAAGCGCACCACGAGCGTCTGCCCGGTCAGCGTCGCCTGCACGCCGTCGGCCGGACCGAGCACCGGCGGTGCGGCGGCGCCCGCCACGGGCGCCGCGGCGGCGGCAGCGATCGTGAGACACGCTCCAGTGATCAAGAAGGCCGAGCGAAGACGCATGGCGCGGGATCCTACGGTGCGCTAGCCGAAGCTGCCCAGCAGGAAGAAGCCCACGCCGGCCAGGGACAGCACGTTCGAGCGCACCACGCCGTTGCCGTCGTCGGCCCACACGCCGCGCACGCCGCTGGGCAGCGTCCGGGCCAGCAGCGCGCGCTGCGCTCCGTCGGTCCACACCCCGACCTTGCCCTGCGCCACCGGCGCGTCGGGGCCCGACAGCGCCACGAGGCCGGGGTGCTTGGCGACCACGGCGGCGGTCGACGGGTAGGCCGTCGCGCCCGCGACGGCGATGCCCTTGTCGGGCACCGCGATGACCAGCGCGAGCGCCGCGTCGATCTGGGTCAGCCAGCGGCGCCCGCGCGCGGTCGGCCCGAAGGACGCCAGGATCGCTCCGCCGTCCTCGATCGAGCAGAGGTCGGCGGCGTTGCGCACGTGGACGCGCAGCACGCTCCCCCGGCGCGGGACACGGACGATCTCCTGGTCGAAGGCCTTCGACGCGGCCACGGTCGTGGCCGGCGCGCCGAGCAACCCGTCGAGGACGTCCTCGCCGCAGAGGACCGAGACACGCCGGCCCGCCGCCTTGCGCACCATGCGCGCCGAGCGCCCGGCGAACCGGACGGTGAGCCGGCCGCCGGCCACGGACGCCCGGAGGCCGTCGCGCGCGGTGACGCGATTTCCATAGTGCGGAGGCTGGCCGGGATCCGCGTCGGAGGCGCTGTTGATGGTCGTCCTCGCCGCGCCCGTGGGCGGGACGTAGGCCGACTGGAACTCGTCGAGGTTCGTGCGCGTCATCCCGCCGCCGAGATCCTCGAGGACGAGCGTCCGGCCGCTGCCGGTCAGGGTCGTGTACGTCGCGCGGCGCCCACCGTCGGTCCAGTAGCCGACCTGGTTGGGCGGCGGCACGGCGTCCGGGCCGGCGAGCGCGACGATCTGCCCGGCGCCGTCGGCCACGACGTCGGCCGCGGGGCGATAGACGGTCGTGGGCCGGCCGACGACGACCGCGTCGAGGAGCTGGGTGGCGTGCGCGAACGCGTCGAGCCACACGTTGCCGGCCGGGGTCAGCGCGACGCGCGCGAGCGGCGGAGCGTCGCCGTCGGTCTCGGGCCGCCGCACCTCGCAGACGTCCCCGCTGACGTCGACCGCGCGCAGCTCGGTCCCGTGGCCGGCGACCTTGGCGTTGGCGTTGAAGGACCCGCCGCCGGAGACGTCGCCCAACCCGAGACCGGGAGCCGGGTAGTCGGTGCAGGTGACCGACGCCTCGTCGCCGTCGGAGACGCCCTGCAGCGCGCCGGCCGCGCTCCCCGTGAAGTGGATCACCACGTCCTTGCCGTCTTTCACGGCCTGGACGCCGTCGGCCGCGCCGAGGACCGGCGCGCGGGCGGCCGAGGCCGCCGAGACGGGCAGTCCGATGAGACCGATCGCAATGATCAACGAGGCCGAGCGAAGGCGCATGGCGCCGGATCCTAGGGCTTCGGCGCTGCGCCCAGCGGGTCGCGCCCGTCCACGATCCGCTCGACGGCGTCCACCGCGCGGTCGACCAGATCGGCGACCTCGGCCGGCGACTGGCGCCACTTGCCCAGCACGTAGGCCGAGACGATCTCCGGGTCGGTCGTGTCCGGCCGGCCGATCCCGATACGGACGCGCGCGAAGTCCGGCGAGCCGAAGCCCGCCTTCAGCGACTTCAGGCCGTTGTGGCCGGCGAGGCCGCCGCCGAGGCGGGTGCGGATGTCGCCGAACTTCAGGTCCAGCTCGTCGTGCACGGCGATGACGTGGTCGAGCTCGACCTTCAGCGCGCCGCGGGCCGGGCCGGCACTGCGGCCCGACTCGTTCATGTAGGTCTGCGGGAGCAGGACGCCGGCGCGCGGACCGGGGTGGGTGGGCCCGATTATCCTGCCGTCCACGTAGAGCCCCGCGAACGTCTTGCGCGGCTTGCCCAGGTCCCAACGCGCGATGAGCGCCTCGGCGACCTGGAAGCCGACGTTGTGCGGGGTGCGCGCGTACTGCGCGCCGGGGTTGCCGAGCCCGACGACCAACCAGTCGACGGGCGCGGCGCGGCCGGGGAGCCGCAAAGCTCAGACGGTGCCGAGGATTACTCGGCGCTGTCGCCGGAGGCGGAGTCGCCCTCGGCCTTCGGCTTCTCGCCGACGCGCTCGGTCTCGGTCTCGACCGAGTCATCGCTCTCGGTCGACACGCTCGGGGGCGTGATCGAGGCGAGGACGGTGGCGTCCGGATCGTCGAGGAACGTGATGTTGGCGATCGCGGGGATCTCCGACAGCTGGATCGTCGCGTTCATCTCCATCTGGGAGACGTCGACCTCGATCGACTCCGGGATGTCGTTCGGGAGCGCCTCGATCGTCAGCTCGCGCGTGACGTGCTCGAGGATGCCGCCCTCGACGATCCCGGGGGCCTTCTCGTCGTTGATCAGCACGACCGCGACGGTCGCCTCGATCGCGACGTTCAGGTCCACGCGGAGGAGATCGACGTGCATGATCTCGCCGCGGACGGGGTGACGCTGCGCGTCCTTGAGGACGGCCGAGGTGCCGGAGCCGCCATCGATGCTCAGCTCGAGCACCGCGCCCTTCGCGTTGAGCGCGTGGCGCAGGGTGCGGGCCTCGACCGCGAACGAGACGGGCTCGTCGCTGCCGCCGTAGAGGACACCGGGGACCTGGCCGGAGCGGCGCAGTCGGCGGGTCTCGCGGGAGTGGGCAGCCTCGCGGGAGTGGACATCAAGGGTGGTGGTCTGGTCGGCCATGAGCGGCGGCCGATGGTAGCGGAGCGGCGGCCGAAACCGCCGCTCCCTGGGCGAAGGCTCGCCCAGGGGGCTCGCTTCGCCTTGCGGGTGTCGGCCCAGAGGGCCGAACCCACGCCCTTTCCGGCCGCCCTACGGCCCGTACTGCTTGGTGCCCTTGTAGATCCGCTGCAGGTCGTAGAAGACGGGCTTCTTGACGCCGGTCATCGTGATCGGCGCCTTCTCGTGGAACGGCGAGTCCGGCCAGGGGTTGCCGCCGTCCCAGTTCGGGCGCGTCGCGAACTCCTCGATCGTCCACCAGATCGCGCCCGACAGCCACGGCTTGGTCGCGTAGACCCCGTAGTGGAAGTTCGCGAAGTCCGACTGGAACTGGTAGGTCCCGCGCTCCTCGACCGGGCCGTTGCGGTTGCCCTCCGCCCCGTTCTCGGTGACGATGATGGCCTTGGTCGGGTAGCACTTGTGCACGCTGTCGAGGTAGTCGCTGAGCAGCGAGCGATCGGCGATCTGCCCGTTCGGGCCGGCGTACCACCCGAAGTAGTCGTTGATCCCGATCACGTCGAGCGGCCCGTACTCGGGCTGGCAGCCCGCCGACGGGTAGCCGGCGACCGCGAGCCCCACGGGGCGCGTCGGGTCCAGCGACTTGGCGAGCTTCACCGCCCGCTCGATGTAGTACCCCTGCACCGGCCCCGGCCGCGCGCTCAGCTCGTTGCCCGCCGACCACACGATGATCGACGGGTGGTTGATGTTGGTCTGGACCGCGCTGGCCAGCTCCTTGGCCGCGAGCTTGCGGACCTGGAGCTCCTTGAGGTACTGCGTCTTGACCGAGTAGACCGGGACCTCGGTCCACGCGACGATCCCCAGCTCGTCCATGCGCTCGTAGTAGTACGGGTGCAGCGGGTAATGGCTGCGGACGAGATCCGCGCCCTCCTCGCGCAGCCACTGGATCTGCTGCTCGCGCTGGGCGTCGTCGATCGCGAAGCCCTTGTCGAGCGAGTCCTCGTGCACGCCGAAGCCGCGCAGGTGCAGCGGCTTGCCGTTGAGCATGAGGTGCCCGTCGACGACCTTGATCGAGCGGATGCCGGTCCGCACGGTGTAGTTCTGCAGCGTGTGGCCGTCGGCCGACGCGGTCATCGACGTGTTGTAGAGGTACGGGCTGTCGGGCGACCACGTCTTGGGGTGCTTGACCGTGACGCGCTTGGTGAACGTCGCGAAGGCCTTGGGCGCGACCGACGCCGTGCCCAGCGTCACCGTCTTGGCGCCGAGGTGCGCGGTGACCTTGACCTTGCGGGTCTTGGTGCCGTAGTTGCGCAGCGTCGCCTTGTAGCTGACGCTCGCGTCGCAGGTGCCGCACGGCAGGTCGGGCAGCACCGCGACCGTGTTGAAGTCGATGTCCTTGATCTCGCGGAGGTAGACCTCGCGCAGGATGCCGCCGTAGTTCCACCAGCCACCGGTCGGCACGCCGGCCGCCGAGAGGCCCGACGGCGGGAAGTCGGTCGGGAGGCGGCGGTCGTCGATGCGGACCGCCAGCAGGTTGGACCCGCCGCGCTTGAGGTAGCCGGCCGGCAGCCGGATCTCGAACGGGAGGTAGGCGCCCGTGTTCTTGCCGACGAGATGGCCGTTGAGGTAGACCGACGTGCGGTAGTTGACCGACTCGAAGCGGACGACCCAGGACGTGGCCTTGGCCGCGCTCGGCAGGTGGAAGCTCTTCTTGTACCAGCCGACGCCGCCGGCGAAGGACGCGTCGCTGTAGTCCTTGGCGTTCCACGCGTTCGGGACGGACACGGCCTTCCAGCCGACCGTCGATGCGCTGGACTGGAATCCCTCCGACGCGCCGTTGCCGGACGGATCCATACGGAAGTACCACTGCCCTCCCATCAGGAAGCGGCCGGAGGCGCCGCCCTTGTAGAGGGTCTTGTTGAGGAGGCCGTCGCCCTCAGCGCTGGTGGAGGCGCTCTGGGCGAGCGCCGTCGCAGGCAGGACGAGGACGGCGAGGAAAGTCAGTAGAAGGCAGCGTCGAAGCATCTCGGTGAGGGGGAACACGAGGGGCTGGAGCGCGATGCGGTCCGACCGGAACCTTCTGCGAGTCAGCAGGAGTCTTCGTTGTCGGCCAGCGGCGCGGTGAGGCGCAGGAGGCTAACGGAGCGCTCGGTCAGTGGACTTCCGCTGCGCTGGACCCACACGCACTGGACGATCGGGATGCCCTTGACGCCGTGCACCCAGACGAC
>DASYBY010000510.1:0-21172 GCA_036500525.1 Baekduia sp. | reverse complement strand
GCCGGGCTCTGCCAGCGGATCGTCAGCTCGTCGCCGTCGACGTCCACGAAGATCGTCGCGCCGTCGTGGATGTCACCGGCGACGAGCGCGCGGGCGATCCGCGTCTCGACCTCGCGCTGCAGGTAGCGGCGCAGCGGCCGGGCCCCGTAGACCGGGTCGAAGCCCTCGCGGGCGACGAACCTCCGGGCCGGCTCGGTGACCTCCAGGCCGATGCGGCGGTCGGCCAGCCGCGCGGCCACCGCGACGAGCAGCAGCTCGACGATCCGCTCGATCTCAGACAGCGTCAGTGGCTTGAACAGCACGGTCTCGTCGATGCGGTTCAGAAACTCGGGGCGGAAGCGCTCACGCAGCTGCGCGAAGACGCGGTCGCGGGCGTCGGGCCGGATCTGCCCTTGGGCGTCGAGGCCCTCGATCAGGTACTCGGACCCGATGTTGGAGGTCATGATCACCACCGTGTTGCGGAAGTTGACGGTCCGCCCCTGCGCGTCGGTCAGCCGCCCGTCGTCGAGCAACTGCAACAGCGTGTTGAACACGTCGGGGTGCGCCTTCTCGATCTCGTCGAGCAGCACCACCGCGTACGGCTTGCGACGCACCGCCTCGGTGAGCTGGCCGCCCTCGTCGTAGCCGACGTAGCCGGGAGGCGCGCCGACCAGGCGGCTGACCGTGTGGCGCTCCTGGTACTCGGACATGTCGAGCCGGACGATGTTGTCCTCGGAGTCGAACAGCGCCTGGGCCAGCGCGCGCGACAGCTCGGTCTTGCCGACGCCCGTGGGGCCGAGAAACAAGAACGAGCCGATCGGACGGCGCGGATCCTTGACGCCCGCGCGGGCGCGGATCACCGCGTCGGCCACGAGCTGGACCGCCTCGTCCTGGCCGACGACGCGCTCGTGCAGCACCTCGTCGAGGCGCAACAGCTTCTCGCGCTCGCCCTCCACCAACCGGGTGATCGGAATGCCGGTCCACCGCGCGACGACCTCGGCGATCTCGTCCTCGGTGACCTCCTCGCGCAGCAGGCGGCCGGAACCGGTCCCCGCCACCCCCGCCTTCTCCTCCAGGCGCTCCTCCTCGGCGTGCAGGCGCTGCTCGAGCTGCGGCAGCTTGCCGTGGCGCAGCTCGGCGACCCGGTTGAGGTCGTAGGCGCGCTCGGCCTCCTCGATCTGGCGGCGGACCTCCTCGATCTCGGCCCGCAGCGCCTGCAGCTTCTTGATGGCCTGGCGCTCGGCCTCCCACTGGGCGGTCATGGCGTCGGCCTGCACGCGCAGGTCGGCCAGCTCCCTGCGCAGGATCTCCAACCGGTCCCGGCTCGCCGCGTCGGTCTCCTTCTGCAGCGCGGCCTCCTCGATCTCCAGCCGCAGCACTCGGCGCGTGATCGCATCGAGCTCCTGCGGCATCGAGTCGATCTCGGTGCGGATGATGGCGCAGGCCTCGTCGACCAGGTCAATGGCCTTGTCGGGCAGGAAGCGATCGGTGATGTAGCGGTGCGAGAGAGCGGCGGCGGCGACCAGCGCGGCGTCCTGGATGCGGACGCCGTGGTGGACCTCGTAGCGCTCGCGCAGCCCGCGCAGGATCGAGATCGTGTCCTCGACCGAGGGCTCGTCGATGACGATCGGCTGGAAGCGCCGCTCCAGGGCCGCGTCCTTCTCGATGTGCTTGCGGTACTCGTCGAGCGTCGTGGCGCCGATGCAGTGCAGCTCGCCGCGCGCGAGCATCGGCTTGAGCATGTTGCCCATGTCCATCGAGCCCTCGGCCGCGCCGGCGCCCACGACGGTGTGCATCTCGTCGATGAACATCAGGATGCGGCCCTCGGCGGCCTTGATCTCCTGCAGGACGGCCTTCAGCCGTTCCTCGAACTCCCCGCGGTACTTCGCGCCCGCGACCAAGGACCCCATGTCGAGGGCGAAGATCGTCTTGTCACGCAGGCCCTCGGGGACGTCGCGGCGGACGATGCGCTGCGCGAGCCCCTCGACGATCGCGGTCTTGCCGACGCCCGGGTCGCCCACGAGCACCGGGTTGTTCTTGGTCTTGCGCGACAGGATCTGGACGGTCCGGCGGATCTCGTCATCACGGCCGATGACCGGATCCATCTTGCCCTGGCGGGCCTCGGCGACGAGGTCGCGGCCGTACTTGTCCAGCGCCTCGTAGGCGGCCTCCGGGATGTCGCTGGTGACGCGCTGGCTGCCGCGCACCTCGGTGAGCACTTCGAGGAACCGCTGGGCGGTCACGCCGGCCTCGGTCAGGAGCCGGCCCGCGGCGGTCTGCGTGCCGGTGGCGAGGATCGCCAGCAGCAGGTGCTCGACCGAGACGTAGTCGTCCTTGAGGCGCTGGGCCTCCTGCTCGGCGGCGTCGAGCGCGAGGTTCAGCGAGCGCGAGAGGCGGATCTGGCTGCCGTCGGCGCCACCACCCGACACGCGCGGGCGACGCTCGAGCTGCTGCGACAGCCCGCCGCGCAGCTGGTCGACGTTCACGTCGAGGCGGGTCAGGAGCCGTGGCACGAGCCCGTCTGACTGCTCCAGCAGCGCCAGCAGCAGATGGTCGACGTCGATCTCGGTGTGGCCGTAGCGCAACGCCTTGGTCTGCGCGTCGTGCAGCGCCTCCTGCGACTTCTGGGTCAGGCGGTTGGGGTCCATGCGATCACCTCGGGAGTCGTCCGTTGGATGGCGAGCGGGCGAGCCGCTCTTCCAGCTCGTCGATGCGGGCCAGCAGCTCGCAGGCCAGCACCGCGCCGGCGAGGTTCAGCCCCAGGTCGCGCCGCAGCCGGACCGCGCGGGCCAGCTGCTCTGCGGCGTCGTCGGGGAACGGCGCCACGACGAGGCCGAGGCGGATCAGCCGGCGCACGGTGGCGGGGTGCAGGCCGGCGTCGCGCGCGAGCTGCTCGACGGAGGATCGACGGCGGGGATGGACGACGAGCAGGCTCATGTCTGCGCGCGCGGGTCGAACTTCGAGGCTTCGGCGAGCTCGTGGAAGAGCTTGCGCTCGTGCCGGCTGAGCTTCTTGGGCACCATGATCTTCACGATCGCGTGGAGGTCGCCGCGGCGGCCGTCGCCATCGGGCCAGCCCTCGCCCTTGAGGCGCAGGCGCGTCCCGCTGGACGAGCCGCCCTTGACCTTGACGCGGGCGGTCCCGCCGTCGAGCAGTGCCACGGGGACGGTCGCCCCGAGCGCCGCCTCCCACGGCGACACGGGCAGGTCGACCTCCACGTCGCGACCCGTCAGGCGGAAGCGCGGGTGGCGCAGCAGATGGACCCGCAGCAGGAGATCGCCGCTCGGGCCGCCGCCGGCGCCGGCGCCGCCCTCACCGGCGAGGCGGATCCGCTGGCCGTCGCGCACGCCGGGCGGGATCGTGACGTCGTAGTCGCGGCCGTCGCTGAGCTGGAACTTGCGCGAGCCGCCGCGGAAGGCCTCCTCCAGCGTGAGGTCGATCGTCGCCTCGTGGTCGCCGCCGCGCAGCGAGAAGCCGTCGGCGGTACCCCGCCGGCGGCGGCCGCCGGTGCGGGAGGGGCCACGGCCGCCGCCGAACAGGCTCTCGAAGATGTCGCCGAGATCGCCCTCGTCGACGGCGCTCGTGCTGAACCCCGAGAAGCCGCCGTCGAAGCCCTCAAAGCCACCGCCCGGCGACGCACCGCCGCGCGGGGCACCGCCCGCAGCCGCGGCCTTCCAGTTCTCGCCGTAGCGGTCGTACGCCCGGCGCTTCTCGTCGTCGCGCAGGACCTCGTAAGCCTCCGAGATCTCCTTGAAGCGCTCGGCGGCCGCCGGGTCCTTGTTGACGTCGGGATGGTTCTGGCGGGCCAGGCGCCGATAGGCCGTGCGGATCTCGTCAGCGCTCGCGTCGCGCGAGACGCCGAGCGCGTCGTAGAAGTCACGGGACCCGACAGCCATCAGCCGGCGCCGGGTGCGGCGTGCTCTGCGGGAGCGGGCGGCGGCGGGCGACGGGCGACCACGACCTGCGCGGGGCGCAGCACGCGGTCGCCGCGTGTGTAGCCGGCGCGCGCGACGTCGACGATCGTCCGGTCCTCGGCGTCGGGCGTCATCCGGACGTCCACGGCCTCGTGGCGCTCAGGGTCGAACCGTTCACCCGGCGCGCCGATGCGGGATACGCCCTCGCGCGCCAGCGTCGCGGCGATCTGGTCCGCGACCGCGCGGAGGCCCTCACCGGCCCGGCCGTCCGGGGCGGCGGCCAGCGCCCGATCGATGCTGTCGGCGACCTCCAGCCAGTCGCCGACAACGGCGTCGGCCGCCTCGACCGCGCGCCGATCAAGCTCGCGGGCGGTGCGCTTGCGGAAGTTGTCGAGATCGGCCAGCGCCCGCTTGAGGCGATCCTCGAGCCGCGCGACCTCGGCCTGGGCCTGGGCGGCGGTGGCGTCGGCATCGCCCGCGGGAACGTCGCCGGGCGGCCCGCCTCCAGGCTGTTCAGTGCGTCGGTCGTCATGGCGCTGATCACTCGCGCGTGAACTCGGCATCGACGACCTCCTCGTCGTCCGCGGTCTCGGCCGAGGGCTCGCCGCCGCCGTTGCCGGTCTGGCCCGCGGCGGAGGCTGCCGCCTGGGACGCCGTGGCCGGCAGCGCGTGAACGAGCTGCTCGAGGTCGGCGATCAGCGGACGGACGCGGTCGAGGCCGGCCTGCTCGGAGATCGCCTGTCGGGCGTCGACGACGAGTTGGTCGGCGCGCGCCTTCTCGTTGACCGGAAGGCCGTCCTGCAGGTCGGTGACGAGCTGCTCGACGCGGTAGGCGAGCGAGTCCAGCTCGTTGCGGGCGTCGATCTCCTCGCGGCGGCGCCGGTCCTCGCCCGCGTGCTCCTGGGCCTCGCGGACCATCCGCTCGACCTCGCCCTGGTCGAGGTTGGCCGTCTCGGAGATCGTGACGGTCTGCTCCTTGCCGCTGGCCTGATCCTTGGCCGAGACGTTGAGGATGCCGTTGGCGTCGAGGTCGAACGTCACCTCGATCTGCGGCACACCGCGCGGTGCCGGCGGGATCCCCTCCAGCCGGAACCGGGCGAGCTGACGGTTGTCGGAGGCCAGCTCGCGCTCGCCCTGCAGCACGACGACGTCGACCGCGGTCTGGTTGTCCTCGGCCGTCGAGAACGTCTCGGTCCGCCGCGCCGGGATCGTGGTGTTGCGCTCGATGACCTTGGTCATCACGCCGCCGAGGGTCTCGAGCCCCAGCGACAGCGGCGTGACGTCCAGCAGGACGACGTCCTCGACCTCGCCCTTGAGCACGCCCGCCTGGATCGCGGCACCGAGCGCGACGACCTCGTCCGGATTGACGGTCATGTTGGGGTCCTTACCGCCGGTGAGCCGGCGCACGAGGGCCTGGACGGCCGGGATGCGCGTGGAGCCACCGACGAGGATGACCTCCTCGATGTCGTCGGCCGACAGCTTGGCGTCGGCGAGCGCCTGCTCCACGGGTCCGTGGGTACGCTCGACCAGATCCTTGGTGAGCTGCTCGAACTGCGCGCGCGTCACCGTCAAGTTGAGGTGCTTGGGGCCTGCCGCATCGGCCGTGATGAACGGGAGGTTCACCTGCGCCTGGGTGGTGCCCGACAGCTCGACCTTCGCGCGCTCGGCCCCCTCGTAGAGGCGCTGCAGCGCCTGCGGGTCGTTGCGCAGGTCGATGCCCTGATCCTTCTTGAACTCGTCGGCCAGCCAGTCGACGAGGCGCTTGTCGAAGTCGTCGCCGCCGAGGTGGCCGTCGCCGTTGGTCGCGCGCACCTCGACCACGCCGTCGCCGACGTCGAGGATCGAGACGTCGAAGGTGCCCCCGCCGAGGTCGTAGACCAGGATGGTCTCCGAGCCCGCCTTGTCGAGGCCGTAGGCCAGCGCCGCGGCGGTCGGCTCGTTGATGATGCGCAGCACCTCCAGCCCGGCGATCTTGCCGGCGTCCTTGGTGGCCTGGCGCTGGGCGTCGTTGAAGTACGCGGGGACGGTGATGACCGCCTCGGTGACCTTCTCGCCGAGGAACTTCGCGGCGTCGTCCGCCAGCTTGCGCAGCACCAGCGCCGAGATCTCCTCCGGCGCGTACTGCTTGCCGCGGATCTCGAAGCGCACCGCGTCGTTGGTGCCCTTGACCACCTTGTAGGAGACGATCTTGGCCTCCTCGCCGACCTCGTCCCACTTACGGCCGATGAAGCGCTTGGCCGAGTAGATGGTGGCCTCGGGGTTGAGGATCGCCTGGCGCTTGGCGACCTGCCCGACGAGCCGCTGCCCGTCATCGGTGAAGGCGACCACCGACGGGGTGGTCCGCGCGCCCTCGGCGTTGGGGATCACCTCCGCCTGTCCTCCCTCCATCGTCGCCGCGACGACGGAGTTGGTCGTGCCCAGATCGATGCCGACAGCCTTGGCCATCACTGCTCCCCTCGGTTGCGCTCGGTTCGTCCGCACCCCGTCTCCTAGGGCGCGGCGGTGGCTTGGCAACCCCGCCGGGCGACCTACCGACGGAGGCAGCCGATCCATCAACCCCAGCGTCAGGAGATCCACCATGCCCCTGCTCGTCCGCCGCCGCGAAGCCCCCACCCGGCCCCAGCAGTACGTCCAGCCGTTCCGCGAGCTGCAGGACCTGCAGGAGCAGACGGCCCAGCTGCTGCAGCAGGTCCTCCCCACCGTCGCCGCCCCGGTCCAGCCGTGGATCCCCGACGTCGACATCGAGGAGACCGAGGACGCGTGGATCGTCGAGGCCGAGCTGCCCGGCGCCCGCGCCGAGGACGTCCACGCCGAGGTCCACGACGGCGAGCTCACCATCCACGGCGAGATCGTCGAGAAGGAGCGTGCCGGCATCCTGCGCCGTCGGACCCGCCGCGTGGGCGAGTTCGAGTACCGCGTGACGCTGCCCGACCAGGTCGACAGCGACAACCCGCAGGCGCGGCTGCACGACGGCGTGCTCGAGGTCCGCGTGCCGAAGGCGCAGCGCACCCAGGCACGGGAGATCCCGATCCAGTCCGATGGCGCGGCCGAGTCGCCGGACCGCACCGCCAAGGGCTCATCGGCGTCGAGCTGACCGACACCATCATGTCGAGCCCGCGCGCCGTCACCTGTCCGCACTGCGGCACGAAGAACCGCGTTGCCCCGCGCGCCGCAGGTATCCCGCGGTGCGCGGTGTGCCACCACGCGCTGCCGTGGATCGTCGACTCCGACGCGGCGAGCTTCGACGGCGACGTCCAGGCCTCGATCCCGGTGCTCGTCGACTTCTGGGCGCCGTGGTGCGGCCCGTGCCGCATGGTCTCCCCGGCCGTCGAGCGGCTCGCGGGCGTGCTCGCGGGCCGCCTCAAGGTCGTCAAGCTCGACATCGACACCGCCTCGCACGTCGCGGGGCGGTTCGAGGTCCAGGGAATCCCGTTGTTGGTGCTGTTGCGGGATGGCGAGGAGGTCGACCGGCGCGTCGGCGCCCTGCCCGAGCCGGCGCTGCGCGAATGGCTGCAGCCGCAGGCCGGGCCGCCGGTGTCCGAGACGCCGGCGGCGGCCCCTCAGGCCTGACGAGGACGTCCCGCGCGGCCATCGACGACGAGGTGGAGGTGACGGTGTCGGGGCACGTTGGGTCTCCTAGGCCGCGCGTCGCGGAGCACGAACCTTGCCTCGCCGCGCCGGGGCCTACTCCACCCCTTGTCCCATGACCAGCCCGACGACGCTTCACTGGCCCCCCGACCTCCTCCGCGCCGGCGACCTCACGCGGCTCGCGCTCGACGAGCTGCTGCGGCTCGCCGGGGTCATGAAGGCCGAGCCCGCCGGCTGGAGCGCCGCGCTGGCCGGTGCGTCGCTGGCCTGCCTGTACGAGGTCCCCACGACCCGTGCCGGCCTCTCCGCGCAGGCCGCGGCGCACCGGCTCGGGATGGAGCCGATCACCGTCCGCCCCGACGACCTCGACCGCGGCGACGAGTCCTACGCGGACGCCGCCCGCATCCTCTCGGGCTACGTCAGCGCGATCCTCGTGCGCGACCTCCCCGACGCCACGCTGGCGACCCTCGCGAAGACGGCCACCGTGCCGGTCATCAACGCCCGCTCCCCCGACCACCATCCATGCCAGGCGCTCGCCGACCTCGTCACGCTGCGCGAGCGCTTCCTGCACCTCGACGGCCTGACCGTCGCCTACGTCGGCCCGGCGACCAACCTCGCGCGGTCGCTGCTGACGCTCGCCGCGCTGGCCGGCATGGACGTCCGGCTCGCCGCGCCCGCCGACTTCGCCCCGCTCCCCGAGGAGCTCGTCGCGGCGGAGGTGCTCGGGGATCTCCACGGCGGGCGCGCGACGCTGACCGAGGATCCGGTCGAGGCGGTGGCGGGCGCCGACGCCGTGGCGACCGGCCCGTGGCCGCAGCCCGCCGACCCGGTTCAGCGCGCCCAGCTCCACCTGCGCCTGCGCCGCTACCGGGTCACCGCGGCGCTGCTGACCCACGCCAAGCCGACCGCCGTCTTCCTGCACGAGCTGCCGGCCCGGCGCGACGAGGAGGTCGCCGAGCCGGTCATCGACGGCCCGCGCTCGCTCGTCTGGCAGCAGGCGGCCAACCGCCTGCCGGCCGAGCAGGCCGTCATCTACGGGATGGTCGCGCAGGGCGACGGAGCTTCTCATGGACATTGACATCACGGCCGAGGGCGACCTCGCCGCCGCGCAGCTCGAGGACCTCCGCGCGCGGCTCATGACGCTCGAGCGGTACGTCGGCGAGGACGCCGAGCCCCTCGCGCTCCGCCTGACGCTCCGCGACCGTCCCGGCCATGGCGACCGTCGCGAGCGGTTCGAGGCCGACGCGAGCCTGCCCTTCGACGGACGCGTCCTCGCCGCCCACACGACCGGGCCGACGCCCACCGAGGCCATCGACGCCGTAGTGCAGCGCCTGCGCCGCCAGCTGCGGCGGGTCGTCGACGCCGACGTCGCCCTGCGCAACGAGCCGCGGACGATCGCGAAGGCCGTCGCCGACCTCGCGCGGGAGCGCCCTGCGCCTCCGGCCAAGCGGCTCAAGCCGCCGGAGGAGCGCGCGATCGTCAGCCGGCGCACCTACGCGCCCGGCCCCGAGCCGACGCTGTCGGCGGTCGTCGACCTGCTCGAGGACGCCGAGCAGTTTCACTTGTTCGTCCATGTGCGGACGAACGAGGACGTGGTCGTCCACTGGCGCGACGACGACCGCCTCGGCTTGCTGTTCCCGCCCGGCAGCGCGCTGGCCGACGAGGACGACATCGTCGTGGCGATGCCCAGCCGCTACGGCGAGCCGCTGAGCCTCGCCGTCGCCCGCAGCGAGATGGACGTCCTCAACCACCGGTTCCTGTACTACCTCGACGCCGCCGACGGACGCGGCCGGGTCCTCTACCTCCGTACCGACGGCGACTACGGCCTGGTGGAGCCCGAGTGACGCGCGTGGACTGGCACGAGGAGGACGGCGTCCTCGTCCGCGACCTGCGCTTCCGTGACTTCGAGGCGGCGTTCGCGTTCGTCGGGATGATCGCGCGCGGCGCCGCCGACTACGGCCGGCGGCCCGACATGAGCATCTCCGAGTTCAACCACGTGCGCCTGTCGATCGCCAACCTGCACCACGCCGGGATCACGCAGGCCGAGCGGCGGCTGGCGGCCAAGGTCGATGCCATCGTCGCGTGGTCGGCCCCCGTCGCGCCGCCCCACGCGTGACGCTCACGGCCGCCGTCACGCAGGACGTCGGACCGGTCTATCTCCAGCTCGGCGCCGCGCTCCTGGTACTCGCGCTCGGCGCCCGCGCGGCCGCGCGGGTCGCGGTCTCGCCGGTGCCGTTCTACCTCCTGGCCGGGCTGGTCGTGGGGGCGTTCCACCCGCACGCGCTGGACGGCGACGTCGTGCGGTTCGCCGCCGGCCTCGGCGTCATCCTGCTGATGTTCCTCATCGGTCTGGAGTACAGCGCCGACGACCTCACAGCGCATCTGCGCCGCTTCCGCCGCGCCGGGCTGCTCGACCTGGCGCTCAACGTGCCGCCGGGCGTCCTCGCGGCGCTCCTGCTCGGCTGGGGCTGGACCGCCGCGGTCGTGCTCGGCGGGATCACCTGGGCCTCGTCGTCGGGAATCGCCGCCAAGACGCTGCGGGACCTCGGCCGGCTGCGCTGCCCCGAGACACCGGCGATCTTGGCGGTGCTCGTCTTCGAGGACCTGGCGACGGCCGCCTACCTGCCGCTCGTCGCGTCGGTCCTCCTCGGCGGCACGGTCTGGGCGATCGCCGGGTCGGTCACGATCGCCACGGCCGCGGTCGTCGTCGCGCTGGTCAGTGCGCTGCGCTTCGGCGACCAGCTCGGCCGCCTCGTGCATCACCAGTCCGAGGAGGTCGTGCTGCTGTCGGTGCTCGGCCTCGTGCTGCTCGTCGGTGGCGTCTCCGAGACCCTTCAGGTCTCCGCGGCGGTCGGCGCGTTCCTGGTGGGGATCGCGCTGTCGGGCGAGGTCGCGGAGCGCACCGGCCCGCTGCTCACGCCGCTGCGCGACTTCAACGTCGCGCTGTTCTTCCTGTTCTTCGGGCTCCAGGTCGACACGGCCGAGCTGCCCGGCGTCATCGTCCCGGTCTCCGCCCTGGTGGTCGTGACCGCGCTCACCAAGGGGATCACCGGCTGGCGCGCCGCGGCGATGACGGGCACCGACCGCCGCGGGCGGGCCCGGGCCGCCACGGCGCTGGTCCCTCACGGCGAGATCGCGATCGTGCTCGCGGGGCTGGTCGCCGGCGCGGGCGGCGAGCCGCAGCTCGCGCCGCTGGCCGCCGGCTACGTGCTGGCGCTGGCGATTCTCGGCCCCGTGCTGATGCGCAGCCCCGACCTCGTCCTGCGGGCCGTCGACACGGTGCACCGGGCGCTCGTGCGGCCCCGGACGTCGAAGGAGCCGCTGACCTGACCATCGCCGTCGCACCCGGGAACCCGCTCGTCAGCGCACCGGCACGGCCGGGCGCACGCCGACCGTCCCGCCCACGTGCCCGGCGCGGTCGTCGGTCACCACGTCGGCCAGGGCCGTGCGCCAGGCCAGCGTCCGCGGCGCGCCAAGCTCGTCGCCCGCGGAGATCTCCTTGGTCGTCACGACGTCGCAGGACGGCATCGCCGCGGCGACGCGCTCGACCGCACGGCCGTGCGCGCCTGGCTCAGGCCAGGTCATGATGTAGGCGTCGACCGCGGCGGTGTACCGGTGCAGGAAGGCGTGGGCGATGCCGGCGCTGCGCACCGCGTCCGGCGCGTCACGGCTTGTGGCGTGCACGTGCCAGACGGTGTGGGTGCCGCGCTCCCGCACCGCCTGGACCAGCAGCGCGGTGAGCGCGTCGTGGACGACCACCACGTCGTCGCGCCTCACCGCCCGGCCGACCAGGACCTCGGCGGCACTGGCCGCCTCGGTGCAGAGCGCGGCCTCCTCGGCACCCAGCGATCCGGGCGACGGCGCGCCGCTGCCGGAGAGCATCGCGTCCAGCCGCCGGGCGAGCGTCCGCAGCGGCTCGGCGCCGGTGACGTCCAGCGGATCGGCGGTGACGTCGCCGGCGGCCTGGCGCAGCAGCTCGCCCAGGGTGCGAGCCGCGGTGCGCCCGTGCGGCGACGCCGCGGCGCACCACACCGTCCGCCCGGCCAGCTCGTCGGCGGCCCGCTCGCCGGCCCAGTCACGCACGCGACCCGCGCGGATGGTCGAGAGCGGATCGAAGCGCTCGATCTCGAGGCGCGTCATCGGACGCCCCCGGTCTCGCGATGGCGAAGGCGGCAGTCGGCCTTGCAGGCCGCGGCGGAGGCCCGGGGAGGGTGACGGGGCATCTGCCCGGTGGAGTAGGTCGCCGGCTCGAGGTGGCAAGCGGGTTGGTCGCCACCGCGCGCGGGCCTAGTGCAAGTCCATGGCCATCGCCTGCCGCCATCTCGTCCAGATCCGACCCGTCGCGCCGCGAACGCCCCAGGGATGCGAGGAGTGCCTGCGCCTCGGGACGCCGTGGGTCCATCTGCGCCTGTGCCTGAGCTGCGGGCACGTCGGCTGCTGCGACTCGTCGCCGATGCGCCACGCACGCGCCCACGCGTTCACGATCGATCACGCGATCGTGCGCTCGATGGAGCCAGGCGAGGACTGGCGCTGGTGCTACGTCGACGAGGTGTACGTGTAGCTGCGGCCGGTGCGCGGGCCTCAGTCGCCGAGACGCTCGTGCACCATGCGCACGGCCATCGAGCCCTCGCCCACGGCCGAGGCCACGCGCTTGATGGAGCCGCTGCGCACGTCGCCGACGGCCAGCACGCCCGGCAGGTTGGTCTCCAGCAACAGCGCCCGGCGGCCGTCCCGCTCGTGGCTCCCGGTGCACACGAAGCCGTGCTCGTCGAGCTCGACCAAGCCCGACAGCCACTCGGTGTGCGGGTCGGCGCCGATGAACACGAACAGCGCGCCGCAGTCCAGCGTCCGGCGATCGTGGCTGCGGTTGTCCTCCACCACGATCCGCTCCAGTCGGGCCTCGCCGAGCAGCTCGCGGACCTCGGTGTGCACGAGCACCTCGATGTTCGGGGCGCGCGCGATGCGGTCGACGAGATAGCGCGACATGTCGCGCGCGAGGTCGCCGTGCCGGATGATCAGGAGGACGGTCGCGGCGGTCCTGGCGAGGAAGAGCGCTGCCTGCCCGGCCGAGTTGCCACCGCCGACCACCGCGACCGGCTGGCCGGCGCAGAGCTGCGCCTCCATGGTCGTCGCGGCGTAGTAGACGCCGTTGCCCTCGAGCTCCTCCAGCCGGGCGACCGGCAGCTTGCGGTACCGCGCGCCGCTGGCGATGATCAGCGCACGCGTCTGCAGCTGCTCCCCGCCCGCGAGTCGGACCAGGTAGTAGCCGTCATCGCGCTCGAGCCCCACGGCCTCGGTCGGCACCGAGACCCGCGCGCCGAACTTGCGCGCCTGGATCGTGGCCCGCTCGGCCAGCTCAGCGCCGGAGATGCCGGCCGGGAAACCGAGGTAGTTCTCGATCCGCGACGACGTGCCGGCCTGGCCGCCCGTCGCCACGGCGTCCAGCGCGATGGTGTCCAGGCCCTCGGAGGCACCGTAGACGGCTGCGGCCAGCCCGGCCGGGCCGGCGCCCACGACGACGAGGTCACACACCGCCTCCTTCGTCGCGTCCTGGCGCAGCCCGATCGTCTCGGCCAGTGCATCCGGCGTCGGGTTGCGCAGCACCTCGCCGTGCCAGATCACGACGGGCGTCTGCTGGGGCGCGATGCCCATCGACTGCAGGAGCTGCTCGGCGGCGGTGTCGTCCTCGAGGTCGATCCACCGGTGCGGGATCCGGTTGCGCGCGCACAGCTCGCGCAGCCGCCGCGTCTGCGGCGAGTAGCGCGAGCCGACGATCTTCACGCCGGCGCCGAGCCCGATGAGGATCTCGCGCCGCATGAGATAGGCGCGCAGGATCAGATCTCCGATGGCGGGGTCCCCGACGACGACCGCGCGCAGCTGCTCGACGGGCACCTGCAGCACCTCGCCGTCCTCGCGCACCACGGCGGTGAAGAACGCGGCCTGACCGGTCAGCAGGCTCAACTCGCCGAGGAACCGTCCGGGTCCGTGGACGGCGATGAGGCGGTTCTCGCCGCCATGATCGCCGACGATCGACACGGTTCCGGCCAGCACGACGAAGAAGTCATAGCGCTCGTCGCCCTCACGGAAGAGGAGTTCCCCGGCGCGGGTGCGGCGGCGCGTGCCGTGGCGCGAGAGCGTCGCGATCTGCTCGTCGGTCAGGCGCGGGTAGGCCCCGTCGTGGTCGGGCGTCTCCACCGGCGTCTGGGTGGCCGGGGTGCTCATCGGCGGCACGCGGCCATCGCTCAGCCGTCCCAGTCGCACGTCGCGCGCAGCTTCTCCAATGCGCCCTGCTCGATCTGACGGACGCGCTCGGCGCTGACGCCGAGTGTGCGGGCGATCTCGCGCAGCGTCTGCTCCGGACCGTCGAGGCCGTAGTGACGATGCAGCACCGTGCGCTCGCGAGCGGTGAGCGTCGCCATCACCTCGTCCAGGAGCGACGCCGCCTGCCGGCGCGGCACGCGCTCCAGCGGGTCCTCGGCGGCAGGGTCGGCCAGAAGATCGCCGAGCGAGCTGCCGCCCGTCTGGCCCGCGCCGACCGGCTCGTCCAGCCCGCGAGGGACGCGCTCGGCGGCGAGCAGATAGCCGAGATGCTCCTTCGGCATCCCGGTCTGATCGGCCAGCTCGGCCCAGCTGGGCTCGCGGCCGTTGTCTTGGGCGAAGCGTCGCTGGACGTCCTTGGCGCGGGCGAGCTGGCGCAGCGCGCGGTCGGAGAGGACCACCGACCAAGTCACCTCGCTGACCAGTTGCTGCATCGCCTGCCGCACCCACCAGGACGCGTAGGCCCAGAACGGCGTCCCGCGCTCTGGGTCGTAGCGGTCCAGCGCGCGCAGCAGCCCGACGACGCCCTCCTGCATCAGCTCCGTCCGGTTGACGGCGCGCGCGCCGCTGTAGCGGTGGGCCACCGAGCCGATGAGCGGCATGAACGCCTGGACCACCTCGTCGCGGCAGGGCGCGCCGTGGGTCCGGGCGGCGACGAGCATCTCGCGCTCGGCCTGGAGCGACGCAAGCTCGCCGTGATGGTGTTCTACGACGACGGTCATCGCACTACCGTTGCCCGCCGTCGCCGCTACGTCTTCGTCAGAGTCGACGAAGGTCCGTCGAGTTCTGTGACCGGTGCACAATCCCGCTGGCCCGCGCCCGCAATCAACGTCCGCGGACGTACGGCTCTGGGTCTGGTCGCCCGTCGCTCAAGCGCACGGCCCGACCGCCCGGGCGCGCAGGCGGAAGGCCGGCTCGACGAGATGGCCGAGGGGAACCTGCTCGACGTCGACGACCTCGACGCGCGCCGGATCGGCGCCCGCGTGGATCGCGCGCTCGATCGCCTCGCCGCTCACCTGGTCGGTGGCGGCCTCCAGCCGCTGCGGGTCCGCGGCGCACACCACGTCAGCGTGGCCGCTGACCGCCGCCGTCGCCGCGCCGAACGCTCCGGCAACGTCGCCGTACGCCGGCCGGATCACCTCCTCCCCGCCGGTCAGCGCCTGGGCTACCAGCTCGGCGGCGCCGCCGACCGCGATGATCGGCCGGCCCGGCTGCTCGGGATCGTCGTCGAGCACATCGACGTCGGCGAGCTCCCAACCCAGCGCGGCGGCGCGATCGGGCGCATCGGTCCGGCCGCCGACCGGCAGCGACCACCGCTCCGGGACCCGGAAGTCGCTGCTGACGCCGGCGACCTCCGTCGGCGGCGTCGCCTGGCGCGGGAACCCGTGGACAAGGACGCTGACCTCGGTGTGCGAGCCACCGACGTCGACCACCGTGGCATCGGCGACGCCGCTGAGCTGCGCCGCCCCGCGGATGCTCACCCCCGTATCACCGTCGATCATGAGGACCGGGAAACGCAACGCATGCTCGAAGACCATGATCGTTCCGTCATTTTGTGCGAAGAACGACTCTGCCGCCATGCCGCGCGCGGCCAGCGCTCCGGTCAGCGCGGCGGCGAGGTGCTCGGCCGGCCCCGCGAGCGTGGCGTTGAGGACGCTGGCGTTCTCGCGGGCCACCAGCCCGATCGATCCGACCTCTTGGCTGGGGGTCACGGCGACGCCGGCGCCCAGCTCGCGGCGGACGAGCGCGACGACCTCGAGCTCCTGCTCGGGAGCGACGGGCGCGAAGACGCTCGTGACCGCGATCGCGCCCGCGTCCCCGGCGACTGCCTCCAGGAACCGCAGGACGGCCTCGACGTCCAGCGGCGTGGCCGTCCACCCATCGTGGTCGGTGCCCCCGCCGACGATCCGCTCCCCGGCCGATACGGCGGCGCGGAGATCGGACGGCCAGCCGCTCAGCGGTGGCAGCGCACCGGTCAGCGGACCGCCGAGCCGCAGGACCCCGACACGCGTCAGCGCGCGCCGGTGCTCGAGGTCGTCGGTGATCGCGTGCGTGGCGAGCATCACGCGCGCGGGCGCCCCGCCGCCATCCGGGCCGGGGCACGGCAGTGCGTCCAGCGCTGCGGCGATGCTGTCGCGGAGCGTTGCGTGAACGGGGACCTTGGCGCGGCTGACCAGCCGGCCGCGCTCGTCCACCAGCACCGCGTCGGCACTGGTGGCGCCCACGTCGACGCCCGCGCGCAGCTCAGCTCCCGACATGAGTGGCCTGCGCCGCGATCGGCGCGTGCGCGACCGCGAGCCCGAACGCGCCGGGGCCCGCCAGCACCAGGCCCGCAGCCGACCGCCACGCCTCGGGCGCCGGGAGCGCGACGATGCGCACGCGCTGTCCGACGCGCAGGCGCTCGGTCGGGATCGGCGTGCCCGACGGCGCCGCGAGCAGCGCGATGATGTCGGGAACCGCGGCCCGCACGCCGCCCTCCTCCAGCACGAGCAGGTACTCGTCCTGCAGCTCCACGCGCACCCACCGTCCTTCGTCGGCGCCGCTTCCCTGGATGGTCGCCGAGCCGTGGACGCGCGTGCCGTCGAGGCGTCGCACGAGGTCGGCCACGCGCCCATCGAGCAGCCGGACGCCGGTCCCGTCAGGAGCAGCACCGCACACCAGCGCCCGAGAGATCGAGCCCTCGATCACACCGGGCCGCGCCTCGGCGCCGCGCACCCCGCCGAGCGCAGCGGCGCACAGGCCGCCGAGGCTGGCCGCGGCGCCGCGCACCAGCCGGTCGGCCCAACGGCAGTCCGCCGCGTCCACGACAACGACGTTCTCGCGCCCGTCGGTCAGCAGCCAGGTGCATTCGTGGACCCCGGCCAGCTCGAGCGCGAGCTGCGTGAGCGACGGGAACGAGCGGCCCATCGTGTCGGCGTCGACGAGCGGCAGCCCGAGTCGTGCCGCCCACACCACCGGCATCAGCCCGTTGGATCCGCCGATCTCGAACGGCATCAGCGCGGCGACCGGCGCTCCCCAGCGCGCCTCCACCGCCGCCCGTAGGCTCGCCGCCTCGTCGCCGCTGGGGATCCGCTCCTCGGCGATCGACGGCGCCCCCACCAGGCCGCAGGGCAGGACCAGGTCGCCCGCGGCGATCTCACCGACGCCGAGCACCTCCACCGACCCGTGCTCTCCGACCGCGTACCGCGCCATCTGCAGCGCGAGGTCGACCGCGCCTCCGCCCGCTCCGAGGATCGCGCACCCACGCGCGAAGTCCGGCAGGGAGTCGTCGTCGAGGATCATCGGCCTCCGCTGGGAACTCGGTTGACCCGGGTCTAGCATACGCTCGTGACGCCACTCGACCAGCTCGTGGAGTCGCCACCGCTGAGCCCGTTGCTCGGCTACCTGGCGCGTCCGCAGACGTCGCCCGACGTGCGCCGGGTCGCCCTCGTCCAGGAGCTGCCCGAGCTCGGCCGCATGGGCCCGGCCACCATCGTCCTGCTGACCCGTGCCCTGTCGGCCCTGGCCGGCACCTACCGTTTCGACGTCGCCCTGCGCCTCGCCCGCAGCGTGGGCATCGCCGCGCTCGTGATCTGCGGACCGGGGCCGGCCGACGTCACGCCCACCGCCGCGGCGATCGCCGACCGGGCGGGGATCGCGATCCTGGGCGCGCCGGCCGACATCGACCTCGCGGAGCTGGCGATCGCCATCGGACGCGAACTCGCGGGCGGCGCCGATGCCGCGCTGATGGGCGCGCACACGGCGATGCGGGCGGCGCTCGCTCACCCGGTCGGCGTGCCGCCCGAGACGCTGGCCGCCCACGCGGGCACGGCCCTCGGCGTGCCGATCGCGCTGGTCGACCGCCTGCCCGAGGATGCACCGTCGGCGCCGGTGCGCCGTGACGGCCACCCGGATCGCTGGGTCACGGGCGCCCGGCCCGACGGCGATCTCGCGCTGGCGCTCGATCTGGTCCTCGCGCTCGTCGCTGCCGGGACTGCGCAGGCGCTCGACTACGCCCAGCACCTCGAGGAACGGCCGATCACCTCGCGGGCCGAGGTGCTCACCGAGCTGCTGGCCGCCGCACCGGAGCACCGCGACGCGTCGGCCTACCGTGCCCGCGGGCTCGACATCCCGATCGACGGCTTCCACGTGGCAGCACGCCTGGAGTTCGAGGAGCTCGTCGATGCGCCCGCACGCGACGGCGTCGAGACCTTCGCCGAACACCAGGCGCTCGCCCGCGCGGTCCTCGGCGACGTGAGCCGCTCCGGGGGCACATGGCACCTCGCACGGTCCGGGGCGGCGGCGGTCCTGGTGTGCACGACGGCCGACGACCCGGGGGCGGGCGCCTCGACGATCATGGCCCAGCGCATCGACGCGGGACTGAGCCGGGTCAGAGTCCGCCGGCCGACGACGCTCATCCACTGCGGCGTCGGCGGCCCCCATCCGGGGGTGTCGGGCCTGCTCTCCTCGACGGCCGAGGCCAAGGCGGCGACGACCGCCGCCCGGACGACTCGCCGGACGGGCGGCGCCGTGGCGTTCGACGGGGTCGGGCTTCGTCGCTCCCTGGTCGAGTGGTACGCCTCGGACACGGCGCAGGATGCGATCTCCACAGTGCTCGCGCCCTTGGCCGATCTCGGCGGCGCGCGCGCGGAGCGCCTCATCCAGACCCTGCACGTCTACCTCGACCATCAGGGCTCGCTCACTCAGACGGCCGCGGCGCTGGACCTGCACCGCAACGCCGTGAGCTACCGCATCCGCCAGATCTTCTCGCTGCTGGAGGTCGACCCCGACAACGCCGACGACCGGCTGCTGCTCCAGCTCGCGTGCCGGGCGCGCGAGATGGCGACGTGAAGGCCTTGATCGTCCTCGTCCTTCACACGCGAGAGGTCGCAGGTTCGAGACCCGCCGCGCCATCCTCGAAGGCTCCTCAGCGGGGCTTTCCGTCGTTCGGGGCCCGGTACTGAGCACAGCAGATCCCCTGCTTTGGCCGAAACTCGGGTCGTCGGCCAGGAACGGCATGGCGGACGCCGGCACCGGCTCGACCAGCGAGGGGTCCGCGCCGCCGAGTGCCCCAGCGCGTCAGCCCTCCACGCCCCGTCGTCCAGTCGCCGTGGTTGTCGTTCGTCGCACGTCCGCGCGGCGACGATGAGATCGTGCATCGTTCGGCAGCACGCGGCGTACCGACTCGCGCAGCGGCTCGGCGTCCTCGTGTTCATGGCGGTTGAGCATGTCGACGACGATCAGCGCAGATCTGCCTCACGTGGGCTTCGTCGCGTGCTCAGCTCGGGAACGCTCAGGCATGCCGACTGCCCTACCCGGCGTCGATGCGCGGTGACTCGCCCTGCGTTCAGCAGCTACGCGCTGCCGACCATGATCGGCGTGATCGTCGGCCTCTCGCAGATGCACGTCTCACGCCGGCTGCGCACGGCGCTCGAGAAGCTCCGCACCGCGGCGGCGGCGAACGCCGTGGGTCGACCGGGTCTTGGCACTGACGACGAAGCCACACGCTCCCCCGATCGGCGACGCGAACGGCGAGGTGGCCGAACACCGCCCGAGCGTCCCCGGGGCCGGGGCTATCCGGCGCGACGCACGGGCGCGACCGCGGCCGGCGCCGCCGGCCGTGGCTGGTAGCGGTACAGCGTGCCCTCGTCGTCGACCAGGTAGCTCTCTGCGCCGATGCGGTGATGGTGCAGGATCACGCGCTCGCAACGCTCGGCCACCTGGGCCAGCGCGTCGATCGTCATCACGTCGACGATCGGCTGGTCCGGCGTGAGCACGATTGAGGCGATCGGGACGAGCAGGTGCTTGTAGCGCGCCTGGATCTGCATCGAGAGGTCGATCGGGTGGCGGCGCTCACGGATCAGGGTGAGCACGCCGACCGCGCCGGCGAGCAGGAAGCCGAGCAGCGAGAGCCAGCGGGCGGTCGAGACGCGCAGCCCGTGGCCGCCCATGCTCAGGCGGCTGGGCCTGGCGGCCGTCGCGGCGACGCTGCCGCGGCTGCTCGGGGTGAAGGCCGCGGGGAGCGTGCCCGACGCGGCCGCGCCGGAAGTCGCGGTCGTCGCGGCCGCCGCGGTGCCGGTGCCGACGCGCAACTGCAGCGGGTCGAGCTGAAGGCTCAGCGCCGGCGCGTAGCGCGCGGCGAGCGCCTGGCTCGCCAGCGTGCCCTTGACCCGCAGGCGCGGAAGGACGTCGAGCGTGAACGGTGCGCCGGCGGGGGTGCCGGTCTGCGTCTCGACGCGGCGAATCAGCGCCTGCAGCCGGTCGAGGTCCAGCGTCACCCGGGCGCTGCTCGAAGCTCCGTGGAAGGGCGTGGGCGCCTGCAGCTGCATCGTCCTGGTCCAGCCCGTCGGGCTGCTCAGGCGCAGCAGCAGCTCCTCGGTCCCGGCGAGCTCGCTGGGCGCGGCGGAGTCGAGGCGGTAAGCGACCTTGACCCGGACCTGGCGCACGAGCCGCGTGAAGATCGGGTCCCCGGTCTTGACCGTCCCGGTCGGGTAGGCCGCGCCCGCCGGGGCGTCGGCGCGGTAGGAGAAGCGGACCTTCTGGGTGTAGTCGACCTTGGCCGCGACCGAATGGCTCGCCGGACGGATCCAGGCGACCAGGCCGATCATGAGGCAGACCGAGGCGACCAGCGCGCAGCCGGTGACGAGCAGCTGCGCGTTCGGGTTGCTCAGTGCGACCGGCCGGCGGGTCATCGCCGTCGCCCTTCGAGGACGCGGCCCGGCCGTGCTGCCGCGACGACGGCGCCGCCGCGCGGGCCAGACCAGGAGCAGCGCGATCCCGCCGCAGAGCAACGCCGCGATGGGCGGCGTGTGCAGCCAGCCGAGGACCATGCCGCCCCGCGGTACCCGCACCCACAGCCGGCCGATGAGCTCGGCGCCAGCGGGATGGACCGGGTCGATGAAGTCGTTGTTGTCGCCCTTGAAGACATAGCGGTCGCCGTCACGGGCGATGATGCGGTGCAGGACGACGCTGTGGAGCACGGTGCTGCGGTACGCGACGACGTCTCCGACCCGGTAGTCGGCAGCAGGACGCACCAGCGCGAGGTCGCCGGTGTGGAACCGCGGTTCCATGCTGATGCCGTGTGTCGAGACATAGGTCGTCCGTCCGCCGAGTTGCGCGGGGCCCGCGACCAGCCAGGCCGCTAGGAGGAGCACGACGCCTGCGCCCAGCAACAGCCGTGTGCGCAGGTTTCGCACGTGCTCCTCTTGCCGCGAGCCCCTGTGGGACTAGCTGACGGCCACGTTGAACGTGGTCGCGGTTGCGGTCGGCTCCGTCGCGCCCAGCGTGCACACGACCGTCGTGCTGCCGGCGGCAAACGAGCCGGCGGCGCAGGTGTCGAGGGCGTTGGCGTTGAAGCCGGCCTGCACGGTGTTGGTGGAGATGTCGCCGGTGAA
>DASYBY010000509.1:0-4486 GCA_036500525.1 Baekduia sp. | reverse complement strand
CTCCCGCGTCAAGTTCGGCCGCGCAGCACCCGACCACCCGGAGGACATGGGTCATCGGGTCGACCGCCTTGCCGCGCACCTGCGCTCGACGCCCGACGCCGAGCGCTCGATCGCGGGCCGGGTCGGTGGCGCGATGTGGCTCATCGCCGCCATCGCGACCGTCGGCCTGCCGTTCTTCCCGCAGGTCGACACGCCGCTCTACCCGTGGCCGCTGCTCATCGCCTCGGGCGCGCTGATCTGGTCGTTCTTCGCCCTCTTCGTGATCGACTGGCCGCGGGCCGCGGGCTGGGTCCTCCCCACCGCCGGCGCCGCCGCGATCCTCGTCATCGCCGCGATCATCGCGCTGACCGGCGGCGTCGACTCCCCCGCGCGCCTGTACATCTTCTTCGCGCTGGCCTACGCCGCGTCGTTCTTGACGCCGCGCCAGGCGAGCGCGATGACCATCGCCTGCGCGATCGTCTGGGCACTGCCCGTCCTCGACGACCGCGGCCTGGCCAACGCCCTGGGCGAGCTGGCGCTGGCGCTCCCCACCTTCGCCGTCATCGGCGCCGTCCTCATGGCCGGCCGCCGCCTGCTGACCGCGATGCGCGAGGCCGCCGACCGCCTGTCGGAGGAGCACCACGCGCTGCGCTCGATCGCCACTGCCGTGGCCGCCGGCCACCCGCCCGAGGTCGTGTGCAGCCTCGCCGCCGAGCAGGCCGCCCGCCTCCTGGGCGCCGACGGCGGCGGCATCCTGCGCTTCGATCCCGACGACCAGCTCCTGGTCGTCGGCACCTGGCAGCGCAACGGCCGGGCCGTCGCGCCGGGCATCAGCTACGCGGTCGTCCCCACCAGCCCGATCGCCACGATCCGCCGCGAGGGTCGCAGCTGCCGCATCGACGACATGTCGCTCCCCGGCGGGCACGAGTCCAAGCTGCTGGCCGACCAGGGTTTCAGCACGCTCGTCGGCACGCCGGTCCACGTCCGCGGCCGGCTCTGGGGCGCGTTGTGCGTGAGCGCCGTCGAAGCCCACTCGCTGCCCGTCGACGCCGAGCAGCACCTGTCGGAGTTCGCCGAGCTGGTCGGCATGGCCGTCGCCAACACCGAGCAGTTCGCCCGCCTGAGCGCCGACGCGACCACCGATCCCCTGACCGGCCTGGCCAACCACCGCGCCTTCCAGGAGCGGCTGCGCTCCGAGCTGGCGCGCGCCCAGCGCCACGACCGGCCGATGACCATCGCCCTGGTCGACGTCGACCGCTTCAAGACCATCAACGACGCCGGCGGCCACGGCGTCGGCGACGAGGTCCTGCGCACGGTCGCCGCCCATCTGCGCGAGCACCTGCGCGCCGAGGACGTCCTGGCCCGCATCGGCGGCGACGAGTTCGCGATCCTGCTGCCCGAGATCGGCGGCGAGGACGCGGTCGCCGCGCTGGAGCGCGCCCGCCAGACGATCGAGCGCGCCGCGTTCGCCGGCGGCGCCCGCGTGACGATCTCGGTCGGCGTCTGCGACGCCCTGCACTCGCGCGACGCGGCGGCGCTCACCCGCTACGCCGACGGCGCCCTGTACTGGAGCAAGGAGCACGGCCGCAACCGCGTCTCCAGCTACGACCCGCTGACCATCCACGAGCTGTCGGCCACCGAGCGCCTGCACCACCTCCAGCGCTCGCAGGCCCTCGTCGGGATCCGCGCGCTGGCGCGGGCCATCGACGCGCGGGACCCGAGCACCTCCGAGCACTCCGAGCGCGTCGCCCAGCTGACGGCGCGCCTGGCCGAGCAGTGCGGGTGGTCGCCGGATCGCGTCGCGCTGCTGCACGAGGCGGCGCTGGTGCACGACGTCGGCAAGATCGGGATCTCCGACGCGATCCTGCTCAAGCCCTCGCGCCTGACGCCCGACGAGTACGCGACGATCCAGGGCCACGCCGAGCTGGGCGCGCGGATCGTCGAGGAGGTGCTGGACGTCGAGCAGGTCGACTGGATCCTCAGCCACCACGAGCGGCCCGACGGCCGCGGCTACCCGCGCGGCCTGCGCGGCGACGAGCTGACCGAGGGCGCCGCGCTGCTCGCCGCGGCCGACGCGTTCGACGTGATGGTCAGCGCCCGCCCCTACTCGCCGGGGCGCTCGGTCGACGAGGCACTGCGCGAGTGCCGCGCGCTGGTCGGGCAGCAGTTCACCCCCGCGGCCGTCGCGGCGCTGGAGGGCGTGTGCGCCGCCGCCGAGCTGCTGCCGGCCGCGGCCTAGGCGGCCGCAGGAGGCCAGGGCGACCGCGCGGGCAGGAACGTCCGCGGACCGTAGGCCTCCATGGACGAGCCCGTCGGCGTGTCGACCGACACCCCGTGCCTGGCCGCCGCCGGCTCGACCAGGTACTCCGTCTTCGCGCTCTCCAGCCGGTTGCCGAACATGAACAACACGCACGGCTGGTCCGACGAGCCGCCGATCATGATGTGGCCGGTCTCCGGCGGGGAGTGGAAGTAGTCCCACTGCTTGAGCACGCGCTCCTCGCCCTCGACGATCACCAGGCACTCGCCCGACAGCACCAGGAACCCCTCCTGGTTGCCCTCGCGGTGGTAGAAGCCCGTCGACTCGCCGGGCGGCAGGACGTGGGCGCCGACCCCGATCTGGTTGGGCACGCCCTCGGCCTCGAACGCGACCCACGTCCCGCTGTCGGCCATCGTCTGCCACGCGGCGTCGCGCAGGTTGAGGACGAACCAGCCCTCGCCCTGCGGCACCAGCCCCGCGTCGGTCTCGGTCAGCTCGGCTTCGCGCATGGCCTACAGGATGACGGCCTGCCGGACGGCGGCGCCCGCGGCGAGGCGGTCGAACCCGACGTTGATCTCGTCGATCGTGATGCGGTGCGTCAGCAGCTCCTGCACCGGCAGGCGGCCGTCCTGGTAGGCGCGGACGAACTTGGGGATGTCGCGCTCGGGCACGCACGAGCCGAGGTAGGACCCCTTCAACGTGCGCTCCTCGGTGACCAGGCTGACGGCCTGGATGTCGAGGCGCTGCTCGGGGTGCGGCAGGCCGACGGTCACGGTCGTGCCGCCGCGGCGGGTCGCCTCGTAGGCCTGGGCCAGGACGCGCGCGCTGCCGACGGTCTCGATGACCTTGTCGCCCCCGCCGCCCGTCGCCTCGCGCACGGCCTCGACGACGCTGTCGCCCGCGTGGATCGGCGTCGCGCCGAGGCGGCGCGCGTGCTCGAGCTTGTCCTCGACCACGTCGACGGCGATGATCTCCGCCGCGCCGGCCATCTTCGCGCCCAGCAGCGCGGCGAGGCCGACACCGCCCAGGCCGAAGACGACGACCCGGTCGCCCTCGGCGACCTGCGCGCTGTTGACCGCCGCGCCCACGCCGGTGAGCACCGCGCACCCGAAGAGCGCCGCGATCTCGTGCGGCAGCGACGGGTCGATCTTCACCGCGGAGTGCGCCGAGACGACGACGTGGTCGGCGAAGGCCGACACGCCGAGATGATGATGGAGTTGGTGCCCGCTCCCCGGCGCATTCGGCTCGCTCCAGCGCCGCCCGCCCGACAGCAGCGAGCCCGCCGCGTTGGCCGCGGCGCCCGGCTCGCACAGCGCGGCGCGCCCCGCCCGGCACGGTCCGCAGTCCCCGCAGGTCGGCACGAACGACAGCACGACGTGGTCGCCCTCGGCGAAGCCCGGCGTCCCGCCGCCGGTGCCGACGACCTCGCCGGCCGCCTCGTGGCCGAGGACCATCGGCATCACGCGCGGGCGCGAGCCGTCGATCACCGACAGGTCGGAGTGGCAGAGCCCGGCCGCGCCGACGCGCACCAGCAGCTCGCCCGGCCCGGGCGGGTCGAGCTCCAGGTCGACGATCTCCAGCGGCTGCGAGTCGACGTAGGGCTTGGGCAGCCCCATCGCGCGCAGCACGGCGCCCCGGACCCTCATGCCAGCTTCTCCAGCGCGCCGCGGATCGCCGGCGGGATCGGCACCGGCCGCCGGTCCTCGCGGTCGACGAAGACGTGCACGAACCAGCCGGTCGCCGCGGGCGCCGCGGTGTCCTCGCCGAACAGCCCGATCTCGTACTTCACGCTGGAGGTGCCGAGATGGCCGACGCGCAGCCCCGCCTCGACGGCCTGCGGGAACTCCAGGGCCGCGGTGAACGAGCAGTGCGACTCGGCGCACAGGCCGATGGCCGCGCCGCGATGGATGTCCAGCCCGCCCTCGCGGATGAGGTAGGCGTTGATGATGGTGTCGAAGAAGGCGTAGTACTCGACGTTGTTGACGTGGCCGTAGACGTCGTTGTCGTTCCACCGGGTGGTGATCGTCATCCGGTGGGGATAGGCATCGCGCGTGGTCATGAGCGTTCCCGGAGCATGAGCCGGCGGATGAGGTCGTCGTCGAACGCCGCCGGCTCGGTGGTCGACATGAAGTCCTGCAACAGCGCGACGAACCGCTCGGGGTCGTCGTTGAAGGGGAAGTGCCCCGCGCCCGGGAAGGTCTCCAGGCGGCTGTTGGGCATCAGCGCGTGCGCGTCGCGGCCGTGCTGCAC
>DASYBY010000508.1:0-5228 GCA_036500525.1 Baekduia sp. | reverse complement strand
CGTCCCGCGCCCGGAGACCGAGCACCTCGTCGAGGCGCTGCTCGATCTGCCGCAGGGCGTGCGCGTCCACGACGTCGGGACCGGCAGCGGCGCGATCGCGCTCGCGCTGGCCGACGAGCGCCCCGACCTGCGGGTGAGCGCGAGCGACGTGAGCCCCGACGCGCTCGCCGTCGCCCGCGCCAACGCGAGCCGCCTCGGGCTCGACGTGGCGTTCAGCGAGGCCGACCTGCTGGACGGTGTCGATGGCGAGGTGTACGCCATCGCCTCGAACCCGCCGTACGTCAGCGAGGGCGACAAGGCGCGCATGGCGCCCGACGTCACCGCCCACGAGCCGCACCTGGCGCTGTTCGCCGGCGCCGAGGGGCTGAACGTGATCCGCCCGCTGGTCACGCAGGCGGCGGCGACCGAGGCGCGGCTGCTCGCGCTGGAGGTCGGCGCGGGGCAGGCGCCCGCGGTCCGCGGCCTCGTCGCCGCGGCGGGCTTCCCCGAGGTCGAGGTCGTGCGCGACCTGGCGGGCATCGAGCGCGTCGTGGTGGGCCGGCGATGACGATCACCCCGGGGCAGGCGGAGACCTTCGAGCGCTGCATGGCGGTCGGCGGCGTCGCGGTCTTCGGGGCCGACACGGTCTATGGCCTGGCGTGCGAGCCCGACACGCCAGAGGCCGTCGAGCGCCTCTACGCGATCAAGGGCCGCCGGCCCGACAAGCCCGCCGCGGTCATGTTCTTCTCGCTGGAGCTGGCGCTCGCCGCGCTGCCGGAGCTCGGCCCGCGCACGGTCGCCGCGCTGGAGGGCCTGATGCCCGGCGCGGTCACGGTCCTGCTGCCCAACCCGGCGGGCCGCTTCCCGCTGGCCTGCGGTCCGGATCCGGCGACGCTCGGGCTCCGCGTGCCGGCGCTCGGCCCGGCCACCGCGGCGCTCGGCGCGGTCCGCTGGCCGGTGCTGCAGTCCAGCGCCAACCCGTCGGGCGGCGCCGACGCGCGGCGCCTGGAGGACATCCCGGCGGCGATCCGCGCCGAGGCCGATCTGCTGCTCGACGCGGGCGAGCTGGACGGCACCGCGTCGACCGTGATCGACCTCCGGCGCTTCGAGTCCGACGGCACCTGGGAGATCCTCCGCGAGGGCGCCGTGGCCCACGGGTGCGTCGTCGCGGCGCTCGACGGACTCATCCCCTGATCGGGCCGTTCCCTCCGGGCGCGTTGCGCGGTAGATTTCGCGCGACATGGTGATCGCCGTCGGGTCGGACCACGCGGGCTACCACCTCAAGGAGCACGTCAAGACCGTGCTGCTGGCGGAGGGACACGAGATCGTCGACGTCGGGACCGGCACGCCGGACTCCGTCGACTACCCGGCGTTCGCCGAGCAGGCCGCGCGCTTGGTCGGCGCGGGCTCGGTCGAGCGGGCCGTGCTGGCGTGCGGGTCGGGCGTCGGGGTCGCGATCGTCGCCAACAAGGTCGCGGGCGTCCGCGCCGTCAACGCGCACGATCCGTCCGAGGTCGAGATGGCCCGGCGCCACAACGACGCCAACGCCGTCACGCTCTCGGGCTCCCGTCTGGCGCCCGACGAGGCCGACGCGATCGTCGAGCGCTTCCTGCGCACGTCCTTCGAGGGCGGCCGCCACGCCCGGCGCGTGGGGCAGATCTCGGAGCTCGACGGCTCCGCGGTCCGCTCAGAAGCCTGAGCGCGCTGGTATCTTCGAGGCGTCGCGACTGGCGCCATGGGAGGAACAGACCTCCGGGAAGCGACACCTTCACCCTGCCGCGCGCCTGGGCATCCATCGGAAACCCCAAAGGAGTCCGCCGTGTCTTCCGATTTGAGCCCCGACTTCTTCAACCGCCCGCTGGCGGATGTCGATCCGGAGGTCGCCGACGCCATCGCCCTCGAGCTGAACCGCCAGCAGCGCACGCTCGAGATGATCGCCAGCGAGAACTTCGTGCCGCAGGCCGTCCTGGAAGCCCAGGGCAGCGTGCTCACCAACAAGTACGCCGAGGGCTACCCCGGCAAGCGCTACTACGGTGGCTGCGAGTTCGTGGACATCATCGAGCAGCTGGCGATCGATCGCGCCAAGGAGCTGTTCGGCGCCGAGCACGCCAACGTGCAGCCGCACGCGGGCGCGCAGGCCAACACCTCCGTCTACCACGCGCTGCTGACGCCGGGCGACACGATCATGGGCCTCGCGCTGCCGCACGGCGGGCACCTGTCGCACGGGATGAAGCTCAACGTGTCGGGCCGGCTCTACGACATCGCGCCGTACGAGGTCGACCGCGAGACGTCGCTCATCGACATGGACGAGGTCGAGCGGATCGCCAAGGAGCGTCGTCCGAAGCTGCTGCTCGCCGGCTGGTCGGCCTATCCGCGCCAGCTGGACTTCCCGCGCTTCCGCGAGATCGCCGACGAGGTCGGCGCGCTGTTGATGGTCGACATGGCGCACTTCGCCGGCCTGGTCGCCGCGGGGCTGCATCCGAACCCGGTGCCGTACGCGGACGTCGTGACGTCGACCGTCCACAAGACGCTCGGCGGCCCGCGCTCGGGGCTCATCCTCAGCAAGGCCGAGCACGCCAAGGCCATCAACTCGGCGGTCTTCCCGGGCCAGCAGGGCGGCCCGTTGGAGCACGTGATCGCGGCCAAGGCCGTCGCCTTCAAGATCGCGGGCACCGACCTGTTCCGCGAGCGCCAGCAGCGGACGATCGACGGCGCCAAGGCCGTCGCGGCCGCGCTGCTCGACGCCGGCCACGGCGTGAACGTGCTGACCGGCGGCACCGACGTGCACCTGGCGCTGGTCGACCTCCGCGAGTCGGAGCTGGACGGCCAGCAGGCCGAGGATCGCCTGCACGACATCGGCATCACGGTCAACCGCAACGCGGTCCCGTTCGACCCGCGTCCGCCGATGGTGACCTCCGGGCTCCGGATCGGGACGCCGGCGCTCGCGACGCGCGGGCTGGGCGTGGACGACTTCCGCGAGCTGGGCGAGATCATCGCGACGGCGCTGACGCCGGCGTTCGCGGGCGCGAGGGACGAGCTGGCGGAGCGGGTGAGTGCGATCGCGGATCGGTATCCGCTGTACGAGCAGCTGGGGGCGGGGGCGGCGGCTTAGGGTCGCGGGCCGCGGCGTTGCTGGCGCCCAGCCCGGGCGCTGGTCGTCCCGCGGCGCGTGGTCTGTCGGCAATGACGAGGAGGTCGGAGCCGGGCGCGCGCGCCGTCGGTCCTCCGCGCGCGCCGGGGCCCCCGGGGATGCGTGTCGTTTTGGGCTCCATATAGGAGCCCAAAGCGACCCGGACCTCCGCGGGCGGGGACGCGTGTCGTCCTGCCCGGCTATATCCCGGGTTAAACGACACGGATCGCCGGCCGCGGCGCCCGCGGCAGCCCCCGAGCGCCGGGGCTCCGCCAACCTCCCTGTCATTGCCGACAGACCGCGCCCCGCAGCGCTACCGGCGCCCGGGCGGGACGCCAGTCAGCTACGACCCGCGACCCGCGGCGGCCGCGAGCAGCGCGGCCATCCGCTCCGCCTGCCGCGCCACGCTGTGCCCCTCCGCCGCCACCCGCGCGGCGGCGTTCGGCGACCCGAACGCCACCGCCCGCTCCAGCCCCGCCGCCAACCCCGCCACGCCATCCCCCGGCGCGACGAGCACCCCGGCCTCCGGCACCACGAACTCCGGCGGGCCGCCCTCGGTGGTCGCGACGACGGTGCGCTCCAGCGCCATCGCCTCCAGCGCCGCGAGCCCGAAGGGCTCCACCAGCGACGGCTGGCACACGACGTCGGCCGCCACCATCCACGACGGCACCTCACCGTGCGGCACACGGCCGACGACCGTCACGCCCGCGCGGCCTTCCAACTCGCCCCGCAGCGGCCCGTCGCCCACGAACACCAGCGACCCGCGGCCGAGCACCCCGAACGCGTCGGCCAGCGCCACGACGTTCTTGCGCGCGATCAGCGAGCCGACGCACAGCAACCGCGGGTGGTCACCCGCCGGCCACGCCGCCGGCGCCACCCCCGGCGCGAACTCCGCCAGGTCGACGCCGAGGTCGCACACCTCGCACGCCAGCCCCGGATACCGCGCCTCCAGGCGCGTCGCCAGCCAGCGCGAGTTCGCGATCACCGTCGCGGCGCCCCGCACCACCGGCCGGGTCGCCACCCGCAGCGGCCCGCGCGCGAGGTTCGCCACGTCGCCACCGTGCGCCATGACGACCAGCGGCACCCGCGCCGCGCGCGCCGCGGCCAGCCCCGCCGCGCCCGCCGGGAAGAGGAAATGGGCGAAGACGACGTCGGGCCGCGTCCGCCGCGCCGCGCGCACCGCATCGGCCGTCAGCCGTGCGTACTTGGCCGGCGATCCACCGCGCCGGGAGATCGCCGCGACGTCCACCTGATGGCCGAGCGCGAGCAGCTCGCGCTCCAGCGGCAGCAGGAAGCTGCCGAGATCCGGTTCGGCCGCCGAGGGCCACATCTGGGTCACGAGGAGGATGCGCACCGCCGCGGAAGCCTCGCACGCCGGGCCGCCGAATACCCTCTGCGACGTATGACGGAGCTCCACGCGGCCTACGCGTTCGCCGTCGCCTTCGCGGTGGCGACGCTCCTGACCCCGCTCACGGCCCGCTTCGCCCGGCGCGTGGGCGCCGTGGACCAGCCCAAGACCCGCGGCCTGGGCCGCGGGTCGACCCCGCTGCTCGGCGGCCTGGCGATCTTCGCCGGCGCGCTCGTGGCCGGGCTGCTCTTCATCGAGACGACCTCGCGCACGCACGACCGCTTCGTCGGGATCCTCCTCGGCGCGATCCTCATCACGTTGGTCGGCGCAGTGGACGACCGCTTCGACCTGCATCCCGCGGTCAAGCTCCTCGGCCAGATCGCGGCGGCGGTCATCCCCGTCGTCTACGGCGTCGAGGCCACCAACATCACGCTGCCCTTCGTCGGGCCGATCGACTTCGGCTCCATGGGCGGGCCGATCACCGTCGTCGGCCTCGTCGCGATGATGAACGTCGTCAACTTCTCCGACGGCGTCGACGGCCTCGCCGCCGGCGTCTGCGCGATCGCCGCGGTCGCGTTCGCGATCATCGCGTTCGACCTGGACAAGAACTACGCCGCGATCCTCGCCGCGTGCACCGCCGGCGCCGCCGCCGGGTTCCTGGTGCACAACTTCCCGCCCGCCTCGATCTACATGGGCGACTGCGGCGCGAACCTCCTCGGCTTCCTGCTCGGCTGCGTCGCGGTCGAGGGCGCGGTCAAGACGCAGGCGGTC
>DASYBY010000507.1:0-6242 GCA_036500525.1 Baekduia sp. | reverse complement strand
CATGTCGTCGGGGATCGGGAAGAGCGCGTCGCGCAGCGTCCCGCGCACGACGATCGACGACCCCGTCACCAGGTTCTCGCGCAGGAACGTCGGCAGCCCGCGGCCCGTCGGCGGGCGCGCGTCCTGCAGCCACGACTCCTGCAGGACCGTCCCCGCGCCGTCGATGACCCGCATGTCGGTGTAGACGAGCCCGACCTCCGGCCGGGCCTCCAGCAGCTCGACCTGCACGGCGATCTTGCCCGCCGGCCACGCGTCGTCGGCGTCGAGGATCGCGATGTAGTCCGCGTCCGCCGGGACCAGACTCGCCGCCCGGTTCGTCGCCCCGACGCTCCCGCGGTTCTCCTGGCGCACGAACGTCACGCGCTCCGGATGCTCGTCGGCCAGCGCCTGCACGACCGCCGCCGTGCCGTCGCGCGAGCCGTCGTCGACCACGACGACATGCAAGCGATCGGCCGGGTAGTCCTGCGCCAGCGCGCTGCGCACGGCCTGCCCGACGTAGGGCTCGGCGTCGAACGCGGCGATCAGCACCCAGACGCTGGGCGACACCCCGCTCACCGCAGCGCCGTGACGAGGCGCTGAACATCATCAAGATCGTTCCACCCGCCGACCGACGCCCGCAGCCGCCCCGCACCCGGCAGATCGCGCACGACGATCCCCGAGTCGGCCAGGCGATCACGCACCGCCACGGCCTCCTCGTCGCCGCCCTCGACGTGCCACGAGACGAGCGTCGAGTCGCCCCGTGCCACCACGTCGTGGCCGTCGTCGCGCAGGGCCTCCGCCAACCGCGCCGCGCCCGCGATCGCCGCGGACTGCACGTCGGCCAGTCCCGCCTCGGCCAGCACATCCAACGCGCAGACCGCCGCGGCGATGACCGCGAGATCCTGCGACGGCAAGTCATAGCGCTTGGCACTCGGCGCCAGCGCGCTCGCCAACCCCGCCGACGGCGTCTCCAGCCCGCCGTAGGCCGGCGCGGGCGCGGCGACCCGATCGCGCCACGCCGGATCGACCCACAGCATCCCCGTGCCGACCGGCCCGCACAGCCACTTCTGGCCCGAGCCGGCGTAGAAGTTCGCGCCGAGCGTCCGCACGTCGGTCGGGACCGCGCCGACGCCCTGGGCGCCGTCGAGCAGCAGCGGCAGCTCGCGCGCCCGCGCCACCGCGGCCAGCTCGCCCAGCGGCGCCACCGCGCCGCTGTGCCACGACACGTGCGAGCACGCGATCAACTTGGTGTTCTCGCCCACCGCACCCGGCAGCTCGGCCAGCGGCACGGCGCGCACCGCCACGCCGCGCTGCTCGCGCGCCGCGACCAGCGGACCCTGCAGGCCCGGGTGCTCGTCGTCGGCCGTGAGGATCTCGTCGCCCGGCCCGAGCGCGAGCCCGGCCACCACGCGCCCGCAGCCGTCGCTCGTGCCGCCCATGAGGGCGACGTCGTCCGGCTCGGCGCCCAGCACGGTCGCGTAGCGCTCGCGAAGAACACCCGACAGCTCGATCAACCGCTGGTAGAACGGCCCGCTGCGCCCCTCCTCGGTGCCCATCCGCCACGCCTCCACGGCGGCGCGATGGGCGGCGGCCGGCACCGGCCCGCAGGTCCCGGCGTTCAGATAGGCCGTCTTCTCGAGGACCGGGAAGGCGGAGCGCAGGCGAGCGGCGTCCATGCCCAGACCTTAGAACCCGCCCCGGCGCCCCCGAGCTACTGCCCGCACACCGGCCACTGGCCGGCGCCCGCCTGGGCGTAGAGCGCGGCGGCGCGGCGGTCCTGCTCGCTCTCGGACGCGGCGGCGGGGTTGCCCGAGCCGCCCACGGCCTGCCAGGTCTCCTGCGTGAACTGGTACTTGCCGTAGAACCCGTTGCCGGTGTCGGTCGTCGGGTTGCCGCCGGACTCGCAGGCGGCGATCGCCTGCAGGGCGGGGGAGGCGGTCGACGCAGGCACCTCGCGGGCGCGCCGAGCCGCACGCCGCGCCCGGCGCAGCTCGCGCCGCAGATGGTGGTGATGGCGCTCGAGCTTCTCGACGGTGAACCGCGCCACGGTGTGCCGGTAGCCGTGGCGCAGGTGCGTGCCGCGCACGTGGGCGATCCGCCGCGCCAGGCGCACGTCGCGCCGCACCAGCGGGATCTTGGTGGCATGGACCAGCGGCGCGAGGCCGGTGCCGGAGCCCTCGCCGGGCAGCGTGGCCTGCAGGGGGGAGGCCGAGGCCGCGGCCGGCCCCGCGGCGACGGCGAGGACGCTGCCGGTCGTGATCAGTCCGGTGATGAGCGTGGGAGATCGCATAGGGGATCCCTCCTTCGGGCGGGGAAGGCCGAACGCCGAGTGGGCGCACGGGCCTGTGCCGCGTCGGGTGTGCTGCTGCGAACGGCCGGTGGGGGAGCGTGTGCGCGCAGCGCAGGAACAACGCTCCACTGCCAACCGGCGCTGGACACGGTAGCGAGGCCCGGCCGGTGACTCAGACCGTCCCATAGGATGGCCCCCATGAAGGTCACCCTCCCGGACGGCAAGGAGCTCGAGCTCGCCGATGGCGCCACGGGCGCCGATGCGGCAGCTTCGATCGGCCCGGGGCTCGCCAAGGCGGCCCTGGCGGTGAAGGTCGACGGGATCACCCGGGACCTCAACGCCCCGCTGCCCGACGGCGCGGCCCTGGAGATCGTCACCGACCGCTCCGGCCAGGACGCGCTGGACCTCATCCGCCACGACACCGCCCACGTGCTCGCCGCCGCGATGCTCGAGCTCTACCCGGGCGTGAAGATCTCGATCGGCCCGTCGATCGAGAACGGCTTCTACTACGACTTCGACTTTCCCGAGGGCGTGACGTTCTCCGACGCGGACTTCGAGCGCGTCGAGGCCAAGATGAAGGAGCACGTCGCCGCCGACGAGCCGTTCGTCCGCGAGGACATCTCCGTCCACGACGCGATCACGCGCTTCCGCGGCGAGGGCCAGGACTACAAGGTCGAGCTGATCGAGGACCTCGTCAAGAACGAGGGCGCCGAGACCGTCAGCCTGTATACGAACGGCCCCTTCACTGATCTGTGTCGCGGACCGCACGCGCCGACGACCAAGCGCATCGGCGCGTTCAAGCTGCAGTCGGTGGCCGGCGCCTACTGGCGCGGCGACTCGGACCGCCAGATGCTCACGCGCATCTACGGCACGGCCTTCTTCAAGCAGAAGGAGCTCGACGCCTACCTGCACCTCCTCGAGGAGGCACGGGCGCGCGACCACCGCAAGCTGGGCAAGGAGCTCGGCCTGTTCACGTTCTCCGACCTCGCGCCCGGCATGCCGCTGTGGCAGCCGCCCGGCATGGCGATCTGGAACGAGCTGACCAACCTCTGGCGCACCGAGAACCGGCAGCGCGGCTACGACGAGGTCAAGACGCCGATCCTCTACGACGTCGAGCTGTTCAAGGCCAGCGGGCACTGGGACAACTACCGCGACAACATGTACTTCACGGACATCGAGGACCGGCCGATGGGCCTCAAGCCCATGAACTGCCCGGGGCATGTCCAGCTGTTCAAGGACGTCCGGCGCTCCTACCGCGAGCTGCCGATCCGCTTCAGCGAGCAGGGGCTCGTCCACCGCCACGAGCCCAGCGGCACGCTCCACGGCCTCATGCGCGTCCGCCACATCACGCAGGACGACGCCCACATCTTCTGCACCGAGGAGCAGATCGAGGACGAGGTCGTCGGCTGCCTGGACTTCGGCTTCGCGCTGTACGAGTTGTTCGGCTTCGAGCCCAAGCTCGAGCTGTCGACGCGCCCCGAGAAGCGCCTGGGCTCCGAGGAGATGTGGGACCGCGCCGAGGCCGCGCTGGAGAGCGCGCTCAAGCGCCAGGGCCTGGAGTACGAGGTCAACGCCGGCGACGGCGCGTTCTACGGGCCGAAGATCGACCTGCACATGCGCGACTCGCTGAACCGCTCCTGGCAGCTCGGCACCGTCCAGCTCGACTACCAGATGCCCGAGCGGCTGGACGCGAGCTACATCGGCGCCGACAACAGCGAGCACCGCCCGGTGATGATCCACCGCGCGCTGCTCGGATCGTTCGAGCGGTTCATCGGCATCCTCATCGAGCACTACGCGGGCGAGTTCCCGCTGTGGCTGGCGCCGACCCAGGCGATCGTCCTGTCGATCGCCGACCGCCACAACGAGGCGGCCGCCGCGACGCGGGCGCAGCTGCGCGCCGCGGGCCTGCGGGTGGCGCTCGACGACCGCAGCGAGTCGGTCGGCCGCAAGATCCGTGACGCCGAGATGAAGAAGATCCCCTACATGCTGGTCGTCGGCGACCGCGAGGCCGAGTCCGGCTCCGTCGCCGTCCGCCGCCACGGCGAGGGCGATCAGGGCACGGTCACCGTCGACGAGTTCGCCCAGCGCCTGAGCGCGCTGACCGTCGCCCGCACGGCGTAAGCGGGGCGCGCGCGTGCCGGACCGGCAGGGGCCTCGTCCAAAGATCCGGACAGGCCCCTGGCGGTGGGGCGCCAGATGCGTCTATACTGGATCACGTTGATTTGCATCATCGCGACAAGGTCGGCGCCGCGCTCATGACGAGCCGTCGACAGAACAGCTAGTGCCGGTCCCGCGTAGGTTCGACCGGCGCCCGCCCGAGCGCGACACCACGCGTGTCAATGAGCGCATTCGGGTCCCCGAGGTGCGCGTCATCGGCGACGATGGCGAGCAGGTCGGGATCATGAAGACCGAAGACGCCCTGCGCATGGCGCAGGAGCGCGAGCTCGACCTCGTCGAGGTCGCCGCCGAGGCGCGTCCGCCGGTCTGCCGCATTCTCGATTACTCGAAGTACAAGTACGAGATCGCGCAGAAGGCCAAGCAGGCGCGTAAGCACCAGCAGCAGATCGTCATCCGGGAGATCAAGTTCCGGCCGAAGATCGCACAGCACGACTACGACACCAAGAAGGGTCACGTCGAGCGCTTCCTCCGCCACAAGGACAAGGTGAAGATCACCATCATGTTCCGTGGCCGTGAGGTGACCCACCCGGAGCGTGGTCGGATGATCCTCGACCGTCTGGCCGAGGAGCTCGCCGATCTGGCGACCGTCGATCAGCGCCCGAACCTCGACGGACGCAACATGACCATGATGCTCGGCCCCAGCAAGGCCGTGCTCGCGGGGACGATCGACGAGGACCTGGCGGCCAAGGCTGCTGCCGAGGCGGCTGCTGCCGCCGACGCGGCCGCGGTCACCGAGGCCGCTGAGGCCCCCGAGGCCGAGGCTCCCGAGGCCGACGCTCCCGCCGCCGAGGCTCCCGAGACCGACAGCGCCACCAGCGCTGCGGCCAACGGCGACGCCCCGAGCGCTGCCGACGACGCCGCATCGACCGAGGCCCCGGCACCCGCCGAGGCCGAGGCCGAGACGCCTGCCGCCGAGTAGCCCACTCAGTCTGCAGCGAGTCCGAGGCGGTGCGCTACGGCGGCCGCCTCGGTTCGACTGCGGACGTCCAGCTTCCCGAGGATCCGGGAGACGTGGACGCTGGCCGTCTTCTCGGCCATGAACAGCTCCGCGCCGATCTCGCGATTGGTCGCGCCGCGCGCCACGAGCGTGAGGACCTGGCGCTCGCGCGGGGTGAGGCCGAAGGGGTCGGCATCGCCGGTGGTCGGCGCGCCGTTGCCCGCGCCCGTCGTCGCCCCGCTGCCGTTGGCCGGCGCGCCGTCGCCCACCGCCACGGCCTCCCCGACGCCGACCCCGTCCACGCTCAGCCGCGCCCGCGCCGCGAGCCCCTCGATCTCCTCGACGATCCACGCCGCGCCCAGCGGCCGCGCGATCGCCAGCGACGCGCGCGCCGCCTCGGTCGCCTCCTCCCGGCGCCCGAAGGCCAGGTGCGCCTCGGCCGCGTAGCGCCACGCGCACGCCTGGGGTAGGGGACGGTCGAGCTTGGCCCACTCGGCGACGGCGTCGGCCCAGCCCGTGCCGGGATCGGTGCCCGTCGCGCGGTCGTGATGGGCCTCGGCGGTCGCCGCGTACGCGGTCTCCAGCGGGCGGCCCGCCGCCGCGGCCGCCTGCGCCCGGCCGAGCATCGTCGCCGCGCGCGCCATCGCCTCGGCCTCGGCCGCCGCGTCGCCCAGATCGCGCGCCCGCTGGGCCAGGTCGGCCTCGATCGCCACGCCGGTGACCGCCAGCCGCCCGAGGCGCACCGTGTCGTCGCTGCAGAACTCCAGGCGCTCCAGCGCGCCCTCGACCGCCTCGCGGGCGCCGATCGGATGCGCGTCGCGGCGGTCCAGCTCGGCCCGCAGCACGCCGGCGACCGCG
>DASYBY010000506.1:0-4442 GCA_036500525.1 Baekduia sp. | reverse complement strand
TGACTACGTGTTCTTGGGGCACTTGGGGCACTACCACTGCGACTCGTGCGGCGCGACGCGCCCCGCGCCGCAGGTGGCGGCCGAGCGCGTGGTGCTCGACGGGCTGCGCGGCGCGCGGGTGACGATGCGGCTGCCGTCGGGAACGGTCGACGTCCGGCTGCCGCTGCCCGGGCTCTACAACGTGTACAACGCGCTGGCCGCCGCGGCGCTGGCGGTGGCGCTGGGCGCGCCGGCCGGGGACATCGTGGCGGGGCTGGAGGAGGTCGCGGCCGCGTTCGGGCGGGCGGAGACCGTGCGGGTCGGGTCGCACGACTTGTTGTTGCTGTTGGTCAAGAACCCCGCGGGGGCCAACGAGGTGCTGCGCACCCTGGCGCTGGAGCCGGGCGAGCACGACCTGCTGGCGGTGCTCAACGACCACACGGCCGACGGGCGCGACGTGAGCTGGATCTGGGACGCCGACTTCGAGACGCTCGCCGACCGGCTGCGGCACGTGACGTGCTCGGGCACGCGCGCGCCGGAGATGGCGCTGCGGCTGAAGTACGCGGGCGTGCCGGAGGACCGGCTGTCGGTCGAGCCGGATCTGGCCGCCGGGCTGGATTGCGCGCTGGCGGCGGTCCCCGACGTCCCGGGGCGGCTGGTGGCGATCCCGACCTACACGGCGATGCTGGAGCTGCGGCGCGAGCTGGTCGCCCGCGGCGTGGCGGGGAGCAGCTTCGGATGAGCGGTCTCGAGGTGCTGTGGCACGACGTCGAGTGCGGCGGCTACGGCGAGGATCTCCCGCTGTGGCGGCGGCTGGCGGAGACCGAGACGCCGGGCGGCGCGGGGCCGGTGCTGGACGTCGGTGCGGGGACGGGGCGGATCTCGCTGGATCTGGCGGCGCGCGGGGTGCGGGTCGTGGCGCTGGACTCGTCGGCGGAGTTGTTGTCGGCGTTGGCGGAGCGGGCGGCGTTGGCGGGCGTTGTCGTGGACACGGTCGTGGCCGATGCGCGGGAGTTCGACCTGGGCGAGGCGCGCTTCGCGTTGATCATCGTGCCGATGCAGACGCTGCAGCTGCTGGGCGGTGTGGACGGCCGCGCAGCGTTCCTGCGCAGTGCCCGGGCGCACCTGTCGCCGGGCGGCGTGGTCGCCGCGGCGCTGGCCGACGCGCTGGAGAGCTTCGACTCGGAGACCGACGGCCTGCCCGAGCCCGATGCGTGCGACGTCGACGGCGTGCACTACGCCAGCCGGCCGCTGGCCGTGGTCGACGAGGGCGCGCGGGCGGCGATCCACCGGCTGCGGCAGGTCGAGGACGCCGACGGCGTGGTGGTCAGCGAGTCGCACGACGTGATCCGGCTGGATCGGGTGAGCGCCGCCGAGGTGGCCGAGGAGGCCGAGGCGCTGGGGCTGGAGGCCGAGTCCGCGCTGCGGATCCCGGCGACCGACGTCTACGTGGGCTCGACGGTGGTGGTCCTCCGTGGCTGACCGTCTGCGCGTGTGCGCGCTCTACCCCGACCTGATGAACATCTACGCCGACCGCGGCAACATGTTGATGTTGGAGCGGCGGTGCGCGTGGCGGGGGATCGGCTTCGAGCTGACGGCTGCGGGGCTCGGCGACGCGATCGACCCCGACGCGCACGACCTCTTCTACCTCGGTGGCGGCCAGGACCGCGATCAGCAGCTCTGCGCGCAGGACCTGGTGGAGTTGAAGCGCGAGGCGCTGCACGCGGCGGCCGCCCGGGGCGCGCTGGTCATGGGCATCTGCGGTGGCATCCAGTTGTTGGGTGACCACTACGAGCTGGGCACCGAGCGTGTGCCGGGTGTCGGCCTCGTCGACCTCAAGACCGTTCGCGCGATCGACGGCTCACGGCTGATCGGCAACGTCGCGATCGAGGTCGAGCTGCCGGGCCTGGACGGCCCCCGCGTGCTGGCGGGCTTCGAGAACCATGGCGGGCGGACGGCGCTGGCGACCGGCGAACAGCCGTTGGGACGGGTCCTGAAGGGCCACGGCAACGACGGTCGCTCAGGCTTCGAAGGCGTCCGCCGCGGCACCGTCATCGGCACCTACCTCCACGGCCCCCTCTTGCCCAAGAACGCCTGGTTCGCCGACTGGCTCCTGGCCACCGCCCTCAACATCGACCCCTCCGCCCTCTCTCCCCTCGACGACCGCCTCGAAGACGCCGCCCACGCCGGGGCGCGCAGGGCCGCGGGCGTCTAGCGCGAAGCGCCGCGGCTCAGCGCGGCGGGGAGGCTGACTGGCCGTCGAAGCGTGGGAGGCCGTCGTCGGGGAGCGGCTCCCAGATGGCGGCGCTCGCGATGTGCTGGTGGTAGCCGGGGCGGATCCCGGGATCGCCGTCGATGGTGCCCAGGCGGACGCCGAGGAGCTCGGGACGCTCGGGGTCGTGCGCGATGATGCCACTGCCGCAGGAGATGCAGAAGACCTTGGCGTTGCCGCCATCCGGCGGGTACCACGCCTTCAGCAGCTCCTCCCCCTCCGTGATCCGGAAGCTGCCCGGCACGACCCTCGCCGAGATCGCCGCCGCGACCCCCGCCCGCCGTTGACACCGCGTGCAATGGCAGTACCCGGCGGACACCAACGGCTCGTCGATCGCGTAGCGAACGCCGCCGCAGAGGCAGCCGCCGGTCAGAGGAAGCTCGCTCATGCGGGGAGCATGCCAGGCGCGGCGTACAGGGCCGCCGGCGGCGCGGCGCGCGGGCTCTGCGACGCTGGTGGCGTGCGTCGGGTCCTTCCTCTGCTGCTCGCGACCGTTGCGGTGGCGGGTTGTGGTGGATCGGGGGCGCGCCAGCCGGAGCGCCCGGCGCTCTCGCCGGCGGCGCAGCCTGCTCGCTCCCCGGCGCTGACGGGCAAGCCGGCCGGGCGGGTCGTCGCTGTCGGCGGAGCGCCCGAGGCCCTGGCGATCGATCCGACCGCGCGCGAGGTCGTGGTCGCGGTCGGCGATCCCGCCCGCCTGGTGGTCCTCGACGCACGGACCGGGCGGAGGAAGCGCACCGTCGCGCTGATCGGGGGCGCGGGATCGGCGCCGTCGGTCTTCACCATCCCCGACCCCACCGGCGCCCGGGCCTTGGCGACGCCGCAGGCGCCCGCCGCGGCCGTCGTCGCCGGCCGGACCTTCGTCGCCGACCCGCGCTCCAACACCGTCGCCGTCCTCGACGATGGCCGCCCCACCGCCCGCTTCCGCGTCGACACCGACCCCGTCGCGCTCGCCGCCGCCGACGGCGACCACGCCCTCGCCGTCGTGTCCGGCCGCGAGCGCACCCTCGCCCTCTACGACCCGCGCACCCTGAAGCGCCTCGGTCGCGCCCCCGCCGGCGCCGGCCCGGCCCAGGTCGCCGCCGAGGAGGGCCGCGTCTACGTCACCGACCCCCGCGGCGACGCGCTGCTCACCTTCGCGGTCCACCCGACGCTCGCCCTCCTCCGCCGCACCGCGCTCCCCGGCCGCCCGTACGCCATCGCCGCCGACCCCGTCCGCCACCGGCTCTGGGTCACGCTGCCCGCCACCAACCAGCTGGTCGCGCTCTCGACCACCGATCCGCCGCGCGTCCTGGAGCGCGTCCCGACGGTCCGCCAGCCCGACGCCGTCGCGGTCGACACCGCCCGCGGGACGGTCGCGATCGCGGGCCGACACGCCGGTGTCGTGCAGCTGACGGTTGGCTCCAGCCCTCCCCGGGCACGTCCCGCGCGGTGACGACCTGCACGTGCCCTCCGCGGCTCTGGGTACCATCTTCGGTTCCGCCGGCCGCGGAGTCTCCATGAGCCCTCCCAACACCGCCCACCCCGAGGGGCCGTTGGCCTACTCCGAGACGTTTCCAAGTAGATTGGTGGACAACAGATGACCGCGTCCGCCGTCACCGTCGAGTTCGATCGCGTCTCGAAGACCTATCCCGGCTCGTCCACTCCGGCGATCGGTGAGCTGACGCTCGAAGTGCCCGCCGGCGAGGTCTGCATCCTCATCGGCCCGTCCGGCTGCGGCAAGACGACCGCGATGCGCCTGGTCAACCGCATGATCGACCTGACCTCCGGCGACGTCCGCGTCGACGGCGTGAGCGTCATGGACCGCTCACCGGCCGAGCTGCGGCGCTCGATGGGCTACGCGATCCAGCAGATCGGGCTCTTCCCCCACCTCACCGTCGCCGACAACATCGCGACCGTCCCCAAGCTCCTCGGCTGGGACCACGCGCGCATCAAGACGCGCACCGCCGAGCTGCTGGAGCTCGTCGGCCTGGAGCCCGAGATGGGCAAGCGCTACCCCGCGCAGCTCTCCGGCGGCCAGCGCCAGCGCGTCGGCGTCGCTCGCGCCCTCGCCGCCGACCCGCCGCTGCTGCTCATGGACGAGCCGTTCGGCGCGATCGACCCCATCACGCGCTCCCGCCTGCAGGAGGAGTTCCGCAAGCTCCAGCAGGAGCTCGGCAAGACCGTCATCTTCGTCACGCACGACATCGACGAG
>DASYBY010000505.1:0-9642 GCA_036500525.1 Baekduia sp. | reverse complement strand
GCTGCCGGGCTTCGACCAGCGCGAGGTCGCGCTCATCGGCCAGGTCGTGCGCTACCACCGCAAGGGCATGCCGGCCTTCGGCGGCTTCGACAAGCTCATGCGCCCCGGCGACCTGGAGATCCTCGACCGCTGCGCGCTCCTGCTGCGCCTGGCCGAGGACCTGGAGCGCAGCCGCGACCAACTTGTACGGGAAGTCCGGGTCGAGCGCGAGGACGGGCGGGTGCGCCTGGCGCTGCACGCCCGCGGCGACGCCCGCGTGGCGCGGTGGGCGGCCAGCCGCGAGACGGAGCTGTTCCGGCGGGCGTTCGGATGCGAGCTGAGCGTGGAGGCGGCGTAGGGGGCGCGACGCGGCGCGCGGCGTGGTTGGCGTCCAGCTCGCGGCGCGTGTCGCGGGGTGTGGCGTGGTTCGTCGGCAATGACGAGTGCGCTCGCGGTGCCCGCGCGCTGGTCTGTCCTCCGCGCGGCGCCCGCGGTGCCCAGGGCGGGCGTCCGAGCGATGGATGGCACTTAGGCGTTGAAATGCAACGTCCAGGTGCCATCGATCGAATGGTTGGCGCATTGGGGTCGATATGCGACCCCCAGGTGCCATCCATCACCGTTCGCGCCCGAACGCCCCCGCCCCAGGCGCCCGCGGAAGACAGACGGCGCGCGCGCCCCCGGATACGCACTCGTCATCGCCGACGAACCACGCCCCGGACCCCGACCACGCGGCGAGCTGAGCGCCAACGACGCCGCGAAGGGGTCAGACCCCTTTCGCAGGGTTGGTCGAGGGTTGCGCTAGACCGCCGCGCTCGTCTCGATCACCGCGCCCGGCACCGCCGGCCGCACGGCGTCGGGCAGCAGCACGTCGGCCGCCGGCACCGGGCGGCCGTAGAGGTAGCCCTGCACGACCGGGCAGCCCATCCGGCGCAGGAGCGCGTCCTGGTCGGTGGTCTCGACGCCCTCGGCGATCACGGTCAACCCCATGCGGTTGGCGAGCGTCAGCACCGCCTCGACCACCGCGCGGTCCTCGGTGCTGCGCACGAGGTCGGCGACGAACGAGCGGTCGACCTTCACGACGTCGACCGGCAGCGCCTTCAGGTGCGTCAGCGACGAGTAGCCGAGGCCGAAGTCGTCCAGCGCGACGCGGACGCCGAGGCTGCGCAGCGCCTCCAGCGCGTGGCGCGCCATGTCGGGGCGGCGCAGCACGGCAGTCTCGGTGACCTCCAGGCAGAGCGAGCCCGCGGGCGCGCCGGTCTCGCGCAGCGCGCGCTCGACGACCGCGACGAAGTCGAGCTGCGCCAGCTGGCGCGCCGACACGTTGACCGACACCCACAGCTCGCGGCCCTGCGCCCGCCACGCGGCGAGCTGGCGACAGGACTCCTCCAGCACCCACGCGCCGATCGGGACGATCAGCCCGTCGTCCTCGGCGATCCGCAGGAACGCGCCGGGCAGCAGCTCGCCACGCGTCGGGTGATCCCAGCGCAGCAGCGCCTCGCAGCCGATCGGGCTGCCGTCGGCCATCGCGACGAGCGGCTGGAAGACGACGCGCAGCTCCTGGCGCTGCAGCGCGCCGCGCAGCTGCGCAGCCAGCTCCAGCCGGGTGCGGACCTCGGCGGCCAGCGCCGCGTCGAAGACCTCGGCGTGCCCGCGGCCCTTGGACTTCGCGCGGCGCAGCGCGACGTCGGCGTCGCGGATCAGGTCCTCGGTGTCGGCGTCGATCCCGCGCGCCACGGCGACGCCGACGCTGCCGGTCACGATCACCGCGCCGTTGCGCGTCGGGATCGGCCGGGAGAACGCGCCGTGCACGCGCTCGATGACCGCCTCGATCCCAGACGCGCCATCGTCGGACAGCCCGTCGGCGACCACCAGGAAGCGGTCGCCGCCGAAGCGCCCGACGGTGTCGGCGACGCGCAGCCGCTCGGTCAGCCGCTCGGCGATCGCCCGCAGGACGATGTCGCCGACGGCGTGGCCGTGCGTGTCGTTGATGGTGGTGAGGTCGTCGATGTCGACCAGCAGCGCGACCACCGCGCCGGCGCTGCGGCCCAGCCGCGCCACGGCGGCGCCGAGGCGGTCGGCGGCCAGCGCGCGGTTGGCGACGCCGGTCAGCGCGTCGTGCAGGCTGTGGCGCTCCAGCTCCTTGCGCGTGGTGATGTCCTTGGCGACCGCGACCCACTCCTCGCCGTCCCAGCGGGCGCTCCACAGCAGCCAGCGCCAGACGCCGTCGCGGGTGCGCAGCCGGTTCTCGTAGCGCGTGGTGCAGGGATCGGGGCCGGTGGCGCGCGCGATCTCCTGGCACGTGCGCTCGACGTCCTCGGGGTGCACGAGGTTCAGCAACGGGGCGGCCATGAGCTCCTCGCGCGACCAGCCGAGGACCGCCTCCCACTCGGGGTTCAGGCAGGTGAAGTAGCCGCGGCGGTCCGCGACGGCGAGCAGGTCAGGCGAGCGCTCGAAGAAGCGCGCGACATCCTCCATGGTCGACCCCATGCGCAGGCTGGTCGACCCAATACGCCAGGAACTTGAGCGTTCCCGGGCCGCATTCGGCGAATCTCCGGGCTTTCCGGGACCGCCGTACCGCTTTGCGGCTCAGTAGCCCTCGCGCTGCCCGCCGCCGGGCGCGATGGTGATCTGGCGCTCGACCGCGACGGCCTCGACGACGTCGGCCTCCTCGGCCTCGCGCTCCAGGTTCTCGTCGTGATCGCCGTTGCAGAGCACGCGGAAGTTGCCGGTCACGCCGTCGTCGCCGTGGATCGTGATGCCCGGGAGGATGTTCTCGCCCTCGTCGAACCCGAGGCGCTCCATGTCGAAGTGCGCCAGCCCGATCCCGAACGCGTCGTGCGTCGGGTTCTCCCGATCGTGCGCGTTGATCGCGATCTGGAAGGCCTGGAGGTTCTTGGCGACTTTCGACGGGTCGGACATCGCCTACGAGGCTACCCGCCTGCGGTGCGCGCGGCGACCCGGGCCACCAGGCGCTCGGTCTGCGGGGCGGCCAGGCCGTGGCGGCGGGCCGCGCGCAGGACCGCGCCGCCGATGGCGTCGAGCTCGTGGTCTGGCCGCCCGGCCGACACGTCGCCGCGCAGGGAGGACGTCGCGGCGTCGGGCAGGCCGCGCAGCTCGGCGACGATCTGGTCGGGGTCGATGTCGGCGCCCTCGGCGGCGGCCACGGCGACCAGCTCGGGGACGACGGCCTCGGCCTCGGCGCGCACCTCGCCCAGGGGCGCGTCGGCGGCGGAGGTGGCGAGCGCGAGCGCGGCGAGGCGCGACAGCTTGGCCCAGACGACCTGGCTCGCGCTGCCGCCGCGGAGCACCTCGACGTCGGCGCGCTCCAGCGCGGCGGCCAGCACGGGCGCGCCCGGGTCGGCGATCGCGACGGTGCGAAACGACGCGCGGTGCACGACGTGCGTCGGGCTCTCGCGGTGCGCCTGCACGCGCACGGTCCCCGCGACGAGGCGGTCGCCGAAGCGCTCGCGCAGCAGCGTGAGGTGCTCGAAGCCGTTGAGCACCGGCACGACGACGTCGGGCTCGACCGCGATGCGCTCCAGCGCCGCGGCCAGGTGCGGGGCCTTGACCGCGATCAGCAGCGCCGCCGTCGGCTCGGTGAGGCGCGGCGCCGCGCGGATTCGCACGTGGTGGTCGCCGTAGGCCGGGCTGTCGACCTGCAGGCCGTCGCGCTGCAGCAGCGCGGCCGTCGCCTCGCGCGTGACCAACATGGTGTCGATCCCGGCACCGACCAGCGCAGCACCCAGCAGGGCTCCGACCGCGCCGGAGCCGAGGATGGCGACCTCGGGCAAGGCCTACGTCTCGTCCTCGGAGCGCAGCCACCGGCGGCCGACCGCCGGGGCCTCCCACGCCGCCATCGCGCCGAGCAGCTCCTCGGCGTCGGGCGCCGACAGCAGCAGCTTGCGATGGTCGAGCCCGACGAACTTCTCGGCGGTCATGTGGTCCAGCAGCGCGGTCAGCGGCTGCCAGAAGCCGTCGGTGTCGAGCAACCCCATGGGCTTGCGGTGCAGGCCGAGCTGCGACCACGACAACATCTCGACGATCTCCTCCAGCGTGCCGATGCCGCCGGGCAGCACGACGAACGCGTCGGAGAGGTCGGCCATCAACATCTTGCGCTCGTGCATCGTCTCGACCACGCGCAGGTCGGTGACGCCGTGGTGGCCGACCTCGCGGTCGTCGAGGAAGCGCGGGATCACGCCGGTGACGTGGCCGCCCGCGGCGATCGTCGCGTCGGCGAGCACGCCCATCAGCCCGAGGCTGCCGCCGCCGTAGACGACGCCCGCGCCGCGCGCGACGATCCCCGCCGCCAGGGCGCGGGTCGCCTCGGCGTACGCGTCGTTGGCGCCGGGGGCCGAGCCGGCGTAGACGCACACCCGCGTGAAGCTCACCGCTCGCCCCATCGGCGCAGCAGGCCCTCGAACGCGACCGTCGCGAGGGGCCTCATGGATCGACCAGCACGCCGGGGTTGAGCACGCCGGCGGGATCGACCGCGGCCTTGGTGGCCCGCAGCGCCGCGGCGAACAGGTCGGGGCGCTGGAGGTCGTACCACGGGCGGTGGTCGCGGCCGACCGCGTGGTGGTGGGTGATCGTCCCGCCCGCGGCGAGGATGGCGTCGGAGGCTGCGCGCTTCATCTCCGCCCACTGTGCCAGCTCGTCGCCCCGCCGTGCGGGCGCGAGGACCGTGAAGTAGGGCGCCGCGCCGTCGGGGTAGACGTGCGTCAGCCGGCAGGTGACGCGGCACGGCTCGCCCAGCGCCTCGCGCACCGCGCCGCTGACCGCGGCGTGGAAGACCGGCAGCCGCTCCCAGGTGATCGCGGTCTCGAAGGTGTCGCTGAGCACGCCGAGCTGCAGGAGCGCGTCGCGGAGGTAGGGCATCGCGAGGAAGGCCTCGCGCCACGCGCCGACGGCGCCGGCCGGGCCTGCCGCGCTCGGCTCGTCCGGCGCACCGCCGTGCTCGCGGCAGATCGCCAGCCCGCGCGCCAGCGCGCCCTCGACGTCGTGGTCGGTCGACTCGAAGCCGAGGACCAGCAGCGCGTGCGTGCCGTCGCCGGCGCCGGTCTGCTGGGCTTCGAGGGCGTCCATCAGCCGGCAGTTGGCCGGGTGCAGATCGGACTGCGCGAGCGCCCGCACCGCCTCCGCCCCGTTCATGAAGTCCTTGAAGCGCACAGCCCGCGACGCGCGGAACGCCGGCTTGGGCTGCACCCGCACCCACGCCTCGGTGACGACGCCCAGGATCCCCTCCGAGCCCAACAGCATCCGGTCCGGCGACGGGCCCGCGCCACTGCCCGGCAGGCGCCGGCTCTCCCACGCCCCGCTCGGCGTGAGCGCGCGGATCGACTCCACCAGGTCGTCGATGTGGGTCCACACCGTGGCGAAGTGGCCGCCGGCGCGCGTGACGATCCAGCCGCCCAGCGTCGACAGCTCGAACGACTGCGGGAAGAAGCGCATCGTCAGCCCGTGCTCGGCGAGCTGGGCCTCCAGCTGCGGGCCGGTCGCCCCGGCCTGGATGCGTGCGGAGCGCGAGACCGCATCGACCTCGACGACGCGGTCCAGCCCCGAGAGGTCCAGCGACACCACGCCGAGGCGATCGCCCGGCACGCGCGGCTCGACGCCGCCGACGACGCTCGTGCCGCCGCCGAACGGGATGACCGCGACGTCCTCGCGCTCGGCCCAGTCGAGCACGCGCTCGACATCGTCCTCGCTGCGGGCGAACACGACGCCGTCGGGCGGATGGTCGATCCGGCCGCGGAACGCGCGGACCGTGTCGGGGAACGAGCGGCCGTAGGCGTGCTCGATGCGGTCGCGCGGATCGGTCGACCACGGTGCGCCGCCCGGCACCTGGAAGCGCGGCTCGGGCAGGACGATGGACTCCAGCGCGACCGGCTGCTCGATCTCGCCGAGCGGGAAGCCGAGCACGTCGCGGACGGTCGACGCGAGCGCGGCCGGGTCGAGCTTGCGCTCCTCGAAGCCCCAGCCCCACCACGCTCGCCGCCCGAGGCTCATGCTCTGCCCCTGGCAGCGCGCGGCGAGCGTCGAGCGCATCGCCCGCTCACCGTGCTGAGCGACCTGCCGCGAACGCGCGCCGGTGGCGCCCGGCGCCGGCCGTCGCGCTGTCGCCCCGGCGGCTGCGCGCCTTCGCCGCGCGCGGGCGCTCCTCGGCCGCGGCCTCGCTGCCCAGCAGCACGGTCGCCTGGCTCGACAGCGGCCCACCGTTGCCGTGGGCGAGCGCGACGTCGTCGCCGTGGTGGCGCACGCGGCGCACCGCCTCGACGAGCAGCGGCAGCCCGTTCATGCCGGGGTGCGCGTAGCTCAGGCCGCCGCCGGTCGTGTTGACCGGCAGCTCGCCGTCGGGGCCGATGCGTCCGTCGAGGACGAACGGGCCACCGTCGCCCTTGGCGCAGAACCCGAGGTCCTCGAGGAAGAGGATCGGGGTGATGGTGAAGGCGTCGTAGAGCTGGGCGCTGTCGACGTCGGCCGGCGTCAGCCCCGCCTCGGCGAACGCGCGCTCGCCGGAGATGACCGCCGAGGTGACCGTGAGGTCGGGCATCGCCGTGATGTGGCGGTGGCTGTGCGCCTCGGCCGCGCCGAGGACGAAGACCGGCGGGCGGCGCAGCGTGCGGGCGCGCGCCTCGGAGGTGATGACGATCGCGGCGCCGCCGTCGGTCACCAGGCAGCAGTCGCGCACGCCGAGCGGATCGCAGACCCGCGGCGCGGCGAGCACGTCGGCGACCGTCAGGTCGTCGCGCGACCAGGCGTCCGGGTTGCCCTGCGCCCAGCGCCGGGCGCTGACGGCGACCTCGGCCAGCTGCTCGGGCGTCGTGCCGTACTGGTGCATGTGGCGCGCGGTCGCCAGGGCGTAGGCGCCGACGGGCAGCACCGGGCGGTACGGCGCCTCCCACGGATCGACTTCCTGGACCGACGCGGTCGCGCGGCCGACCGAGCGCTGCGTCGACCCGTAGGCGATGAGCGCGACGTCGCACAGCCCGGCGGCGATCGCGGCGCGCGCGTGGTTGACGTGGGCCATCGGCGACGACCCGCCGATCATGGTGGAGTCGGTGTAGCGCGGGACGATGCGCAGGTCGTCGGCGAGGTTGACGGTCGCCCACGGCAGCTGGGTCGAGGAGGCGAAGACGCCGTCGACGTCGGCCGGCGTGAGCCCCGCGTCCGCCAGCGCCTGCAGCGCAGCGTCGGCCATGACGTCGGACGCGCTCAGCCCGGGCAGCGCCAGGCCCATGTGCGCCTCGGCGGCGCCGACGATCGCGACGCCGGTCATGCGTCGACCTCGAAGACCGGCAGCGGCGGCGCCTCGGGACCGTCGCCGTCCTCCCACGCCAGGCGCACGCGCAGCCCGATCGTGACGTCCTCCGGTGCGACGCCCACCACGCGGCTCATCATGCGGAAGCCCTCGTCGAGATCGATCAGCACGACGCCGTAGGGCGTGCCGTTGCGCGGGCGGACGACGGACGTCGAGTAGACGGTCCCGCGCCCCGCGCTGATGCGCCAGGTGTCGTAGCCGACCCGCGGCCGGAAGATCGGCCGACCGTCCAGATCGACCTGATAAGCGAGCTCCCGCTGGCGGCAGTGCTCGGCATAGACGTCCGCGGGAGAGCGCTCCAAGACGCCGCAAGCGTACCTTGTAAGAAGATGACGCAAGCGCCCGCATCGTGGCTGCTCGCCCGCGGCCCCTGGCGCGCGGACCAGGTGCACGCGGTCTGGCGCGACGAGACGTTCGTCCCCGACGCCGCCAAGACCGCCGCCGCCGACCTCGCGATCCAGGCGCTGCGCGACCGCAGCTCGCCCAGCCACGACGGCACCGGCGCGCGGCTGGTGGAGTTCGACGCGACCGACGGCGAGTTGCACATGGAGTTGCAGCCGCTGCGCTGGGCGCTGCGGCTGGTCGACGGCGACGCGTCGGAGACGATCTCCGCGCTCTGTGTCACGCGCGACAGCGAGGGCCGCTGGCTGGCCGGCCGCCGCGCGGCGTGGCTGGCCTCGTGGGCCGGGCGCTGGGCGCTGGGCGCGGGCGGCGCGGTCGACGAGGGCGAGAGCCCGTTCACCACCCTCACGCGCGAGTTGCTGGAGGAGTGGTCGGTCACCGCCGAGCGCGTGCAGGGCGAGGCGCTCATCCAGCTCCCGCACAAGATGGTGCTCTTCATCGGCCAGGCGTGGCTGCCGGCCGGCGTGGAGGTCGTGCCCGACCACGAGCACGACGCCTACGCCTGGTGGCCGGCCGACATCGACGCGTGGCCCGACGAGGCCGACGACACCCTGCGCGGCATGGCGCGGATGCTCGCGTGACCCGCACCACACCGTTCACCCCGTCGTTCACGACGCTCAAGTACTTGTCCTTCACCCACTCCACCGTGTACGCGATCTTGCTGGCGGTGTGGATCGTCCCGGGACTCCATAGATTGGAGCTCGTGTTCGGGCTGGCACACGGCCTGGGCTGGATCCTGATGTGCGTGCTGTGCATCGAGGCGCTGCGCGCACGCGTCATTCCCCTCCCCCTGGCCGTCGCGGTGGCCGTGATCGGAGCGGTCGGACCCTTCGTGGGGTCCTACGAGTTCGTCCGCGAGCAGCGTCGCAGGAACCTAACCGCAGCTAATACAACCCCACGCTAGAGTCGAAATAACTGACATGGCCGTCGAAGCCGCAACGATCGAAGTCACGCTCCCCGCTATGGGAGAGTCGGTGACAGAAGGCACCATCCTGGAGTGGCACAAGCAGGAAGGTGAGACCATCGAGGCAGACGAGATCATCGTCGAAGTCTCGACCGACAAGGTCGACGCGGAGGTGCCCGCCCCAGCGAGCGGAACCATCGTGAAGATCCACTTCGCCGAGGGCGACACCGTGGCGGTGGGCTCCGTGCTCGCCGAGATCGCGGTCGGCGCCGGCGACGGGGGATCGCCCAACGGCAGCAGTGGCAACGGGAGTAGTCCGTCCATCGCTGAAGAGGCTCCCGCAACCGACGACGCGCCCGGGGAGATCGTGGACATCACGACGCCCGCCGGCGGCGAGTCGGTCACCGAGGGCACGATCCTCGAGTGGTCGGTCAAGGTCGGCGACGCGGTCGCCGACGGCGACACGATCGTCGAGATCTCCACCGACAAGGTCGACATGGAGCTGCCCGCCCCCGCGGCCGGCACCATCACCGAGCTGCTCGTCGACGAGGGCGCCACCGTCGTCGTCGGCCAGGTCATCGCCCGCATGCAGCTGGGCGCCGGCGCGGCCGCGTCGGTCCCGGCGTCGGGTGACGGCGCGGGCGCCGCGGCGGCGGGCAACGGTGCCCCGGCCGCCGGCAGCACGGGCGTGCCCGACGCCACCAAGGTCTCCCCGGTCGCTGCGCGCGTCGCGGCCCACGAGGGCGTCGACCTCGCCGGCGTCGCGGGCACCGGCCCGCAGGGCCGCATCGTCAAGGGCGACGTGCTCGAGGCGAAGGCCAACGGCGGGACGTCGGTCGGCTCGACCAACGGCGCGACCGCGACCACCGGCAAGAACACCGTCCTCAAGGGCGCCGCGGCGATGCTCGCGCGCTACATGGACGACTCGCGCGAGATCCCGACCGCGACCTCGTTCCGCACCATCACGGTCACGACGATGGACGCGCGGCGCAAGCAGCTCAAGGAGGCCGGCCAGAAGGTCTCCTTCACGCACCTGATCGCC
>DASYBY010000504.1:0-3233 GCA_036500525.1 Baekduia sp. | reverse complement strand
CCCCCACCAGGAACGCCGCGACGTTGGTCGTCCAGATCGGCCGGCGGCGCATCATCCTCAGGTCCAGCAGCGGCTCGGGCCGGCGCAGCGCGGAGCGCACCCAGAGGCCGAGGAAGACAAGGGCTATGAGAACTCCGGCGGCGGTCGTCGCGGAGCCCGCGCCCCATCGGCGCGCCTGGGTGATGGTGACCAGCAGCGCGATGAGGCCGATCGACACGAGCACCGCGCCGAGCCAGTCGACCGGCGCGTCCGGCGCCGTGACGCGGGCGCCTGGGACGTGGCGGTGCACCGCCCGGGCGACGGCGACGAACGCGGGGATCTGCAGCCAGAAGATCCAGGTGTAGGACAACCACTGCACGAGGACGCCGGCCGCCAGGACGCCGAGGCCGCCCCCGACGCCGAGCATGGTGGCCAGCAGCGCGATGCCGCTCGGGGTGCGATGGGCGGGCAGCTCGTCGCGGACGATCGCGTAGGCCAGCGGCAGTACTCCGCCGCTGACGCCTTGGACGACGCGGCCGGCCACCAGGGTGGGCAGCGTCGGGATCGCGCACAGCACCGTCCCCGCAGCGACGATCAGGAGGATCGCGACGAGCACGCGCCGCTTGCCCAGCAGGTCGCCGAGGCGTCCGGCGATCGGCGTGGCGACCGCCGAGCTCAGCAGGAAGCCCGTGACCGTCCAGCTCGTCTGGTCGGCCGACGCCCCGAGCGCGCGCTGGATCGCGGGCAGCGCCGGGATCACCAGCGACTGCATCATCGAGTAGGTCAGCGACGCGGCGGCCAGGGCCCCGAGCACCGCCCGCTCCTGGCGCTCAACCCGCGTACAGGACCTCGATCTCCGGGGCGTAGCGCGCGATGACGTTGCGGCGCTTGACCTTCATCGACGGCGTTACCTCGTCGCCGCCGGGCGCCCACGCGTCGGGGAGGATCGCGAAGCGCTTGACCTGCTCGATGCGCGCGAGCGTTGCGTTGGCGGCCGCGATGCCGGCCGCCACCTCGGCGTGCACCGCGGGTGACCCGGCCAGCTCGGCGTGGCTGCCCGTCAGGCCGGCCTGAGCCGCGAACCGCGCCAGCGCGTCCTCGTCGAGGCTGAGCAGCGCGGTCAGGTACGGGCGCGCGTCGCCCACCGCGACCGCGTGCGCGACCAGCGGTGTGGCCTGCTTGACGCGCGCCTCGACCATCGCCGGCGGGATGTTCTTGCCCGCCGAGTTGATGATGATCTCCTTCTTGCGGTCGACGATCCGGTAGTAGCCGTCCTCGTCGACGGTGGCGATGTCGCCGGAGTGCATCCAGCCGTCGGCGTCGACGGCCTCGGCGGTGCGCTCGGGGTCGCCGCGGTAGCCGGAGAAGATCGGGCCGCGCACGCACAGCTCGCCGTCGGGCTCCAGGCGCGCCTCGAAGCCCGGCATGGGCCGCCCGACGGTGCCGATCTTGATGTGCTCGACCGGGTTGGACAGCGACATCGCGGTTTCCGACATGCCCCAGATCTCGGCGATCTTCAGCCCGAGCGCGGCGAAGGTCTCCAGCGTGTCGGGCCGGGCCGGCGCCGCCGCCGAGCCCATCCACTCGATCGCGTCGAAGCCGAGCTCGTCGCGCACGGCGCCGGCCGGCCGGGCCGACTCCAGCCGCGCGATCGCCGCGGCCGCGAGCTTCTCGTAGATCCGCGGGACCGCGCAGAAGCGCGTGGGGTGCACGGCCGCCAGGGCCTCGGCCAGCCGCGCGGCGTCGGGCACGCACGTCACCGTGTAGCCGAGGCCGATCTGGCCGTAGTGCGAGAACCAGCGCTCGAACAGGTGCGCCATCGGCAGGTAGCTGAGCACCCGGCCGTGCGGGCCGGCCGGCCGTAGACGGTGGACGTTGACGACGTTCTGCAGCAGCGCGCGATGGCTCCACTCGACGCCCTTGGGCTCCCCGGTCGTGCCCGACGTGTAGATCAACAGCGCGATGTGCTCGGGCTCGACCGCGCGCCAGGCCGCGACGAAGTCGAAGCCGTCGGGCGCCGGGAGCGCTTCCAGCGCGGCCAGGTCGGTGACGATCTGCTCCGGGACACCGATGCGCTGACGCACCTCGGCCAGCACCGCGTCGTACTCGGGCTGCGCCAGCACGATGCGCGCGCCGGCGTTGCGCATCAGCGGCTCGATCTGGTCGGCCGGGTTGGTGTGGTAGATCGAGAACGGCGTCGCGCCGAGGTGCTGGATCGCCGTGTCGGCCAGGTAGAAGTCGGGGCGGTTGGTGAACATCAGCCCGACGGTGTCGCCCGGGCCGACGCCCATCGCGGCGAGGCCGGTGGCGATCGCGCGCACCCGCCGCCCGTAGTCGGCGAAGGTCAGCTCGCCGTCCTCGCCAAGCGTCCGCAGCGCGGGACGATCGGCGTTGGCGGCTACGGTCGCCTGGAAGGCGGCCACGAGCGTCGGCTGGGCGAGCGCGTGCTCCAGCGACTCGGCAGGGGACACGGTGGTCGCGGGCTCGGCCATGGAGGCCATGCTCGCCGACCGCTCGTCATGCGCCATCGCCATTAGGGGGACACTTCGTCCCTCCAAGGGAGGACATGCCCTCGCCGCGAGCCTCCGCGCCGCTTACGGTCGGGCCCATGCTCACCATCAGCGGGGTCGCGGGACTGCGGGAGCGGTCGGGTCAAGAGCTGGGCGTCAGCACGTGGCACACGGTCACCCAGGCGCACATCGATGCGTTCGCAGCGGCGACCGACGACTACGAGCGGATCCACGTCGATCCGGCCCGCGGAGCGGAGACGCCGTTCGGCTCGACGATCGCCCACGGGCTCTACACGCTCTCGCTCGGCCCGAAGTTCCTGTACGAGATCATGACGGTGCACGACGTGCCGCTCGCGCTGAACTACGGCTTCGACCGCGTGCGCTTCGTCTCGCCGCTGCCGGTCGACTCGCGGGTCCGGATGCGGGCCACGCTGCTGGCGGCCGAGGACGCCGACAACGGCAACGGCGTCCGCACGCGCGTCGAGCAGGTGTTCGAGCGCGAGGGCGCCGACAAGCCGATCTGCGTCGCCGAGTCGATCGTCTGGTACTTCGACGAGGCTCCGGTCGCGGCATGAGCGGGCCGCTGAGCGGGATCCGCATCGTCGAGATCGGCGGCATCGGGCCGGGGCCGTTCTGCGCGATGCTCCTGGCCGACCTCGGCGCCGACGTGCTGCGCGTCGACCGCGTCGCCGGCGGCGGCCTGGTCGGCCCCAGCGACGACCACCGCACCGAGCTGCTCAACCG
>DASYBY010000503.1:0-2049 GCA_036500525.1 Baekduia sp. | reverse complement strand
CGCACGCGGCGCGCGATCGCCTTGGCGGTGTAGTGGCCCTGCTGGATGGCGACCGGCGCCACGCCCGGCAGCGTCTTGGGATCGCCCGAGCGGTGGTCGCGGACGCGCACCATGTCGCCGACCGCGAAGACCTCGGGATGGCCCGGGAGCGTGAGGTCGGGCTCGACGGTCAGGTGCCCTGAGCGATCGACCTCGGCGCCCGACAGCTCCCCGAGCTGCGCGGTCAGCGACGACGCCCGCACGCCGGCGGCCCAGATGATGGTGCGCGCCGGGACGCGCTCGATCGTCCCGTCGGGCGCCTTCAGGTCCACGCCCCCGTCGTCGACGCCGACGACCGTGCGGTTCAGCGTCGGCGTGACGCCGAGCTGCTCCAGCGAGCGCGCGGCCTTGGCCGACAGCGACGGCGGGAACGTCCCCAGCAGCCGGTCCATCGCCTCGACGAGCAGGATGCGCGCGGCGCGCGAGTCGATCGTGCGGAAGTCGCGCGCCAGCGTGTCGCGCGCGAGCTCGCCGATCTGCCCGGCCATCTCCACGCCGGTCGGCCCGCCGCCGACGACCACGAAGGTCAGCTCGCGCTGCCGCTCGGCCGGGTCCTCCACCGCCTCGGCGCGCTCGAACGCCGCGAGGATCCGCGCCCGCGCGGCCAGCGCGCTCTCCAGCGACTTGACCTCGGGCGCCGAGGCGGCCCACTCGTCGTGGCCGAAGTAGGAGTAGGCCGAGCCCGCGCCCACGACGAGGATGTCGTAGTGCAGCACCGGCGGCGCGGGCACGCCGGCCACCCCGGCGAGCCGCACCTCGTGCGCGTCGAGGTCGAACCCCGTCACCTCGCCGAGCAGCACGGTGACGTTCGTCGACGACTTGAACAGCGCGCGCAGCGGGTAGGCGATCTCGCCCGGCGACAGCGCACCGGTCGCCACCTGGTAGGTCAGGGGCTGGAACAGGTGGAAGTTGCGGCGGTCGACCAGCGTGATGTCGACCGGGACGTCGCGCAGCCCCTTGACGGTGTTGATCCCGGCGAAGCCCCCGCCCACCACGACGACGTGCGGGCGCTGGCCGGCCGACGGTTGGTTGCTCATGGCACCGATCCTGCGGCCGGACGGCGCCCGCGTCAACCGCGGGGTCTCCTCAGAGCGCCGGGCCGCGGAGGATCTCGCGCCGCAGGACCAGCTCCGGCGCGCGTCCGCGGACGTGCTGCAGGTAGTGCTCGGTGGCGTGATGCGCGACGATGGCCGCGGCGTCGACGTACTGCTCGTAGAGCAGGTAGCCACCGTTGATCCGGTGCAGCTCGTAGCGCAGGCAGCCGGGCTCGCGCCGCGTCTGCTCCTGCATGTGGCGCAGCAGCGCCTCCACCTCGGCGTGGAGGCCGGGCTTGGGGTACCACGCAGCGAAGACGCCGATCATCGTACACATATATGATATATACCTGCCATGAGAATTGACGTCCACAACCACGCCCTCCCTGATCCCGTGATCGAGCTGCTCCAACAGGAGGACGCCTATGGCGTCAAGGTCGAGAACGGCATCGTGAGCAGCGGCAAGCTCTCCGACCACCCGCTCTTCCCCGCCCAGCACGACCCGGCCGCCAAGATCGCCGAGCTGGAGTCGCGCGAGATCGAGGCCGCGATCATGTCGCTGGAGCCCCGCATGCTCGCCTACAACTTGTCGCTCGACCACGGCCTGGCGATGGCCGAGGCCAACAACCGCGGGCTCGCCGAGATGGCCGCGTACGACGACAAGCACCTGTTCTGGCTCGCGCAGGTCCCGCTGCAGGACCCCGACGCCGCGGCCGAGACGCTGCGCACCGCGGTCTCCGCCGGCGCCGTCGGCGCCGCGATCGGCTCGTGGACCGGCACCCACCGCCTCGACGAGGATTGCTTCGAGGTCTTCTGGCAGGCCGTCGAGGACGCCGGCGTCCCGGTGTTCATCCACAACGCCTACAACCAGCCGATCCCCGCGCTGAAGGACTTCTACCTCGGCAACGTCATCGGCAACCCGCTGGAGACGACGATCTGCGCCGAGCGCCTGGTCATGTCCGGCATGCTCGACCGC
>DASYBY010000502.1:0-8021 GCA_036500525.1 Baekduia sp. | reverse complement strand
CCTGAGGGGGATCGCGACATGGCGGCACAACCGGGCACCGGCGGCAACACGGGCGGGATCGGCCTCGGCGGCATCCTGGTCATCGTGGGCATCGTCCTGATGATCGTGTGGAGCGTCGTGGTCGGGATCATCGTCGCGCTGGTCGGCCTCATCGCCTTCGGCGGCTTCGCGAAGGGCAAGTGGTACTGACCGCGCGCGTCGCGGTGACAGGCCGCTGAGGCGCGGCACGGGCGCACGGCTTCACGCGCGCGCACGCGCTCGTCGACACCGAAGCGCGGCGCGCCGCGACCGTCGAGGAGAAGTTCGAGCGCGTCGCCGCCGGGCACGGCATCGTCGTCGTCCCGCTCAGCGTCGCCCGATACTACGCGCGGCCCGGGCTGGTGTACCGGAGCCTGCGCGACGCGGAGCCCTACGCGCTGTACGTCGCCGCGGCCGCGGGGCGCCGCCGGCGCCACCTCCAGGACTTCGTGGAGATCGCGGCGCGGGCGCTCGCCGCGCCCTAGCGGTTGTACTTCAAGTACCCGTCCAACCCGAAGATGTAGCCCTGCCGCAGGCTGTAGTGGCGCGACCGCACGAACAGGGCGATCGGGCCGCCGGGCGTGCCGCGGGGGCGGTCGCCGGTGTGCTCCAGCCAGTCGGGGGTGCGGGTCACGACGAAGTCGCTGGCGTTCCCGTTGGCCTTGCCCTTGATGGCGAGCGCGCGGTTGGCGAAGATCAGGTCGCGGTCGGCGTCGTTGCCCGAGAAGGTGACCGCGATCTTCTGGTGCGTGGGGTACTCGGGCGTCAGCGACGTGTCGACGCCGGCCTGGCAGGTGCCGTGGTGATACCAGTCGGCCGCGGGCTGGTTGCGGTCCAGGGCCGAGCCGCTCGCGCTGCAGCCGCCGCCGATGGTGTTGTCGTCGGGCGTCGTGTAGCCGTTGGCGTGGATCCGGATGCGCTTGTAGAGCCCGGCGACCGCGGTCGGGTCGTCGTTGAAGTTGCTCGGCCACAGCTGGGTGCCGCGGCTGATGGCGTCGGTGAGGTGCGTGCCCTGGAAGTGCGCGCCGTGGAAGCTCGCGTTGCTGATGTTCGCGCCCGTGAGGTTCACGCCCCAGAGCTCGACGCCGTAGAAGTTCGCGCCGGTCGCGTGGGCGTGGGTGAGGTTGGAGTTGGTCAGCTCGACGCCGGCGAAGTTGGTGGCCTCGGCCTTGACCGAGGTCAGCGTCGCCTCGCGGATCTGCGAGCCGTCGAGCTGGCTGCCGGTCAGGTTGGCGCCCTCGAGGCGGGCGTGGTTGAGCCGCGCGTGGCGCATGTGGACCGAGCTGAGGTCGGCCTTGCCGAGCTGGGTGCCGACCAGGACGGCGCGGTCAAGCACGGCGCCGTGCAGGTTCGCGCCGACGAGGTGGGCGTTGGTGAGGTTGGCGCCGGTGAAGTCGACGCCGCGCAGGTCGGCGCCGTTGAGCTGGGCGTAGCTCAGGTCGACGTGGTTGAGGTTGACGCCCTGCAGCTCGGCGCCGGTGCAGACCGTGTGCGGCTGGATCGCGCAGGTGCCGACCTGCATGGCCTGCGCGGGCGCGGTGACCGCCAGCGCGGCGAGGGCGCCGGTGGCGGCGAGGACGGCGAGGCGACGAGCGAGGGGCACGGCGGTTCGTGTCGGCACCGCGACGGGGTTCCACGAGCCGTGCGACGCCCGCGCGGACGGATGGACATGGATCTTGTGTAGTGCACGGACTCGCGGCATGGGCGGGGCTACACCAGCGCCGCCCCGCCGTCCACCGCGAGGGTCGTCCCCGTCGTGTACCCGTTGGTCATGAGGTACACGATGCTCTCCGCGACGTCGTCGGCCTCGCCGACCCGCGCCACCGGCACCGTCGCGGCGACGTCCGCGTAGAACGCGGCGCGCGTGGTGTCGTCCATCGCCGCCCAGAGGTCGGTCCGCAGCACGCCCGGCGCGACCGCGTTGACCCGGATCGGCGCGAGCTCCAGCGCGAGCGCGCGCACGATCGCCTCGACGCCGCCGCAGATCGCCGCCGCGATCGTCCACGTCGCCTGCGGTCGCGCGCCCGCGCTCCCGGACATCAGGACGACCGACCCGCCCGGGCGGATCAGGCGGTGCCCGTGCTTGACCGCGGCCAGCGCGCCCCACAGCCGCGTCTCGAAGAAGCGCCGCGCGTCGCCGAGGTCGGTGTCGTCGAGCGCGAAGAGCTCGAGCCCCTCGCCGGCGGTGTAGACGAGGTGGTCGAACGTGCCGATCTCGGTGAACAGGGCGGCGGTCGACGATTCGGACGACAGGTCGGCGACGTACCCCTCCGCGCCGGCCGGGAGCTCGTCGAGCGCCGCATCGACGCGCTCCTGCGATCGCGACGCAACCACCACGCCGGCGCCCGCGTCGGCCGCGCGGCGGGCCGTCGCCAGCCCGATGCCCGCGGTCCCACCAAGAACAACAACTCGCTTTCCGTTCATGTCCACCATGGTCCGCCGCGGGCGTCGCGGTGTCCAAGACCGATGCGGACGCCGGTGATACCGTCACGGCATCAGCGATCTCGACCTCGGCAAGCTCCGCGCCTTCGTGGCCGTCGCCGAGCGGCTGCACTTCCGGCGCGCCGCGGAGGACCTGCACCTCGCGCAGCCCGCGCTCTCCCGCCAGATCCAGGCGCTGGAGCGCGACCTCGGCGGCCCGCTGTTCGTCCGCGACCGCCGGTCGGTCGCGCTGACCGCGGCCGGGCGGCAGCTCTACGAGGACGCCGGCCCGCTGCTCGCCGCCGCCGACGCCACCCGCCGCCGCGCCCAGCGCGCCCAGCGCGGGACGCACGCGCTGACCGTCGGGTTCCGCACGGGGATCATCCCGACGGCGGCGGTCAAGGCCTTCAACAAGGTTCATCCTGACGTCACGGTCGACGTCCAGCGCCTGGAGTGGGACGACCAGGAGGAGGCGATCCTCGGCGGCCGCGTCGACGTCGCCTACGTCCGGCGCCCGATCGCCGAGCGCCACCTGCGGCTGATCGCGCTGTACGCCGAGCCGCGCCTGGTCGCGCTCCCGGAGGATCACCCGCTGGCGCGCCGGCCCACGCTGCGGATGGCCGACCTCGACGGCGACCGCCACCTGCGCTACCTCGAGCCAGTCCACGTCGACGGCGCGCGCACGGTGCGGCTGCGCGGGGTGGAGGAGAAGCTGGAGTACGTGGCCGCCGGCGCGGGCATCATCCTGCTCCCACGCTCGGCGACGCAGCACTACTCGCGCGCGGACGTCGTCTACATCCCGGTCATCGACGCCGAGCCCGACGAGGTTCTCCTCGCCACCGAGACCCGCCGGCGCTCCAAGCTCATCACCGCGTTCACCGACGCCGCGCTCGCGCAGGTTGGCGGTTCGGCGTAGCCGCGGGCCGGCGCCGTAGGGCGTCTCAGTCGAGGTCGAACGCGGCCTGGATGGCGTCGCTGAGCAGCGGCTCCTGCCGGTCGAGTAGCACCCCAACCTGCTTTCCGAGGGCGCTCGCGGGGACCGTGGTGATGTTGTCGCAGCTGATCACGGACGGCCCCGTGAGCCCGTTGGCCGCGTTGACGGGCACCTCGGTCGAGAGACCGCGGAACGTCGTCGTGATCGGCGCCACCGTCACCGACGTGAGGTGCGGGCGGACGAGCTCGCGCGTGAGGACCAGCACCGGCCGCACCTTGTCGAGCCGGGCGAGGTGGATCGGCCGCATCAGGCCAGGTCGGAGGGCAGGCCGACGGCGTGCTCGGCCAGCCCCTGCAGCTCGGGGTCCGGACCGCTGCGCGCGAGGATCTCCGCATCACGCGCCGCGATCGCCCGCCGCCGCTCACGCGTGAGCGCGCGGGTGACGACCGCCGCCCGACTCCGCTCGGCACCGGACTCCACCACCTCGTCCACGAACGCCACCAACTCGTCGGAGAGCCGGACGGCGATCTGCTTGCTCATCCCATCACGGTACCAACTTGGTACCGGGCGCTGTGGGCATGGCCGGAGGTGGTGGCTCGCTCCGCGAAGCCCGTCCGCGAGCGACCCCGAGCAGCGCGGCGATCGCTGTGAGGCCGCCGATGACGGGCACGAGCACCCAGGGGGACGGCTCGGCGGCGTGTGGGACGCCGCCGGCGAGGGTGGTGGCGACGCCGTCGACGCGCAAGGCATCGACGACGAGGGCGATCAGGGACAGGGCGATGAGGATCGCGGCGGTGCGGCGGCCGCGGCCGCTCCAGCCGGTGAGCGCGCCGAGGAGGGCGACGAGGACGATGGCGATCGCGAAGGCCGGCCGCAGGTGCCACAGGTCCACCGCCGTCACGACGCGCTCACGGGAGGGTGGCGAGCGGAGGGCCGTGTAGCACGTCCAGCCGCACTGGTTGCGGCCCTCCGTGATCAGGGGCAGGCGCGGGCCGATGGCGAGCGCGAGGCACCCGGCGATCAGCGGCGCCGAGGCGGAGACGTTGCGGGTGGCGGGCATCGCGCGGCGATCGTACGCCTTGACGGCACCGCCGGCACCGGGCCATCCTGTGATCACAGCCCCTCACGACCAGTTCGAGGAGGACGCACGATGGATCTCAACCGCTGGACCGCGAAGGCCAAGGACATGCTTCAGCGGCGCGGTGGCACCGACAGCCTGAAAGAGGATGCCGCCGAGCTGCGCGACATCGCGGGCCGCAAGGGCAGCACGGGCGACAAGGCCAAGGCCGCCTTCGAGGCGATCAAGGAGCCGGGCGCCCCGAAGGACGGCGCGCCGGAGCGGGCCGCCCCGCCGCCACCACCACCGGCCGCGAGCTGACCGGCCGCCCGCCGCGACAACCACGGCACCACCGCCGGCACCCGCCGGTGGTCCGGCGGCGTGCGGTGATGCTCGCCGCACCGCCGCCGGGACCGGCGACCGCCCCGCGGCCGCCGGTCTCGCGGGCGGTCAGGCGATGGTGATCGAGGTGCTCGGCTGCCCGGTGACCCGGAACGTGTAGTGGCCGCGCGCGAGGTGGCTGAGCGCGGGGATGGTGACGCTGAGGTGGCGGCCGCTCGCGCGGGTGGTGCCGTGGGTGATGGTCTTGCCGGAGCGCGTCAGGCGCCAGGCGATGCGGGCCTTCTTGGCCTTGGGGAGCGTGACCTTGCAGGTGACGCTGACCTTCTTGGCCGACTTGGCCTTCTTGACCGTGCAGGTGACCTTCGAGGTCGGGCCCGTCGCGCCCTTGGCGCCCGCCGGCCCGGTCGCGCCTGGTGCGCCGGTGGTCCCCGCCGCGCCCTGGGGGCCGGTCGCGCCCTGCGGCCCGGCCGCGCCCTGGCCGCCGGTGGCGCCCGCGGCGCCGTCAGCACCCGCCGCGCCCGCCGGACCCGTGGCGCCGGTCGCGCCCGTGGCCCCGTCAGCACCCGCTGCGCCGTCAGCACCCGGCGCGCCGTCAGCGCCCGTCGCGCCCGTCCCACCCGCAGGCCCCGTCGGCCCCGTCTCCGGCGCCCCGACCGTCACCGGGTCGCTGTCGGCGCTGACCGGCGCCGCCCACGAGAACCCGGCCGTGACGCGGCAGGTCAGCGCGTGGCCGAGGTCGTCGGTGGTGGCGACGTAGGTCTGGCCCGTCGCGCCGTCGATGGACACGTCGTCCCGCAGCCACGACTGCGCGATCGTCTGCAGCGTCGCGCCCCACAGCCCGCTCGTGCAGGTCAGTGGCCGCCCGACCTGCGGCAGCCCAGAGATCACCGGACGCGCGATCAGCGTGGTGATCCCCGACGTGATCCGCCCGATCCGGTTGGCCGCCTCGGCGAACCACAGGTTGTTGTCGGGACCGGCGACGATCCCCGCCAGGCGCGTGGTCGGCGGGGCGGGGGTGATGCCGGTGCCGAACTGGGTGACGACGCCGTCGGGCGTGATCCGCCCGACCATCGGCGCGGTCGCCTCGGTGAACCAGAGGTTGCCGTCCGGCCCCGCCGCGATGCCGCTGGCCGACACGCCGCCGCTGTCGAGGTCGAACTGGGTGGCGACGCCCTGCGGCGTGATCCGCCCGATCGCGTCGGTGCCCAGCTGGGTGAACCAGAGGTTGTTGTCGGAGCCGACCGTGATCCCGGAGGGCTGCGACGACGCGCCGGCGCCCGTCGGGAACTGCGTGACGGTGCCGCCCAGCGTGATGCGCCCGATCTGGGTCACGGACCGCTCGGTGAACCACAGGTTGCCGTCCGGGCCTGCCGTGATCCCGGTCGGCCCGGCCGCACTGGTGGGCAGGTCGGCGGACTCCGTGACGGTGCCGTCGGTGGTGATCTGCCCGATGCGGTTCGCGGCCGCCTCGGTGAACCACATCCGGCCGTCCGGTCCCGGGGCGATCCCCGTGGGCTGCGCGCTCCCGGTCACCGTGGCGAACTCGGTGACCACGCCGTCCGGGGTGATCCGCCCGATCCTGCTCCCGCTCGTCTCGGTGAACCACAGGTTCCCGTCGGGGCCGGCCGCGATGCCGCCGAGCGACGCGCCGGCGGTGATCCCGTCGCTGAACTCCGTGATGACCCCGGCCGGCGTGATCCGCCCGACCTTGTTGCCGGTCGCCTCGGTAAACCAGAGGTTGCCGTCGGGGCCGGCGGTCATCCCGTTGGGGCTCGCCGGGTTGCTGGGCACCGGGAACTCGGTGACGACGCCGGTCGACGCGCGCGCCGTCCCGGCCGCCGCCACGACGACCACCAACACCAACATCATCACCACCGCCGCCGCGACCGCCGGTCGCCGCCAGGGCGGGGCGCCGCGATCGCGACGGGGGCGGGCGAAGCTCACAGGAGCCGACATGGCAGACCTTCCACTCGAGGGACGCGGCGTGCGCCGACCCGGCGGCCCCTGGACGGGCCCGCCACCGAGCGCAGCGGCCATCCTACGCGCACACGAGCGCCGACACGCCACAAAGTGTCCCATCGCCGACGTCCCCCCGGGTGGTCAGCGCACGTGAGTCATCGGCCGCGCCGTATGAACACGGATGCGTGACCACTCAACTCAGCGAGCCGCCACGCGGGCCACCAGATCGTCGCCGCCGCGCGTGCGGACCAGGCCGCGCATCGCCTTCCCTGCTCGTCCCGTACTCCCGGGCGGTCGAGGCGTCGGCCTGACGTCGTCCTTGTGTGGGCGCGCGCGCGGGATTACCGTGCCGCGCCATGGTCGCCTTCCGCCCGATGGACGCCACCCTCGACGGCTACGCGTGGCTGCCGCGGATGATCGACAAGTCGCGGGCGGCGCGGGCCGGCACGCTCGGGACCATGATCCATCCCTGCCCCGTGGACCGGCGCTGCCTGGCGCTGCTGGGGATCGACGTGGCGACGTTCGGCGACGTGGTCGCGGGCGCGGCCGACGACGAGGCGGTGCTGACGGGGCTGCGCGCCGCCGGGATCGCCTCGGCCGAGGCGGCGTGGTTCGATGCGCAGGCGTGGGAGGACGCGCTGCAGGAGATGGTGTGGCGCTCGGGCGGCGAGACGATCAGCGACCGCGACGCGCGCACCGTGATGATCCTGCACGCGAGCGATGCCGTGACCGTGACCTGGTCGCGGTACGTGGGCGGCGAGCGTGGCCCGGAGCTGCACCTGCACCGCGCGCACACCGACGCGTTCTACGTGCTGAGCGGCGCGCTGAGCTTCGCGGTCGGCCCGGAGGGAGAGCGGACGGTGCGCGCGCCGGCCGGGACGTTCGTGTCCGCGCCGGCGGGCGTCGCGCACAGCTTCTTCGTCGACGCGGCCGACGGCGACGGCGCGACCTGGTTGAACATCCACACGCCGGACGCGGGCTTCGCGGCCTACCTGCGCGGCGCGCGCGACGGAGCGCCGGTGCCGTTCGACTCGTTCTCCGTGCCGGCGGAGACCGACGGCGACCGGGGGCGCCCGGCCACGGAGGCGATCGTCGTCGGCCCCGACACGGACGACGGCTTGTTGTACGACAGCCCGGAGCTCCGCGTGGCCGCCGACCGCTTCCGCGTGGACATCACCGTGCCCGGCGCCGCGGCGCCGGTGTCGTACTGCCGGATCTAGGGCGCCAGCACGGCGATCGCCGCGTCGACGCCCGCCCGCAGCTGGGCGGGCGGGGTGCCCGCGCGGGACT
>DASYBY010000501.1:0-4361 GCA_036500525.1 Baekduia sp. | reverse complement strand
GCGATCGTCCGCAGCTCGTAGCCCGCCTCGGGCACGAGCGTCTTCTCGGCCCGCTCGCCGCCGACGAAGACGACGCGGGCGCCGGCCTCAGCCCGCAGCGCGTCGGCTACCGCCAGCGCCGGCACCACGTGCCCGGCTGTCCCTCCGGCGGCGATCACGATCGTTGGAGCCATCGCGCCGGGACCCTGACACATCGGGCACCACGCTGAGCTTCACGTTGCCGCCCGCGGCGACGTTGAGCAGGACGCCCATGCCGACCATCAACACGATGAGGTTGGTCGACCCGTAGGAGATGAACGGCAGCGGCACGCCGGTCAGCGGCGCCAGGCCGAGGACCGTGAAGACGTTGAGCATCGCCTGGCTCAGGAAGAGCGAGGTGATGCCCGCGGCCAGCAGCTTGGCGTAGGTGCCGCGGGCGTTCTTGGCGACCCGCAGGCCGGCGTAGGCGACCAACGCGTACAGGAACAGGATCCCGCAGATCCCGACGACGCCCAGCTCCTCGCCGATGATGGCCAGGATGAAGTCCGTGTGGGCCTCGGGCAGGAACAGGTTCTTCTGCAGCGACTGGCCGAGGCCGCGACCGAGGAGACCGCCGGAGCCGATCGCGATCTGCCCCTGGACCGACTGGAAGCCCTCGTTGCCGGCATGCGCCCACGGGTCGAGGAACGTCATCAGCCGGTCGCGCCGGTAGGACGCGGTCATGGCGTACATCAACACGAGGCCGGCGCCGGCGCCGCCGGCGGTCGCCAGCCAGCGGATCGGCATGCCCGCCGCGACGAGCATCGCGGCCATGGTGAAGCAGATGACCAGCGCGGTGCCGAGGTCGGGCTGTGAGGCGATGAGCATCACCGCGCCGCCCGCCACCAGCACGAGCGGGCCGAGGTTCTGCGGGCGGCGCAGCACGCCGGGGCGCTCGGCCAGCAGCTTGGCCGCGTAGAGCACGAGCGCGAGCTTCATGACCTCCGACGGCTGGAAGACCAGCGGGCCGGCACCGAGCCAGCGCTGCGCGCCGTTGACCTCGACGCCGAAGCCCGGGAGCTTGACCAGCACGAGGCAGACGAAGGACCCGGCCAGAAGTGGCCCGGTGAGCTTCGGGATGATGTCGAGTCCCCGACGCGCGATGACCTGCATCAGGCCGAAGCCGATGGCGCCGTACATGACGTAGCGCACCATGAACGACGTACCGTCACCCTGTCCGGAGAGCAGGGTGCGTGCAGACGAGGCACTGAACACCATCACCGCCCCTGCTGCCAGCAGGCAGAGGGTGGCGGTGATCAAGATGTTGTGCTCGATCGAGTGGGGATGGCGGCGGCGAGCCATCAGGCCCTAGATTCGGGCCAGCTGCGCGAAAGCCTCCCCACGAACCTCGAAGTTGTCGAACTGGTCGTAGGAGGCGCACGCGGGCGCCAGCAGGACGACCTCGCCGGGGCGCGCCGCGGCGCGCGCGGCGGCCACGGCGTGCGCCAGATCGCCGGCGTCGGTCAGCGGTGCTGCGCCGTCCAGCGCGGCCGCCAGCGCGCCCGCCTCCTCGCCGATCAGGTAGGCGCCGGCGCAGTGCGCGGCGACGGCGTCGCGCAGCGGCGCGTAGCTCTCCCCCTTGCCCCGGCCGCCGAGGATCGCGTGCACGGGCACCTCGAAGGACGCGAGCGCGACGAGCGCCGCGGCCACGTTGGTGGCCTTGGAGTCGTTGACGTAGGTGATGCCGTCGCGGACGGCGACCTCTTCAAGACGATGGGGAACGCCGCCGAAGGTGCGCAGCGCGGCGCGGACGCCGTCGAGGTCCAGGCCGCGGGCCAGCGCGACCGCCGCCGCGGCCATCGCGTTGCGGACGTTGTGTGGGCCGCGCAACGCCAGCTCGTCGGCGCGCAGCAGCGGCTCGTCGTCCCACCACAGCGTGCCGGCCCGCAGCGACAGCTCGTCCTCGGGCGAGTCGCCGAAGCAGATGCGCCGGGCGCAGCCGCCGAGGTCCTCGACGTCGAGGTCGCTCGGGGCGACCGCGACGTCGTCGTTGCCCTGGTGGGCGAAGACGTTCAACTTGGCTTGGTGATAGGCCGCGAGGCTGCCGTGGCGGTCGAGGTGGTCGCTGTCGAGGTTGAGCAGCACCGCCGCCTCGGGCGCGAAGGCCACCGTGTCCTCCAGCTGGAAGGACGAGGCCTCGCAGACGACGACCGTGTCGCGATCGAGGTGCGCGTCGAGGGCGAGCGACGCGTAGGCGGTGCCGACGTTGCCGACCACGGCCACCGGCACGCCGCACTCGCGATGCATGTGCCCCAACAGCTCGACCGTCGTCGTCTTGCCGTTGGTCCCGGTGACCGCGATGACCTCGTTGGGCACGCAGCGCCAGGCCAGCTCCAGCTCGCCGAGCACCGGGATCCCTCGCTCGCGCGCCGCGGCGATGACCGGCGCGCTGCCCGGGACGCCCGGCGACTTGACCACCGAGCGCACCCGCTCCAACAGCGCCACGCCGTCGGTCCCCGCATGGAGCTCGACGCCCTCGGGAAGGTTCGCGCGCAGACGCTCGGCGGGCGCGGAGTCGACGGCGATCACCTCGTCGCCGCGGGCATGCAGCAGCGCCGCGGCGGCCTGACCGGAGCGGGCGAGGCCGACGACGAGATGGGGACCGGACGGCAGCGGCGGACGGGGCGACATTCGGGCGGGGACGGTAGACGTTCATCACATTGGGCAGTGCGGAGAGCAGTGCCCCGCCTCCGCCGGACGCTCTCCGTCCTGCTCATCGTGCTCGCCGCCGTCACGGGGACGGTCGGCGCGCTGTCCCTCGTCGACGGCGAGCGGCGGCTGTCGGTCGGCACGATCCAGGTCGGCGTCTCGCCGTTTCACCACGGCGCGCTGGACCTGTACGTCCCGCTCGTCGACTGGGGCGCGCGCTTCGGCGGCGTGCGCCTGCCGGTGCGGCTGAAGGTCGAGGTGCGCTCGGTCGATCGCGCGGTGGTGGAGCGCGTCGCGCGCGGGCGCAACGTCGACGTCCAGCAGGTGCGCGGCGAGGCGGTCGACGCGATCGCCTCCTACCTGCGCGTCCTGTTGGCGATCGCGCTGGTCTCGGGCTGCGCGCTGGGCGGGCTGGTCGCGCTCGCCGTCTGCGGCGGCTCCGGCCCGCGGGTGCGCACCGGGCTGGCGGTGGCGGCGGGCTCCGCGCTCGTCACGGTCGCCCTCGTGGCGCTGCTGCTGCCGCCCCGCGGGCGGATCGCCGACCCCACCTACTACGCCCACGGCCCCGACCTCCCCCGCGCGCTCGACGCGCTGCAGTCGCTGCGGCGCTCCGGCACGGCGCTCGACCAGGAGCTCAACGGCCAGCTGGTCGGCCTCGCGCGCCTGGTCATCGCGCCCGGCGAGCGCCCGGCGCTGAGCGGGCGGCCGCGCCTCGTCCTCGCCTCCGACCTCCACAACAACATCCTCGCCCTCCCCACGCTGGAGCGCGCGACCCGTGGGCTGCCGCTCGTCTTCGCCGGCGACCTCACCGACCAGGGCACGCCGCTGGAATCGTCGCTCGTGCGGCGGATCGCGCACATGGGCAAGCCGACGGTCGTCGTCGGCGGCAACCACGACTCCGACACGCTGCTCAAGGACCTGGCGGGTGCGGGCGCGATCGTCCTCACGCAGTTCGGGCGGCTCCGCGCCGACGGGTCGCACGGGCCGATGGTCGTCCGCGTCGGCGGCCTGCGGATGGCCGGGTACACCGATCCGTTCCTGCGCCGTGCCGGCCAGCAGTACGAGGACCGCTTCCGCGTCGGGATGACCAACGCGGCCGAGGAGGACTTCCGGCGCTGGCTGGCGACCGTCGAGGACCGGGTCGACGTCGTGGTCGTCCACGAGCCGCAGGTCGCGGCCAGCGCGCTGGCGGAGCTGCGCCGCGATCCCCCGGCCCGGCCGCTGATCGTCCTCGACGCCCACACGCATCGCCTCTTCCTGCAGGCCGACCCGAACCTCCTGGAGGTCAACGGCGGCACGATCGGCGCGGGCGGCACCGGCAACCTCACCGACCGCGCCGACTACAGCCTCGCGATCCTCACCTACCGGCTGCAGCCGACCCCGCTGCCGCTGGCCGTCGACCAGGTGACGATCGACCCCGGCAGCGGCGGCGCGACGGCCCGCCGCGTGCGGGTCGACCAGCAGGTGCGGGCGACCCCGTGAAGGGGTCTGACCCCTTTGAGAGGGTTGGTCGAGGGTTCTAGGAGATCGACTGCTGGTAGATCGTGAAGCCGGACGCGGCGCAGACCGCGGCGATGATCCAGAAGCGCAGGATGATCTTGGTCTCCGACCACCCCAAGATCTCGAAGTGATGGTGGATGGGTGCCATCAGGAACACGCGCTTGCGGAACGTCTGGAAGCTGAAGACCTGGATC
>DASYBY010000500.1:0-3916 GCA_036500525.1 Baekduia sp. | reverse complement strand
AGCTGCGGGGAGAACTCCGGCAGCCGCTGCGCCAGCGCGCTGGAGAACCCGAACAGCAGCGTCGCCGCGAGCAGCCCGCCCGGGCGCCAGCGGCCGAAGATCAGCGCGGCCAGCGCGATGAACCCGCGGCCCGCGGTCATGTTCTGCGAGAACGAGTGCACGAAGCCGATCGACAGGAACGCCCCGCCGAGCGCCGCCAGGCCACCCGAGGCGACCACGGCCGCGTAGCGCGTGCGGTAGACGCCGATGCCGACGGTCTCGGCCGCGCGCGGGTTCTCGCCGACCGACCGCAGGCGCAGGCCCAACCGCATGCGGAACACGACGACCCACACCAGCACGACCGCCAGCAGCGAGCCCCACACCAGCAGGTTGAGCTGGCTGATCGCCTGCCCGATGAAGCCCAACGAGTCGGTCGGCAGGTTGACGTCGGGGACCGACGGCAGGTTGTCGGGCGTGCCGTTGGACCCGTAGGTGTCGACGTACATGTAGCCCGTGATGCCGAGCGCGATGAAGTTCAGCGCGGTGCCGGACACGATCTGATCGGCCCGCAGCGAGATCGCGAAGATCGCGTGGATCAGCGCCAGCGCCATGCCGGCCAGCACGCCGATGACGATCCCGCCCACCCACGAGCCCGTCTTGTCGGCGCCGTAGGCCCCGAAGAACGCGCCCATGAGCATCATGCCCTCCAGCGCGATGTTCACCACGCCGGAGCGCTCGCTGACCAGGCCGCCGAGCGCGGCGAACGTCAGCGGCGTCGCGTAGCGCAGCATCGCGGCGGTCAGCGCGCTCCACGAGACCACGACCTCCAGGTGCGAGACCCCGGAGTTGACCGCCCCGTAGGCGCCGAACGCGCACGCCACCGCGGCGACGATCGCGCCACCGCCGATGCGGCGCTCGCCACCGAGGTACGCCGCCAGCCCCGCCGTGACCGCCAGCAGCGCGACGATCACCGACGGCACGATCGTGCGGACCTCGAACGGCGGCAGCGTCATGACGAACGCGACGAGCGCCAGCGCGATGCCGCCCCAGCCGACCGCGCGCGCCCGCGTCAGGCCCTTCGCCGGGCCACCGCCCTGCGGCGCGCGCAGGTTGTCGGTGATCGACTGCGTGCTCACGCCGCCACCTCCACCGGCTCGGCGGAGCGCCCGCGCCGTCGCGGCCGCAGCTTGTTGTAGATCAAGAGGATCAGGACGTCCGCGCTGGCGAACAGTACGACCATGCCCTGGATGACGCCCGTGAGGTTCGTCGCCAGGTCGGGGTCGAAGACCGCCGGGTCGAGGTTGCGCACCGACGTGCCGTTGACCAGCGCGCCGAACAGCAGCGCGGCCAGCACCGTGCCGATCGCCGTGTTGCGGCCCAGCAGCGCGACCGCGATCCCCAGGAACGCCAGCTGCGTCCCCTGGATGTCGTTGGTCGCCAGGTGGAACTGCCAGCCGAGCACGTCCAGCGAGCCGGCCAGCCCGGCCAGCGCGCCGCAGGTCGCCATGACCAGGATGTAGGTCCGGCCGACGCGGATGCCGCTGTAGCGCGCAGCCTCGGGGTTGAAGCCGACCGCGCGGGCCTCGTAGCCCTTGGTCGAGCGGTTCAACAACACCCAGTACAGGACCGCCGCGGCGAGCGCGACAAAGATGCCGATGTGCAGGCCCTGCAGCTCCGGATCGCCCCAGAACACCTTCAACTTGGCGCCGGGCACGATGTCGTTGGAGATCGGCACGTCGGGCTGCGCGTTGTTCTGCAGCGGCCCGCCGAGCCCGAAGAGGTAGACGCCCATCCAGATCGCGATCCAGTTGAGCATGATGGTGGTGATGACCTCGTTGGCGCCCGTGAACGCGCGCAGCGCCCCCGAGATCCCCGCCCAGAACGCGCCCGCGGCGGTCGCCAACAGCATGCACAACACCACGTGCAGCAGGTGCGGCATCCCCGCCCAGGACGACCCGGACCAGACGGCCACGATCGAGCCCACGATGTACTGGCCCTGGCCGCCGATGTTGAACAGCCCGGCCCGGAACGCGTAGCCGACCGCGAGGCCGAGCAGGATCAGCGGCCCGGTGATCAGCAGCGTCTGCTGGAGGTTGATCGCCGCGGTGCTGCGGTCCTCCGACGACGTCCACGGGAACAGCCACTGCAGCCCGGTTCCGTCGAAGATCGCCTTGTAGGTGGAGAACGGGTTGTGGCCCGTGACCAGCACGACGAGGCCGCCGACGAAGAACGCGAAGATGACCGTGAGCACCGGGGCGATCCAGCCGCCGGCACGCAGCTGGGACGTCATGCGGGCGGCCCAGCCCGCGGAGAGGTCGAGCTCCGGCTCGGAGCTCGGGGGCGGCGTGACGCTCACTGCACCACCCGGGCCGCGCCGCCGCCGGTCATGAGGAGCCCGAGCTCCTCGTCGGACGCGGTCGGCGGCAGCTCGCCGACGATGCGCCCGTCGTAGAGCACCACGATGCGGTCCGCCAGCGCGCGGACCTCGTCGAGCTCCAGCGAGAAGAGGAGGATCGCGCGGCCGGCGTCGCGCTCGGCGAGCAGGCGACGATGGACGAACTCGATCGCGCCGACGTCCAGCCCGCGCGTCGGCTGGGCGGCGATCAGCGCGTCGGGGTTGCCGGAGATCTCGCGCGCGATGACGACCTTCTGCTGGTTGCCGCCCGACAGCGCGCGGGCCGGCGTGGCGGGCGTGCCGCCGCGCACGTCGAACTCGCGCAGCAGCCGCGCCGCGGCGTCGAGCATGCGCCGGGGCTTGAGCAGGCCGAAGCGCGCGCCCTCGCGGTAGTCCATCAACGACAGGTTCTCCGACAAGTTGAAGTCGAGCACGAGCCCGCGGTGCTGGCGGTCCTCGGCGATGTGGCCGATGCCGGCCTGGCGCGCGGCGCGCGGCGAGCAGTTGGTGATGTCCTTGCCGCTCAGCCGGACGTGCCCGCCGGTGCATGGCCGCAGCCCGGAGATCAGGTCGATCAGCTCGCTCTGGCCGTTGCCGTCGATGCCGGCGACCGCGACGATCTCGCCGGCGCGCACCTCCAGCGACACGCCGTCGACCGCGGGCAGGCCGCGGTCGTCGACCGCGTGCACGTCGTCGAGCACGAGCAGCGGCTCGCCCGGCTTGCCCGGCTCCTTCTCGACGCGCAGCACCACGTCGCGGCCGACCATCATCCGCGCCAGCGACGCGTCGTCGGCGCCCGCGGTGTCGATCGTCCCGATCGTCTTGCCGCGGCGCAGGACCGTGACGCGATCGGCGATCTCGAGCACCTCGTGCAGCTTGTGGGTGATGAACACGATCGAGGTGCCGGCGTCGCGCAGCGTGCGCAGCACCTCGGCCAGCTCGGCGGTCTCCTGCGCGGTGAGGACCGCGGTGGGCTCGTCGAGGACGAGGATCCGCGCGCCGCGATCCAGCGCGCGCAGGATCTCGATGCGCTGCTGCTGGCCGACCGACACGTCGGAGACGTGCGCGTCGGGATCGACCTTCAAGCCGTACTTCTCCGACAGCTCGCGCGTGCGGCGCCGGGCGCCGGCGAGGTCGAGCAGGCCGTTCTTGCGCGGCTCCGCGCCGAGCACGAGGTTCTCGGCCACCGTCATGACCGGGATCAGCATGAAGTGCTGGAAGACCATGCCGATGCCCCGGCCCATGGCCTCACGCGGCGAGGCGACCGTCACAAGCTGCCCGTCGACGAGGATCTCGCCCTCGTCGGGCCGGGCCATCCCGTAGACGATGCTCATCAGCGTCGACTTGCCGGCGCCGTTCTCCCCCAGCAGGGCGTGGATCTCCCCACGCCGCAACTGGAGGTCGACGGCGTCGTTGGCCGTGACGGCGCCGAAGCGCTTGGTGATGCCGCGGAGCTCCAGGGCGAGCTCCGCGGCATCTGCGTTCTGTGGCGACACGTCCGCCAGGGTACGCGTCGGACTACTTGCCGGCGACCGTGTCCGG
>DASYBY010000499.1:0-5782 GCA_036500525.1 Baekduia sp. | reverse complement strand
ACGACGACTCGATCGGCGCGGATCATCTCCTCGGCGGCGCGACGCGAGGCGACGCCGGCGGTGGCCAGGAACTTGGCGAGTCTCATGCGCGTGCCACCATAGACAGCGTGGATCTGCAACTGCTGACCTCGACGCTGGCCGATCTCGGTGAGCCCGCCTACCGCGAACGGCAGGTGTGGCGCTGGGCGGCCCAGGGCGCTGCCGGCTTTGACGAGATGACCGATCTGCCGCTGCACCTGCGCGCGGCTCTGGATGAGGCGGTCCCGTACTCCAGCCTCACGCTCGTGCAGGAGGCGCGCGCCTCCGACGGCACCGTCAAGGCCCTGTTTCATACCGCCGACGGGCGTGCCGTGGAAGCGGTGCTGATGCGCTATCGCGACGGGCGACGATCGTTGTGCCTGTCCTCGCAGTCGGGGTGCCCGCTCACCTGCACGTTCTGCGCCACCGGGCAGATGCGCTTTGCGCGCAACCTGACGGCGTCGGAGATCCTCGACCAGGCGCTGCACTTCCGGCGCATGGAGGAGGTCGACCACGTCGTGTTCATGGGCATGGGCGAGCCGATGATGAACCTCGACAACGTGCTCGACGCCTGCCGCCGGCTGCCCGACGTGGGGATCAGCCACCGCCACACGGCGATCTCGACGGTCGGCTGGACGCCGGGCATCGACCGTCTCGCCGAGCAGGACATGCCGATCCGCCTGGCGCTGTCGCTGCACGCCGCCGACGAGACGCTGCGCTCCCAGATCATGCCGGTCAACGACCGCCATCCCCTGCGCGAGGTGCTCGCCGCCTGCAACCGCTTCTACGACCGCAAGAAGCGCATGATCTTCATCGAGTACGTGATGCTCGAGGGCGTCAACGACCAGCCGTCGCACGCGGTGCAGCTGGCTCGCGTGCTGGACCCCAAGCGCTTCAAGGTCAACTTGATCCCCTACAACCCGACCGGCAGCTACGACGGGTCGGACCGGCGGACGATCGAGGACTTCCGCGCGACGCTGGAGGAGCACGGCGTCGGCGCGACCGTGCGGCTGACGCGCGGCCAGGACATCGACGCCGCGTGCGGTCAGCTGGCCGCCAAGGCGCTGGCGTCGTAGCCGGCCGGGCGCCGGGCGGCCGGTAGGGTCGCGGGCCATGGCCGCGCTGACCCTCTCCGACCTGCACCGTCAGGCCAAGGAGCTCGAACGCGCCCATCGGCGTGGCGATCCCGAGGCGCTCGCGCGGGTCGCGCCGTTCCGGCCCGACCCGGCCAAGCCGCTGAAGGACGCGGGTGCGCAGATGGTCGTCGCCCGCGAGCACGGCTTCCCGTCGTGGGTGCGGCTGCGGGCCTACGTCGAGCGCGTCGACGCGTTCGGCGAGGGGCTGGAGCATCCGTTCCACACCGACATGGAGTACTACGAGGGGCGCGCGGACGGGCTGCTGGCGTCGGCGCTGGACGCGACGCCGAGCGCGGCCGCGGCCTTCGAGGGGACGCGGGTCGAGCTCGACCGCGAGGGCGCCCGGCGGGTCGTCGCCGCGCGGCACGGCTTCGCGAGCTGGTCGGCGCTGCGGCGGTACGTCGAGACGCTGGAGGAGGGCGGCGAGCCGTTCGCCCGGGCGTTCCGCGCGCTGGAGGACGGCAAGGTGGAGGAGTTGCGCTCCGTGCTGGAGCGCTTCCCCGAGGTCGCGCGGGCCCGCGGGACCAACGGCAATGCCTTGATCAACATGACGGGCGACGTGGAGTTGTTGGGGTTGTTGCTCGAGCACGGCGCCGACGTCGCCCAGAGCAACTCGCACGGCTGGACGCCGCTGCACCAGGCCGCCTACAGCGATCAGCCCGAGACCGCGGCGTTCCTGCTGGGCGCGGGCGCGCCGTCTGACGTGTCGGGGCGTGGCGCGGGCGGCACGCCGCTGATCGTGGCGCTGTTCTGGGGGCATCACCGGGTGACCGACGTGCTCGCCGAGGCGTCGCTGTACCCCGGGAACCTGCGGGTGGCCGCGGGGCTGGGGCGCGTGGCGATGATCGAGGAGCTGGTCGGCGCGGACGGGACGGTGTCGGAGGCGGCGGGGACGCTGCGCGGCTTCTACCGCCCGCACGGCGGGTTCCCGGCATGGCTGCCGTCCGACGATCCGCAGGAGATCCTGGACGAGGCGCTGGCGTGGGCGGCGCGGGGCGATCGCGTGGACGCGCTGAGCGCGCTGGTGGCGCGCGGCGCGCGGGTGGACGCCGACGTCTACCGCGGCACGCCGCTGGTGTGGGCGGCGATGACGGGGCGCGTGGCGGCGGTGGCGCGCCTGATCGAGCTGGGCGCGGACGTGAATGGTCGCTCGTCCTTCGGCGGCGCGGGGCACGGCGAGGGCGTCGTGCCGCTGCACGTGGCGGCCGAGGCCGGGTCGCTGCCGGTGATCGAGGCGCTGCTCGCGGCCGGAGCCGACCCGGGGTTGCGCGATGAGCTGCACGGCGGCGACGCCGTCGGGTGGGCGGAGCACGGCGGTCGCGCCGAGGCCGCGGCGCTGCTGCGATCACGCGGCGGCTGAGGGCGCGGCGACGGGGATCACGACGCGGAGCGCAGTCCCTTCGCCCACGGGGCTCTCGACGTCCAGCTGCCCGCCGAGCGCCTCGACCCGGTCTCGGAGGCCCACGAGCCCCGACCCCCGGCTTGGATCCGCTCCGCCGACGCCGTCGTCACGGATCGCCAGCCGCAGAGCGGCGTCGTCGGCCTCCCCCCCGACCTGCACGATCGACGCCTGCGCGTACTTCGCGGCGTTGGTCAGCGCCTCGGACACCACGTAGTACGCCGCGACCTCGACCGGCGCGGGCAGCCGCCGCACGGTGTCCACCTCCAGCTCGACCGGGATCCCCGAGCGGCGCGCCAGGTTCCTCAGCGCCGGCTTCAGGCCGCCGCGGGAGAGGATCGCCGGATGGATGCCCCGCGAGATCTCCTGCAGCTCGTCGACGGCGCCGGAGATCCGCTGCGCCGCCTGGTCCAGCCGATCGCGCAGCTCGCCCAGCTCCGGGGGCACCGCCGCCTCGGCGCCGCGCAGGGCCAGCGCGGCAGCGACCAGCCGCTGCTGCGTGCCGTCGTGCAGGTCGCGCTCGATGCGCCGGCGCGTCTCGTCGGCGGCCGCCACGACCCGGGCCCGCGACGCGGTCAGCTCCGCACGGCTCTCGCGCAGCGAGCGCGTCATGGTGTTGAACGAGCGCTCGAGCTCGCCGATCTCGCCCGGTCCGGTCTCGGGCATGTGCACGGTGAGGTCCCCGTGCGCCAGCCGATCGGCCATGCCCGCGGCGCGGCGCACGGGCCGGAGGATCATGCGGGCGAGGTAGGCGACGAAGAGCGCGACGAAGAGGACCGATCCCCCGAGGCCGACCACCGCCGCGATGGTGGCGCGGCGCGCGCTCGTCACCGCCCGGTCCTGGCGCGACTCGGCCAGCCCCCGCTCGGCGGCGACGAGGCTGTTGAAGTCCGCGCGGATCGTGTCGATGCGGCGCTTGCCCTCGATCACGGCTGCACCGCGCACGGCGGTCCGGTCGCGCCGCTCGGCACGCACCAACGGCACGGAGTAGTCGCGGACATAGGAGCCGACGGCCGCCTCGATCCGTCGCGCCCGCCGATGCTGGGCCGGGACCCGGGTGAGCGCCAGCAGCTCCGCGCTCACGCCCGGGATCGCGCGCCGGGCGGCCTCCCACGGTGCGAGCAGGCGCTCGTCGCCGGTGATCAAGAACCCGCGCTCGCCCGTCTCGAGGTCGACCACGAGGCGCTCGAGCCGGTTGGCGACCGAGAGCACGGTCTGGCTGTGGCGCGCGAGGCCGGCCGCGTCGCGCATGTTGGCGATCGAGACGAACAAGACCGCGAAGGCGGCGCTGAGGAGGATCGCGAGCACACTGCTCGCGAGGACCGTGCGGAGCATGATCCCGCTCCTCACGCCCGCTCCCCTGCGACCGCGCCGGGGCCGGTACCCGTACGTCGGGCGGACCCAGCGACGCAGGCTGTCGGTCGCACGACGCGAGGCTAGCCGAAGACCGCCGGGCCGTCGACCGCCTGACCGCTAGTCCTGCGGGGCCGCCGGCGGCCAGGTGTCGTCGGCCGGCGGCTCGACCTCGGCGTCGGCGTCATCGTCGGCGACGCCCTCGCCCGCGCGCTCCTCCGACAACTCCTCCGGCGCCTCGGACGGCCCGTCCTCGCCCTCGCCGCCCTCCGCCGGCCCGCCCTCCGTCGCCGGCGTCGCACCGGCTCGCGCCTCGCCGGCGCGCAGCAGGCGGTCGCGGAGGTCGGCTTCCTCTTCGGGCGTCGGGTCCCACTCCTCGACGTCGGGCAGGTCGTCGAGCGAGACCATGCCGAAGAGCTTCAGGAAGAGCGGGGTCGTCCGGTACAGGACCGCGCCGAACGGAGACCGACCCGACTCCTCGATCAGCCCGCGCTCCAGCAGCGTGCCGGCCGCGGAGTCGGCGCTGACGCCGCGGATCCGGGTGATCTCGGGGCGAGAGACCGGCTGCAGATAGGCGACGATCGCGAGGGTCTCGGCCTGGGCCGGCGACAGCGGCGGCGTGCGCGGCTTGGAGAGCAGGCGTCGCGCGGCGGGCTCGGTGTCGGCGGCGGTCGCCAGGGTCCAGCCGCCCGCCAGCTCGCGCAGCTCCAGGCCGCGCTGCCCGGGCGCGAAGGCCTCGCCGAGCTCGACGAGCGCCTCGGCCAGCGCCTCCTCCTCGCACTCGCACGCGCTCAGCAGCTCGCTCTCGGTGACCGGCTCGGCCGAGAGGAAGAGCAGCGCCTCGACGGTACGCGCGAGATCGCTCACGCGACCGCGGCGGCGGCGGCCGGCGGCCGGGCGGCAGCGGCGGCCGCCGGCGACACGATCTCGATCTCGCCGAACGGCTCTTCCTGCTGCCAGGTCGCCTCGCCCTGCTTGTACAGCTCCAGCAGCGCGAACAGCGTCACGCACACCGTCACGCGATCGGCGCCGGCGACGGCGTCCTCGAAGGTCGTGCGGCCCGCGGAGCGCAGCAGGCGGCGCAGGTGCGACAGGCGGTCGGCGACGCTGACGCGCGGGATCGTCAGGTGGCGGATGTCGACCTTGGGCGGCATCGCCAGCAGCCCGCCGATCGCGCGGCCGAGGCGGGCGGGCTTGTAGACGGCGTCGAGGTCGGCGACGTCGGTCCTCCGCAGCGCGGCGGGCAGCGGCGCGCTGCGGAAGCGCACCCCCTGCTCGCCCATCAGCGCCTCGATCAGGTGCGTCGCGGCCGACCGGTAGCGCTTGGCCTCGAGCATGCGCTGCAGCAGCTCCTCGGCCGCGACGTCGGGCTCGAAGTCCAGCAGCTCCTCGTCCTCGCGCGGCAGCATGAGCCGCGACTTCAGCTCGAGCAGCGCCGCGATGAGCACGAGGAACTCGGTCGCGACCTCCAGGTCCAGCTCGCCGCGGGACTCCAGGACGTCGATGTAGGAGAGGACGACGTCGGCCAGCTCCACCTCCAACAGGTCGACCTCCTCCTTGAGGACGAGCGTCAGCAGGAGGTCGAACGGTCCGGTGAAGACCTCGAGGTCGAGCTCGAGCTCGGCGACCAGGGTGCTCATTGCGCCAGACCGTAGCGGCCGGTCCCGACGGCGGGACCCGCAATCCCCGCAACGTCCGCGGATTCGGCGGTCAGGAGCGGGGCCCGATGCCCATGGCCTGGCGCACGTCGACCAGCACCGGTCCGGCGAGCGCGCGGGCCTTGGCGGCGCCCGCGGCGAAGATCGCCTCCAGCGCGGCCTCGTCGGCCCGCAGCGCGGTGTAGCGCTCGCGCACCGGGTCGAGCAGCGCGTTGACC
>DASYBY010000498.1:0-2544 GCA_036500525.1 Baekduia sp. | reverse complement strand
TGGCGCGCGCATCAGCGCTGGGTGACGGTCGCCGGGCGGCCGATGAACGTGATCGACCTCGGCCCCGAGGACCCGGCCGGGACGATCGTCTGGATCCACGGGCTGACGGGCTCGTGGCAGAACTGGCTGGAGAACCTGCCGCACTTCGCGCGGACGCATCGCTGCATCGCGATGGACCTGCCCGGCTTCGGGGCATCGCCAATGCCGGCGGAGAAGATCTCGATCGCGGGCTACGCCGCGGCGGTGGACGAGTTGCTGCGCGGGTTGGGCGTGTCGCGCGCGGTGGTGGTCGGCAACTCGATGGGCGGGTTCGTGGGCGCGGAGATCGCGATCCAGTTCGGCACGTGGGTGCAGAAGCTCGTGCTCGTGTCGGCCGCGGGACTGACGATCGAGCACCAGCGCCTGCGGCTCGCGGTGCCCGCGCTGCGGGTGGCCCGCAACGTCATCGCGCTGGGCACGGGCTGGTTGGCGTCGAAGTCCGACACGCTGGCCGCGCGCCGGCGGACGCGCATCGCGATGATGGCGGTCGTCGCCGCGCATCCGGAGCGCCTGCCGGGCGCGCTGGTCTCCGAGCAGCTGCGGGGGTCGGGCGCGCCGGGGTTCGTCGACGCGGTCGACGCCCTCACCAGCTACCCGATCCGCGACCGCCTCGGCGCGATCGCCGCGCCGACGCTCGTGGTCTGGGGCGAGAAGGACCCGCTCGTGCCGGTGCGCGACGCCTGGGAGTTCGGCCGGCTGATCGCCGATGCGCGCGTCGTGGTCTACGCCGACACGGGCCATGTCTCGATGATGGAGCGCCCCGACGCGTTCAACGCGCTGGTGGCGGAGTTCCTGGAGGAGTAGCGGGCCGACGCCGGGGCGGCGGGTGCCGGGGGCGCCCGCCGTGCCGGGGCGCCGGCCCGTGGTCCTCGCTCAGCCGGTGGTGACCGCGCCCTCGCTGGCGCTGGAGACCAACAGCGCGTACTTGCGCAGGACGCCGGTGGCGTCCGGGGAGACCGGCGGCTCGTAGGCCTCGACGCGCCGGGCGATCTCCTCGTCGCTGAGATCGACGTCGATGCGCTTCTTGTCCACGTCGATCGTGATGGTGTCGCCCTCGGCGACGGCCGCGATCGGGCCGCCGCGCGCCGCCTCGGGAGCGACGTGGCCGCCCATGAAGCCGTGCGTGGCGCCGGAGAAGCGGCCGTCGGTCAGCAGCGCGACGTGCTCGCCCAGGCCGGCGCCGTTGAGCGCCGCGGTCACGGCCAGCATCTCGCGCATGCCGGGGCCGCCGACGGGCCCCTCGTTGCGGATGATCAGGACGTCGCCCTGGTTGATGCCGCCGGCCAGCACGAGCTTCATCGCGGCCTCCTCGCCGTCGAAGACGCGCGCCGGGCCTTGGTGGTAGCGGCGCTCGTGGCCGGCGAGCTTGACGACGCAGCCGTCGGGCGCGAGGTTGCCGCGCAGGATCGCCAGGCCGCCGTTGGGCTTGATCGGGTTGTCGAGCGAGCGCACGACGTCCTGGCCCTCGGTCTCGACGGCGGTGTCGCCGATCTCGCCGATCGTCTGGCCCGTGACGGTGATCGCCGACTCGTGCAGGCGGCCCATCTCCTTCAGGCGCTGGATGACGAGCGGGACGCCACCCGCCGCGAACAGGTCGACGGCGTTGTAGCGGCCGCCGGGCTTGAGGTCGCAGGTCAGCGGCGTGCTGTCGCTGATGCGGTCGAAGTCGTCGATCGACAGCTCGATCCCGGCCTCCTTGGCGACGGCCAGCAGGTGCAGCACGCCGTTGGTGGAGCCGCCGCTGGTGGCGATCGCCGCGATGGCGTTCTCGATCGAGTCCTTGGTGATGATCTGCCGCGCCGTGACGCCGCTCTTGAGCAGCTCGACCATGAGCTTGCCGGCCTCGAAGGCGACCTCGTGCTTGGCCTTGTGCTCGGCCGGGACCATCGCCGATCCGGCGGGGCTGATGCCCATGACCTCGAAGGCCATGGCCATGGTGTTGGCGGTGAACTGGCCGCCGCAGGCGCCGGCGCCGGGGCTCGCCTCGCCCTCCAGGGCGTGGAGCTGCTCGTCGGTGATCTTGCCGGCGGAGTGCGCGCCGACGGCCTCGAAGACGTCCATGATCGTGACCTCGCGGCCCTCGAAGGTGCCCGGGCGGATCGAGCCGCCGTAGAGCATCAGGCTCGGCAGGTCGAGGCGCGCGAGGGCCATCACCGTGCCGGGGATCGTCTTGTCACAGCCGCTCAGCGCGATGACGCCGTCGAAGAGGTGGCCGCGGGCGACGAGCTCGATCGAGTCGGCGATGACCTCGCGGGAGACGAGGCTCGTCTTCATCCCGCTCGTACCCATCGTGATGCCGTCGGAGATCGCCACCGTGTTGAGCTCCATCGGCGTGCCGCCGGCGGCACGGATGCCGTCCTTGACGTGCTTGGCCAGCGCGCGCAGGTGGAAGTTGCACGGCATCGTCTCGATCCACGTGTTCGCTACGCCGATGATCGGCTTGGCGAGGTCGTCGTCCCCGTAGCCGATGCCCTTGAGGTAGGAGCGCGCCGCGGCGCGCTGGGG
>DASYBY010000497.1:0-7023 GCA_036500525.1 Baekduia sp. | reverse complement strand
ACGCGCGGGCGACGCCCGGCGTCAGGTGTGCTTGTGCTCGCGCGAGCGGACGACCGTGGTGCGGATCCGCGCCGGCGAGGCGGGGATCGGCGCGCCGTGCGGGCCGCGGTGGCGCGGGAACGGCGTCGGGCCCTTGGGCGCAGGACGGTGCGGATGCGGGCGGACCTTGCTGCCGCCGTCGCCGCCGGCTCCGTCGGTGTCCGGCTCCTCCTCCTGATGCACCGCCCACCAAACGATCCAGAGCAGGCCGGCGATCGGGATCTTGAGCACCAGCATCAGCCAGATGAAGCCCCAGGTCATCGCCTGCGAAGGCTACCCGTGTGGCCGCCTCAGCGGGCGGAAATGTCGGCGCGGGTGCGCGGGCGGACCCGCGGGGGCTCAGCGGCGGGCGGCGTGGCCGTGCGCGCGGCGGGCCGCGGCGCGCGCCCGGGCCTTCCTGGCGCGGGCCTTGCGGGCGGCGGCCTTGCGGGCCTTGGCGCTGACGGCGTGCTTGGTCGCCGGGGCGTTCTTCCAGGCCGACGGCGCGATGACCGAGCGCAGCGCCGCGGCGACGTCCAGGCCGCCGCTCTCGACGTCGAGGCCGGTGTGGCGCGTGTGGGCCAGCAGCGTGGTGCGCAGCGCGTCGGCGCTGAGGTCGGGCCGCTTGGCGGCCAGCAGGACCAGCGCGGCCGTGACCTGCGGGGCGGCCATCGACGTGCCGGTGCGCCACTCGTAGCCGCCGCCCAGCGCGGTGGAGAGGATCTGCTCGCCCGGGGCGGCGATGTCGGCGCCCGAGCCGCGGTCGGAGATCGCGGCCAGCTCGCCGGACTGCGTGGTCGCCGCGACGCCGATGACGTTGGTCTCGCCGTAGGCGGCCGGGTAGGTCGGGGCGGTCGCGAGGTCGGCGCCGTCGTTGCCGGCGGCGACGACGATCAGGACGCCGTGCGCCTGGGCGTACTGCACGGCCTCTTCGAGCTCCGGCGTCGCCGTCGGTCCGGCGAGGCTGAGGTTGACGATGCGCGCGCCGTTGTCGACGGCGTAGTGGATGCCCTGGGCGACCGTGGTCGTCGTCCCGGCGGCGTTGGCGTCGAGGACGCGCACGGCCATGAGCCGGACGTTCCAGGCGAGGCCGGCGCCGCCGACGCCGTTGCCGCCGCGGGCGCCGACGATGCCCGCGACGTGGGTGCCGTGGCCGTTGGCGTCCTGCGGGTCGCCGTCGTGGTCGACGAGGTCGACGCCGTGGACGTCGTCGACGTAGCCGTTGCCGTCGTCGTCGATGCCGTTGCCGGGGATCTCGCCCGGGTTGGTCCAGAGGTTGGGGGCCAGGTCGGGATGCGTCAGGTCGATCCCGGAGTCGACGATCGCCACCGTGATGTTGCCGCCGGTGGTCTGGCGCCAGGCGCTGGCGGCGCCCATCGCGTCGTCGCCGTCCAGCTCCCACTGCTCGTCGAGGCGCGGGTCGGTGCTCAGGACCTGCGTGGCGTGCGCCCTGGGCGCGCCGGGCGCGGCGGCGGCGTGGTCGGCGCGGGCGCTGAGGCCGTCGGCGGCGGCGATCGGGGAGCGGGTCCCCGCGGCTGAAGCACCTGAAATCGGTGCCACGGCGAGCGCGGCGAGGATGAGCGTGGTGAGCGGGACGAGCGCGCGGGGAACGGCGAGCATGCGAGGGGCCTTCTACGGGGGAACTCCGCTGCCGTGACCGGCCTTGCGGACCCTCGTCGGATCGGCTTCCTCACTGCGACTGCTCGCCTCTCGCCCCACTTTCTGGACGGATGGCCGATGTCGCGATCGGCCCCGCCGCGCCCCTCCCCGCGCCCGCCCGGCTACGCCCGCAGCGCGACCGGGTCGACCGAGAAGGCCGTCATGCGCGAGAGGTCGGCGACGCGCCCTTGGATCTCGTCGGCGGTGAGCCGCTCGACGCGATCGGTCCCGAACTCCTCGACGTTGTAGGAGGCCAGCGCCGTGCCGTAGGCCATGGCGCGCACGAGCAGGTCGTGGCCGATCTCCTCGTCGGGGTGCGCGGCCACGTAGCCGACGAAGCCGCCGGCGAAGCTGTCGCCCGCGCCGGTCGGGTCGGCGACCGCGGCCAGCGGGTAGGCGGGCAGCGCGAAGAAGCCGTCGGCGGTGTAGAGCGCCGCGCCGTACTTGCCGAGCTTGGCGACGACGGCCTTCGGGCCCCAGGTCAGGATCTCCTGGGCGGCCTGCAGCGTCGTGGGCTTCTCGGTCAGCTGCTCGAGCTCCTCGTCGTTGAGGATCAGGCAGTCGACGGTGCCGATGACCTTGCGCAGCGACGCGTTGGCGATGTCGATCCACAGGTTCATGGAGTCCATCGCGACGAAGCGCGCGTTGGCGCACTGCTCGCGGACGGCGAGCTGGAGGTCGGGCTGGATGTTCGCGAGGAACAGGACGTCGGCGTCCTGCGAGGCCTGCGAGAGCTTGGGCTCGAAGGACTCGAAGACGTTGAGGTCGGTGACCAGCGTCTCGCGCTCGTTGAGGTTGGCCGAGTAGACGCCCTTCCAGAAGAACGTCTTGCCGCCGGCGACGTGCTCGACGTCGTCGGTCACCGTGCCGCGCGTGCGCAGGATGCGCCAGGAGTCCTCGTCGAAGTCGTCGCCGACGGGGCCAACGGGGCGCACCTCCGCGAAGAACGAGGCCGCGAGGGCGAAGTGGGTGGCCGCGCCGCCGAGCATGCGCTCGCGCTCCCCCGCGGGGGTCTTGACGGCGTCATAGGCGATCGATCCGACGACTGTGAGGCTCATATCGGCGCGGGAGGTTAGAGAGAAGCGCGGGTATGTTGCCGCGCGATGCGTGCGATCCAGCAGGTGGAGTTCGGCGGCCCCGAGGTCCTGGAGCTCGTCGACGTGCCGATCCCGGAGCCCGGCGAGGGCGAGGTGCTCGTGCGCGTGACGCGCGCCGGCATGAACTTCGCCGACACGCACCAGCGCGAGGACCAGTACGTCGCCCGGCAGTCGCTGCCGCTCACGCCAGGCTCCGAGGTCGCGGGCGTGCGCGAGGACACCGGCGAGCGCGTCGTGGCGATGTGCGGCCACGGCGGCTACGCGGAGTACGCCGTCGCGCCCGCCGATCGCGTCTTCGCGATGCCCGAAGGCCTGGACGACGGCACCGCGCTGGCGCTGCTGCTGCAGGGGCTGACGGCGTGGCACCTCTACCGGACCTGCGCGCGGATCGCGGCGGGCGAGTCGGTCCTCGTCGTCTCGGGCGCGGGCGGGGTCGGCTCGCTGGCGGTGCAGCTCGCGCGGCCGATGGGGGCGGGGCGCGTGATCGCCACGGCGTCGTCAGAGGAGAAGCGCGCGCTCTGCCTGGAGCTGGGCGCCGACGCGGCGATCGACGGCGATCCCGAGGGGCTGCGCGAGCGGCTGCTGGAGGCCAACGAGGGGCGCGAGGTCGACGTCGTGCTGGAGATGGCCGGCGGCCCGATCTTCGACGTCGCCCTGCGCGCCATGGCCGACATGGGGCGCCTGGTCGTCTACGGCATCTCGTCGCGCGAGCAGAACGAGGTCCGCACCGGGCGGCTGCTGAAGCGCTCGCAGTCGATCGTCGGCTTCTGGCTCTTCCACTACCTGGAGCGCGCCGAGCACCTCGCGACGCCGCTGGCCGAGCTGTTCGCGCTGGCCGCCGCGGGCGAGGTCCGAGCCGTGGTGGGCGAGACCTACGGGTTGAGCGAGGCGCGGCGCGCCCAGGAGGACCTCGTGGCGCGGCGGACGCGCGGGAAGCTCCTGCTGGATCCGGCACGCTAGGCACTAACCTCTGAGAACACATGACCGCCTTCGCGGATCTCGGCCTCAGCGAGCCGACCCTCCACGCCCTGCAGGATGTCGGCTACGAACAGCCGAGCGCCATCCAGGAACAGGCCATCCCGATCCTCCTCCAGGGCGAGGACATCATCGGGCAGGCGCAGACCGGATCCGGCAAGACCGCCGCCTTCGGACTCCCGATCGTCGAGCACGTCGACCCGTCCGTCGGAGAGGTCCAGGCCCTCGTCCTGACCCCGACGCGCGAGCTGTGCATCCAGGTCACCCAGGCGCTGCGCACCTACGGCGCGCGCAAGGGCATCGACGTCGTCGCCGTCTTCGGCGGCGCACCGATCCGCAGCCAGCAGGCGCAGCTCCGCGCCGGCGGGCACGTCGTCGTCGGCACCGTCGGCCGCGTCCTCGACCTCCTCTCCCGCGCGTCGCTGCACCTCAGCGACTGCCGCTTCGTCGTCCTCGACGAGGCCGACGAGATGCTCGACCTCGGCTTCCTCGAGGACGTCGAGAAGATCCTCAAGCTCTGCCCCAACGGCCGCCAGACCGCGCTGTTCAGCGCGACGATGCCGCCGCCGATCCGCGAGCTGGCCGATCGCTACCTCTACCACCCGCACACGGTGAAGGTGAAGTCGGCCAACCTGACGGTCGACACCGTCGAGCAGTTCCGCCACGAGGTCAAGACGGCCGACAAGCCCGAGGCGCTCGTCGAGGTGCTGGCCACCGAGAAGCCCGACCAGGCGATCGTCTTCACCCGCACGAAGATCCGCGCCGACCAGCTCTACAAGAAGCTGCGCGACAAGGGCATGAACGTCAAGGCCCTGCACGGCGACATGAGCCAGGGTCAGCGCGACGGCGTGATGCTGTCCTTCAAGGGCGGCCGCGTGCCGATCCTCGTGGCGACCGACGTCGCGGCCCGTGGCCTCGACATCTCGACGGTCACCCACGTCGTCAACTTCGACGTGCCGACCTCGCCCGACACCTACGTGCACCGCATCGGCCGCACCGGCCGCGTCGGGCGCTCCGGCCGGGCCATCACGTTCGTCGAGCCCAAGCAGCAGAAGGAGCTCGCGGCGATCGAGGCGCACGTCGGCATGAAGCTGACCGAGTGGGCGCCGGGCGCGAAGACGACCGCGGCCAAGGTCGTCGAGCCGCCCAAGCGCCACACCAAGCCGCAGATCTCGCGCAACGGCGACGAGGAGTACCGCCGCGTGCTGGCCGCCGCCGGCCGCGCCGACGGCCTGGAGGTCGCCGACGTCATCCACGCGGTGACCAGCGCCGCCGGCGTCGACGGCGAGGCGATCCGCGACGTGCGCGTGCTGGAGCGCTTCACGCTCTTCTCGGTGCCCGACAGCGAGGCCGCCAGGATCATCGAGGCGATCGACGGCAGCGAGCTCGGCGGGCGCAAGCTGCGCGTCGAGCTGGCGCGGGCGTAAGCCGATCTTCTTGAGGCAGGAGCGCAACCATGGCGTCGCGAATGGCGTTCTGGGTATGGTGAGGAACTGTTCATGACGCTGCTGCACCAAGATCCTGAGGCCCAGGCCGGCGAGTCCGGCGAGGCGACGCCCCCCGAGGCGCCGCCCGCCGTCCGCGCGTGCCCCCAGTGCTCGGCGGAGCTCGCCGACGGCCAGGACTGGTGCCTGCACTGCGGGCAGGCCCAGCCCGGGCGGCTCTCCAAGCTGCCCGGCAAGCGCGCCGTGGCGACGGTCTTCGCCCTGACGACGGTGCTGGTCGGGGGCGCGGTCGCCGCGTCCTACGCCGCGCTGCAGACCGGGTCCACCGGGCCCGGCTCCACGCCCACGGAGCTGGCGCAGGTCACCTCCGGCGTCCCCGCGCCCGACACGGCCGTCCCGGCGCCCGCGCCGGTCGACCCGAGCACGGTGGTCCCGACCGAGCCGTCCAGCGCGACGCCGTCGGACACCACGCCGCCGCCGGTGCCCGACACGAGCAGCACGCCGAAGGTGCCGGCCGTCCCGACGCCTTCGCCGACGCCGATCCCGACGCCGACGCCCTCGACGTCGACCGGGACGTCGACGGGCTCGTCGACCACGACGCCCAAGGACCACTCCGGCAGCTCGAAGGCCAACCCGCGCACGTCGACCACGGCGACCGATACCGCACCGGTGCCGATCAAGGTCGACGACGCCGCGCTCACGCTCTACGACCCGTACACGCGCAACATCGCGACCGGCGGCGACCTGACCAAGGCGCTCGACGCCGACCCGGGCACCTCGTACCCGATCACGGTCGCGCCCGGCAGCGGCACGATCGGCGCCGGCCTGACGGTCGACCTCGGCAAGCTGCAGGGCATCCGCGAGGTCGACCTGTCGACCAAGACGCCGGGCTTCAAGCTCGAGGTCTACGCGACCGACTCCGACGAGCTGCCGCCCGACGTGCTCGACACGCGCTGGGCGCACCTCAAGGACGTCGAGGACGTCGGCACGGGTGCCGGCAACAAGCAGATCATCTCCCTCGGCAGCGGCACGACGAAGTACCGCCACGTGCTGCTCTGGTTCACCGCGCCGCCCACAGACGGTCTCACCGTCCGCGTGTCCGAGCTCAAGCTGCTCGGCTAGCGCCGGCTGCGCGACACTCCCTTCGTACGACCCCAACCGACCCCACGGAGGTCCCCGCATGTCCAAGGCCACGATGACCACCAGCGAGGGCCCGATCACGATCGAGCTCTTCGACGCAGACGCCCCCAAGACCGTCGAGAACTTCAAGAAGCTGGCCAACGACGGCTTCTACGACGGGCTGATCTTCCACCGTGTGATCAAGGACTTCATGATCCAGGGCGGGTGCCCGCAGGGCACCGGCACCGGCGGTCCCGGCTACACGTTCGAGGACGAGTTCAACGATCACAAGATCGTTCGCGGCGCGCTGGCGATGGCCAACGCCGGCCCGAACACCAACGGCTCGCAGTTCTTCCTCGTGACGGTGCCCGAGGCCTCCTGGCTCGACGGCAAGCACACCGTCTTCGGCCAGATCACCGAGGGCCTGGACGTCGTCGACAAGATCGAGGCCAAGCCGACCGACGCGCGCGACAAGCCCACCGAGGACGTGCGCATCGAGTCGCTGACGTTCAGCGACTAGTACCCCTGGAGCGGGTGGCGGGGAGTAGAGTGGTCTAGACCACATGTCAGGCTCTCCGCACCGCTCCTCCGGCCCCGCCGCGCTCGGGGTCCGCGCCGCCCTCGTCGACGGCGAGCTCGTCGCCGGTGACGTGCTCGTTGACGGCGCGCGCGTGCTGGCGGTGGGCGTGCGGGGCGCTGTTGGCGCGGGC
>DASYBY010000496.1:0-6180 GCA_036500525.1 Baekduia sp. | reverse complement strand
GCTGCAGCGCGCGGCCGAGGCAGAAGAGCGCGTAGTCGTTGGTGGGCGCGTGCTCGACGACGGCCTCGAACTCCGCGGCGGCCTCGCTGAAGCGCTGGGCACGGAAGAGGGCGCGGCCGTAGGCCTCGCGGACGGAATCCTTGTCGGGGGCGAGCTCCCGCGCGCGACTCAGCGGGACGGTGGCGGCGTGGTAGTCACCGCTCTCGAGGAGCTCGGTGCCCTGACGAAACAGCTCGTAGGCGCCTGACTGATCCATGATTCAGGCAGTGTAGGACCGGCGTCGGCGGGGCTTGAGGGCGGCCAGCAGCTCCCGCGGGTGCGGCGGCAGCGCCCAGACCGAGCGCAGCCAGCCGCGCAGCCCGAGCCCCACGCCGAGCTCGTGGCGCAGGGCGCGGCGCTGCGCGGCCGTCGGCGGCGGACCGCCGCGGCCGTAGCGCCGCAGCCGCAGCGCGCGCAGGTAGCCGAGCGCGTCCTCGCTGCCGTCGAGCAGGTGCTCCAGGTGGGCCAGCGTCATGTCGGGCGCGGGCGGGCGGCCGCAGCGCACGAGCGCGAGCCGCAGCTCCTCCACCTCCGGATCGCCGCTGCGCTCCAGGCGCCGGCGGCGCCGGATCGCGAGGAGCGAGCCGCTGCCGACCAGCGCGAGGGCCAGGCCGCCGAGGGTCAGCGGGAGCGCGAGGTCGCTGTCGTCGCCGGGGTTGACGACCGTGGCGCCATCCGCCGCCGGGCGGGCCGGGCGGTCGCGCGTGGGCGTCGAGGACCGCGACGTGGTGCTGGCCGGGATGCTCGCGGTCTGCAGGTCGGTCTGCTGGCCGCGCGCCGGCGAGTCGCCCGGCGTCGGGTCGAAGGTGACCCAGCCGATGTGCGGGAAGTAGACCTCGACCCAGCTGTGGGCGTCGAGGTCGCGGACGATGTGGTCCTTGCCGTCGCGCGAGCCGGGCGCGAACCCGGCGACCACGCGCGCGGGCACCCCGCCCATCCGCAGCAGCAGCGCGGTGGCGCCGGCGAAGTGCTGGCAGTACCCGGCGTGGTCGCGGAAGAGGAACGCGTCGAGCGGCGGCAGCTTGCCGGGCGGCGGCGGGGACTCCGTGTAGCGCGCGTCGCGGTTGACGCGCGCCATCGTGTTGAGCACGAAGTCATAGGGGTCGGCCGACCCGTTGCGCAGCTGCTGGGCGAGCTCGTAGTCGCGCCGGTAGCCCGAGGCGTCCAGCGCCTCGTCGAGGCTCAGGAACGGGTAGCCCCGGTAGCTGCGGACCATCGGCGTGAGGTCGGCGCCCCAGGCCGGGAAGTCGACCTCGACCGGGCCGGCGCCGCCGGGCGAGCCCTGCGGGAAATCGAGCGCCAGGTCGCGCATGACGTAGTTGGGGTAGTCGAAGCCGGCGCGGTGCATCGCCACCGTGCCGGGCTTGGGCACGTAGACCAGCGCGTCGTAGGAGTCGTTGCGGCGCAGCGGCTTGTCGGAGGCCTGGAACGTCCCGGGCGTCGCCTCCTGCACGGCCTTGGTCGAGTGCGAGACGAGCATCGTCGTGCCCGCGCCCAGGAACTGTTCGGTGCGCAGCCCCTTGATCGTGACGTGGATCGTCTGCATCCAGTCGGGATGGCCGGGCGCGAACTCGGTGTCGTCGCTGCGCCCGCCGAGCGCCGCGCGGCTCTGCTTCCAGGCGCCGCCGCCGAAGGTCTCCAGGTCGGCGGTCTTGAGGTAGAGGTCGCCGCGCGTGCGCACGCGCGCCAGCTCCAGCCCGTCCCGCGGCCAGGTCAGCGGCGCGTAGTCGTGGTTCCAGGTGAAGGTGGTGCTCTTGCCCGACTGCAGCGACTCGGCCAGCGCCTCGTAGTCGACCCACGGCTTGCCGGAGTCGACGTGCGGGGCGACCAGCGCCGCGGCCAGCACGGCGACGACGGCGATCGCCGCGGCCACCGGCGCCTCGCGCCGGTTCAGGCGATCGGCCCACAGCAGCACGCCGAGCAGCAGCGCGAAGAGCGCGCCGTCGAGGTACGGATGGTCCGGCGCGTGCTCGACGATCGGCACGACGTAGAGGACGCCGAGGACGAGCGCGGCGCCGTAGACGCGCGGGCGCGGTGCGAGCGCGAGCGCCGCGCCGAGGAGCACGAGCAGACCGCCACCGCTGAGCAGGACGGCGCGGACCCACGGATCGACGCCGCGGTAGGGCATCCGCAGCGCCGGCAGCGTGCCGATGCCGTTGGCGAGGTTGGCGGTGAGCGTGTCCCAGCGGTCGGGGCGCAGCGCGGCGACCGGGACGCCCGCGATCGCCAGGATCAGCGCGAGCGCGACGAGCAGCAGGCCGGCGACCGCGGCGGTCCGCGCGGCGCGGCCGGCGACCGCGAGGGCCGAGGGCAGCACCAGCGCTGCGGCCATCGCGACCACGAACGTCCCCAGCAGCGCGCCGGGCGCGCCGGGGCGCACGATCCCGCCCCAGTGCAGCGCCCCGTCGAGGGCCAGCGCGGCGGTCGCCGCCAGGCGCGCGATCCAGGCGGGTGAGCCGACGGCGGCGGGGACCGCGGACCGCACGCGGCGCCCGTCGCCGTCGGAGACCGGCGGCGCCGTGCGCCGGGCGGCACCGGGCAGCGCGGTCACGCGACCGCCTCCCGCGACGCGCCCGGCCGCGCCTCCGACAGCTCATAGCCCGAGCAGCCGGCGACCGTGAAGCTGGCGTGGCGGCCGCTGAGCACGCCCGGCACCACGAGGAGGCGCCCGCCGCCGGGCGCGTGGGCCAGCGCGCGCGGCGGCCGGCTCAGCCGGCGGGCCGCGACGTAGAGGATCGGCCCGCGCCGGGCCGCGACGCCCGCCAGCGACGGCGGCGTGTCGCCGTCGACCAGCGCGAGGCGGGCGTGCACGTTGGGCCAGCCGACGAGGCCCGGGTCCAGCGTGACCGGGCGGCGGTCGCCCGGGATCAGCAGCGCGCAGCCGCCGCCCCGCGCAAGGTGCACGGCCAGCGACGCGGTGGCGCGCACCGCGGCGTCGAGATCCTCCTCGGCCGCGGCGCCGCGCGGGTCCAGGACGAGGACGGGACGCGTGTCGCTGTCGGCGCGCAGCCGGCGCTCCAGCAGCTCGCCGCGACGGGCCAGCGACGGCCAGAAGATGCGCGAGGCCGACGTGCCCGGCCGGTACTGGCGCAGGCCGTCGAGCTCGATCTCGGCGGCGACCGAGGAGCGCCGGCCGAGCCGCGCGACGCCGGTCGCCTCTCCCCCGGCGCCCGTCGCGCGCACCGCCTCGACCCGCGGAAGGACCAGCACTTCGTGGGTCTCGCCCGCCGGGCCGCGGGCCAGCCTCGTCATGAGGCCGAGCGGATCGCGCACCGCGACGCGCGGCGGCGCCAGCGCCTTGCGCCCACGGCGCTCGAAGCGCACGTCGATCAGCACGCGGGTCAGGCGCCGGCCCGTGGCCAGCGGCGCGGGCGCCGGCAGCAGCGCGTCGAGCACGCCGCCGGTCGGCAGCGGGCGCCGCGACGTGACGCGGATCTCGACCGGGACCGGATCGCCCTCGACCGCCCGCGTCGCGCCGACCGACCGCTGCATGTGGATGCCGCGCACGCCGACGAGCACCCAGACCGCCGCGGCGGCCGCGATGACGACCAGCGCGACGCCCGGAACGTACAGCGGTGCGGCGTCCAGCAGCCCGGCCACGACGACGAGCAGCACGCCGAAGGCGGCGGTGCGGAGGAGCGGACGGGCGGTCTCCTCCACGGCGCGACCTCTACAGCGCGGGCGTCGCCGCCAGCGCGTCGGAGACGATCTGCTCGCCGCTGACGTTCAGCGCCTCGGGCGCCAGCACGATGCGGTGCGAGAGCACGACGCGCGCGAGCGCCTGCACGTCGTCGGGGAGCGCGTGGTCGCGCCCCTGCAGCAGCGCGCGCGCCTTGGCGGCGCGCAGCAGCATCAGGCCGGCGCGCGGGCTGGCGCCCAGCTCGGTGCGGCCGTCGTCGCGGGTGCGCTGCAGCAGCGCGACGATGTAGGCGCGCAGCCGGTCGGAGGCCTGCACGCGCATGGCGGTGTCGATCGCCTCGACGACGTCGGCGGCGGTCGCCACCGGCTCCATCCGCTCGACGCGATCGCCCGACTCGTGGGCGCGGAGCATGTCGACCTCGGCCGCCGGCGTCGGGTAGCCGAGCGACAGGCGCGCCATGAAGCGGTCGACCTGCGCCTCGGGCAGCGGATAGGTCCCCTCGAACTCGACCGGGTTCTGCGTGGCGAGCACGACGAACGGCCGGGCCAGCTCGTGCGAGTGGACGTCGACGGTGACCCGCCGCTCCTGCATGCACTCCAGCAGGCCCGACTGCGTCTTGGGCGAGGCGCGGTTGATCTCGTCAACGAGGACGACGTTGGCGAAGACCGGGCCGGGCCGGAACTCGAAGCGGTCCTCGCGCTGGTTGAAGACGTTGGTGCCGACGACGTCGGACGGCAGCAGGTCGGCCGTGCACTGCACGCGAGCGAAGCCGAGGTCGGTGACCTGCGCAATGGCGCGGGCGAGCGTCGTCTTGCCGACGCCCGGCAGGTCCTCGATGAGGATGTGGCCCTCGGCGAGGATGCAGACCATCAGGTACTCCAGGACGTGGTCGCGCACCTCGACGGCGTCGTGGACGGCCTCGGCGATCCGCCGCGCGAGCAGTCCGGCGCGCGCGATCTCGGAGCCGTCGAGGCCTTCGGTGCTCATGGCCGGGCCGTGGTCTGGTCGGCGCGGAGGCGGTCGACGGTCGCCAGGATCGCCCGGGCGACGTGCGCCTTGGTGGCGCGCGGGACGTGCTCGTCGCCGGCCGCGGTGACGATCGTCACCTCGTTGTCGGTGGTGTCGAACCCGATGCCCGGCTGGGACACGTCGTTGACCACCACCGCATCCAACCCCTTGCGCGTCCGTTTGTCACGGCCATAGGCCAGCGCGCCCGCGCCATGTTCGGCGGCGAAGCCCACGAGGGTCTGCTCGGGACGGCGCTGGGCGGCCAGTCCGGAGAGGACGTCCTCGGTGCGTTCGAGCACCAGCTCCAGCTCCTCGCGCCCGTCCTTCTTGACCTTGCCGGCGTGCGCCTGCGCCGGCCGGAAGTCGGCGACGGCGGCGGCCATGACCAGCACGTCGGCCTCCGGGAACTCGGCCGCGCAGGCCGCGCCGAGCTCGGCGGCGGTCTCGACGTCGAGGTAGCGGACGCTCCGATGGCGGTCGAGCGTGACGTTGGCGGCGATCACCGTGACCTCGGCGCCGAGCGCCGCGGCCTCCTCGGCGACGGCGAAGCCCATGCGCCCGGACGAGCGGTTGCCGACGTAGCGGACGGCGTCGATCGGCTCGCGCGTCCCACCGGCGGTGATCAGGACCTTCATGCCGTCCCACGGGCGGGCGCCGCTGGGCACCGCGGCCTCGAAGGCGGCCAGCAGCTCGGCGGGCTCGGCCAGGCGGCCGGTGCCCCACTCGTGCTTGGTGGCCAGCGCGCCGGTGCCGGGGTCGATGACCGTGACCCCGCGGGCACGCAGCAGCGCGAGGTTGGCCTGCGTGGCCGGGTGCTCCCACATGTGATGGTTCATCGCGGGCGCGACGAGCACCGGGCAGCTCGCGGCCAGCGCGGCGCTGGTGAGCAGGTTGTCGGCCAACCCGTGGGCGAGCTTGGCGATCGTGTTGGCCGAGGCCGGCGCGATCAGGTAGGCGTCGGCGTTGCGCACCAGCTCCAGGTGGCTGGCCGGATCGTGCGACGGCGGCTCCTGGTCGGGGAACGCGCCGCGCGCCGGATCGCGCTCGAACTCGCCGGTGAGGACCGGGGCGCCCGTCAAGGCCGCGAACGAGGCGGCGCCGACGAACTTCTGGGCGGTCGGCGTCTGGATGGCGCGGACCGCGTGCCCGGCCTTGGTGGCCAGACGCACGACCTCCAGCGCCTTGTACGCGGCGATGCCCCCACTGACGCCGAGCAGGAGGCGCGCCATGGATCAGGGCCTAGCGGTACTGGTACTTGATCTTGCCCGCAGCGACTTCCTCGAGCGCGATGGTGAGGTAGTTCTTGCTGACGGTGTCGACCATCGGCGGCGGGAACTCGTCGAACGTCCCCTCGCCCAAGTTATGGTAGTACGAGTTGATCTGGCGCGCGCGCTTGGCGGCGACGAGGACCGAGGCGTAGTTGGAGTCGACGTGGTCGAGCAGCTTGTCGATGCGGGGACTGATCACGTGTCCAGTGTACCCCGCACGATGGC
>DASYBY010000495.1:0-8304 GCA_036500525.1 Baekduia sp. | reverse complement strand
AGCCACATCGCGCCACCGACCCGGCCCGCGATCGAGCGCTCGGCGTCGGGCGTCGAGCGCAGGTGCGCGGCAAGGCGGTCGACCCGATGACCCATGTCCTCCGGGTGGTCGGGTGCTGCGCGGCCGAACTTGACGCGGGAGAATGTCCGCGGACAGACGCTGTAAATCGGCGCGGGGAACCATCACCCTCGGTCCAGCAGCGCCTTCAACCGCGCAGCGTTGCGCGGCGCGAAGCCCTCCCAGTCGTTGTTGCAGTACACGAAGACCTCGGCGTCGCGGCGCCAGCCGGCGATCCGCTCGGCCCAGGTCCGCAGCTCGGTCTCGCTGTAGTTGCCCCGTCGTCCGCGCGAGCCGTGATGCAAGCGGATGATCGTGAAGTCCGCGGTCAGCTCGTGGGCCTGGAACGGACGCTCCGGGTGATCGCCGATCGTCAGGGCCACGCCCGCGGCGCGCAGCAGGTCGAGGACATCCGGGACGAACCAGCTCGGATGGCGGAACTCGAAGGCGTGGCGGCCGGGCGGGAGGTGCTCCAGCGCACGGCCGAGGCGCTCGTCGTCGCGGTGGAAGTTGGCGGGCAGCTGCCAGAGGACGGGGCCCATCTTCGCGCTCTCGGAGAGCGGAGCGATCCGCTCGTAGTAGCGCTCGACCCCGGTGCTCATGTCCTGGAGCCGCTTGACGTGCGTGAGGTAGCGGCTGGCCTTCACGGTGAAGACGAAGTCGTCGGGCGTCCGGCGCACCCACGCGGCGACCGCGTCGCGCTGGGGCAGCCGGTAGAACGTGCTGTTGACCTCGACGGTGTCGAACCGCCCGGCGTAGTGCTCCAGCCAGCGCCTCTGCGGGCAGCCGGCGGGGTAGAAGTCGTCCTTCCACGAACGGTAGATCCACCCCGAGCACCCGATACGCACCTTTGCCATCGGGGGCGAGGTCTACCCTCCGGCGCCGATGCCCGACCTCCTCGACCTTCCGGGCCCGTCGCGGCGCATCCGCGTGGAGCCGCTGCGGCTGCCGACGCCCGCCCGCGAGCCCGCTCCCGCCCGCGAGTACGACGACGCCCCGGCCCCCGCCGAGCCCCAGCGCGACCGTGAGCCGGCGCGCGAGCCGGCGCCCGCGTGAGCGCGGAAGACCTCGCCCAGGGGCCCGGCTTCCGGGCGCGAGCTCGCCAGAGGCTCCCTCGCGCGGCCGGGGACCTCCGATGAGCGCCCCAGATTTCCTGGAGGCCGTGATCGGCTACCGCGCGTGGCACGTGGAGGCCGACGGGCGGCTGCGCCCTTGGACGTTCACCTCGCTGGCGTGGGAGCAGGGCGCCAACGAGGCGGTCTGCGCGCGCGACGTGCGCCACCAGCCGCCCGTCGCCGACTGCATGTGCGGGCTCTACGCGCTGACCGATCCGGCCGATCGCCGGCTGGACTTCCGCGCCGACCAGGCCGTCGGGTCCGTCGCGGCGTGGGGCGACATGGAGGTGCACCGCACGGGCTTTCGCGCGCAGCACGCGTGCGTCACCGCGCTCGCGCTGCCCGACCGGGCCGACCACGACCAGCGGGTCGCGCTGGAGCTGGCCGCCGAGCGCTACGACGTGCCGCTGGTCGCGCCCGAGCGGTTGAGCGCCGAGGCGCTGCGCCACGGCGCGCCGCTGCCCGACGACCTCTGGGGGCCGGAGCCGGTGTGGCCCGTTCGCCCGCCCGGCGCCGACCGCGGGCGCGTCGCGACGCCCGCGCCCGCGGTCGACCCGGCCGCGTTCGGGACGGGCGCGCGGGGGATCGCGCTGGACGCGCACCTGTGGGTCGAGACCGCGCTGGGCGCTGTCGTGGTCGGGCTGACCGCGGCGCTGGCGCGCGACCTCGGCGACGGCCTGCGCCTGACGCTGCCCGAGCCCGGCGCGGCGCTGGAGGCCGGCGATCAGGTGGCGACGGTCGCCGCGGGTGGCGGGACGTTCGGCGTCTGGGCGCCGGTCGGCGGCTCGGTGCTCGCGGTCAACCCGCGGCTGATCGACGACCCGGGGCTGCTGGCCCGCGACCCCGAGGGCGCCGGCTGGCTGCTGCGCCTGGCGCCGCGGGCCTGGAAGCGCGACGCGGCCGCCGTGACCTGGGGCGCCGCGGCCTCGCGCCACTACGCGGCGGTCGTCGCCCGCGACGCCGCGCGCGGTGATGCCTTCGCCGACGTGCGGCTGGAGCGCCTGCGCGCGCTGCCGCCGGTGCGCAGCGCGGGCGACGTGCTCGCCGCGCTGCGGGTCGAGCGCGACGCGCCGCGCTTCGCCGACGCCGACGCGGTCCACGTCGAGCTGGGCGGGCGGATCCGCGACGCGCTGGCGGCCGACCCCGCGACGCGCGCGCACGTCGGGCGGCTCGACCAAGTTGTCCGCCTTGCTCTGCACGAGCCCGACGCCGAGCTGATCCTGGACCTGCGCGACGGCGAGGCACGGGTCGCCGACGCCGTGCCCGCGGGCGCGGACGTCGACCTCGAGCTGTCCTGCACCGGCGACGACGCCTACCGGCTCTTCGTCGGCAAGCTCGACCCGAGCGCGGCGCTGCGCTGCGGCGAGCTGGGCTCCTCCGCCGGCATCGGCCCAACCCTCCGCGCCCTCGCGTTGTTGAAGTACGTGCGCATCGACGCCTGGGAAGCGGCGCCGACCTGGGCGCGCTGAGGGGCGCGGAAGCCCGCGGGCGGCGGCCCTCCGGCGGCGCCCACCTCCGGCCGCGGCCGGCGAGCCCCTCGACGCGATCCCTCAGGCCGCGGCCGCGACGGCTGCGGGCGCGCGCCAGGCCGGCAGCACGCCCTCCAGCGCCGCGAACACCTTCGCGTCCAGCGCGGTCCCGGCGTCGCTGCGCATGATGTCCAGGACGGTCTCGGGGGCGAGCGCCGCGCGGTAGGGGCGCTCCGCGCTGAGCGCCTCGGCGATGTCGGCCACCGCCATGATCCGCGCCGGCAGCGTCAGCCGCTCCGCCGGCAGGCCACGCCCGTAGCCGCTGCCGTCGAGCTTCTCGTGGTGGTTGGCCGCGACCTCGGCCAGCTCGGCGAAGGCCGGGATGCGCTGCAGGATCTCCAGCGTCCACATGGGATGGCGCTTGACCGCCTCCCACTCGGCGGCGTCGAGCTTGCCGGGCTTGTCGAGGATGCGGTTGGAGACCCCGAGCTTGCCGATGTCGTGCAGCAGCCCGGCGCGCCGCAGCGCCCGGCGGCCGTCGGCGTCGAAGCCCAGCGCGCCGCCCAGGCGCGCGGCGATCTCGGCCACGCCCTCGGAGTGGCGCGCCGTGTACGGCGTCTTGGCGTCCACGATCCCCGCGAACGCCTCGGCGATGCGGTCCAGCCCGTCGTCGTCGGTCAGCAGCAGGCGGTCGCCCGGCTCCAGCGCCGCCACCCGCGGCACGGCCAGCGACCGCCAGAAGGTCTCGTCGTGCTCGGTTGCGCACAGCGCGTCGACCAGCGCCGGGTCGAACCACGTGCCGCGGCGATCGCGGGCGACCCCGCAGGCGCCCGCCGCGCCGCCGTCCTGCCAGTAGACCTCCGCGGTCTGGGCGAGGCAGAGGATCCGCCCGCAGAGCGAGATCGCCTCTCCTTCCAGGCTGTCGGGGTAGCCGCGGCCGTCCCAGTGCTCGTCGAGGTGGCGGATCGCGGTCTCGGCCGCGACGCTCAGGCCCACGCTCCGCGCGACCTCGGCGCCGCGCTCGCAGCGCAACTCGGTCAGCTGGCGCGATCCCGCCGAGCCGTGCGCGACGAGCAGCCGCAGGTGGCGGGCCTTGGCCAGCGGCGAGCCGCCGGGCGCGGTCGCGCGCACGAGGTGGCGCACGGACTGGCCGGCGTTGAGGTGGTCGGTGACCTTGCGGTCGCGCTTGACTCCCGCGTCGTCGGCGCCGTAGAGCGAGGCGACCTTCGCCGCGTTGGACGAGCAGCCGGCGTCCTTGAGCAGGGCGGCGTGGAAGAGGGAGGAGCGCGTCGTCTCGTCCAGGCCGAGCTGCTCGGCGATGCGCATGGCGATCAGGCAGGTGCGCTCGGAGTGCCCGCGGGGCTGGCCCTCGGTGATGTCGAGCGCGTGGGAGAGGGCGGCCAGGACCTCGGACAGGCGGATGTCCATTGCCCCGATGGTCGTCAGCGGCGCTGCTGAAGCTGAGCGGGCGCGGACGCATGGTCGAAGAGCTTGGCGCGATCAGGTGGCGTCCGCGCCGGGGCGGCGCTCTACGATGGTGCGGGTCTCCGTCGATCTTCCGAACGTGTCCCTGAGCCTCCGCGCCGTCCCGCGGGCGCGCGCCGCGGTGGGTGCGCTGGCGCTCGCTGCGAGCCTGGGGCTGGCGTCCAGCGCGACCGCCGGCGCCGCGGCTCCGGTCCTGCGTGCGCACGCCGCGGGGGTCGGCGGCGCCGCGTCGCGCGAGCTGGTCGTCTCCCTGCGCGACGGCCGCCGCCGCTACGCGCAGGTCGGGCCCCGGCGCTCCGTGCGCGCGGCGCTGACCGAGCTGCGCGGGCGCGCCGGCGTGCGCTGGGTCCGCCCGCGGGTGGTCGCCCACGCGGCGGCGGTGACGCCGTACGTGCCCGACGACCCGGGGCAGGCCGGCGTCGTCGCGGGCTGGCAGCAGATGCAGTGGAACTTCCTGCCCGGGGTCGGCGTCGACGCGCCCCGGGCGTGGGCCAACCTGCTGGCCGTCGGCCGGCCCGGGGGCCGCGGCGTGATCATCGCGGCGCTCGACACGGGCGTCGCCTACGCCACGCGCGACGGCATGGAGCGCTCGCCCGACTTCACCTCGTCGCAGTTCGTCAAGGGCTATGACTTCTGCGCGCACGACGGTGTCGAGCTGGCGTGCTCGGGCCGCGACGCGTTCCCCGAGGACCGCAACGGCCACGGCACGCACGTGGCCGGGACGCTGGCCGAGGCCACCAACAACGGCATCGGCCTGACCGGGCTGGCCTACGGCGCGCGGATCATGCCGGTCAAGGTCCTCAACTCCGACGGGGCGGGGGACGAGGCGAGCATCGCCGCCGGCATCCGCTTCGCCGCCAAGCACGGCGCCGACATCATCAACTTGAGCCTGGAGTTCGACTCCGACGTGACCGCCGGCGAGATCCCCGACATCCTCGACGCGCTCCGCTACGCCCGCAGCCGGGGCGTCCTGGTGATCGGCGCTTCCGGGAACGAGGGCCGCCGCGCCGTCGCCTATCCCGCGCGTGCCGACGACGTGCTCTCGGTCGGCGCGACCACCGAGCACGGCTGCCTGTCGGACTACTCCAACCAGGGCACGCGGCTCGACCTCGTCGCACCCGGCGGCGGCTCGGACGCGGCCGTCCCCGCGGGCGGCCTCTGCCAGCCGGCACCCACCGCCGGCCGCGACATCTTCCAGGAGACCTACCGCGGTCGCCACAACCGGACCTTCGGCTTCCCGAGCGACTACGAGGGCACCTCGATGGCCGCCCCCCAGGTCAGCGCCACCGCCGCCCTCATCATCGCCTCCGGCATCCTCGGTCCAGACCCCTCACCCGAGGCCCTCAAAGCCCGCCTGAAGTCCACCGCCCGCGACCTCGGCCCCCCCGGCCCCGACGAGCAGTACGGCGCCGGCCTCATCGACGCCGGAGCAGCCACCGACCCAGCGGTACCCGTGACGCCGGTCACCGCTCCGCCACCGGCCGCGCCGTAGCGCGTCAGCTCAGCCGCGCGGCCAACTCATCGAGCGTGAGGAAGTACCGGCCATGCGTCCGCCGCAGCTCTTCCTCAGACGCGGCCGAAAGGCTCACGACCTCGATCTCCTGTCGGCCACTGAACTCATCCTCCGCAGCGAACCGCGCCTGCATCGCCGCATCGCTCGTCCCGTACTCCTGCTGGCGCACGAGCGTGCCGGCGGTGCGGTCATAGACGATGAGGAAGTGGGACATGCTGGGACGATGATAGATCCGAGTTACAGGTCGTCCAGCGATGCACGCAGTTCCGCAAGCTCTTTCTCGATGACCGCGTACAGCGTCGGGCGACCCGGATCACTCTGGTCGGCCGACTCGTAGGTGTCGACGGCGTCAGCGAGGACATGGCGATTTCCACGGTCGCCGTATGCCAACCGAGCTGCGCCTCTCGAAGCTTCCTGCGTACGTCGGGCGAAGCGTGCTTGACGTCCGGTGGGAGGACGTTGTCCGGCGGCTCGCCGTATCGAATACCGCGTCCGACCTTGTCGGCGAGCTTCTCGAAGACCTCGGCCCACGCCACGACCGGATCTGGCCCGAGCATCGGCGGCGGTGCCGTCAAACGACGAAAGCCCCGCTGTCGCGAGGCTTTCGGAGTACCGCCACGGGGATTCGAACCCCGGTTTCCGCCGTGAGAGGGCGGCGTCCTAGTCCCCTGGACGATGGCGGCAGGGGAGGGAGATGGTAACAAACGCGGTGGATCGGACGAGGGGACGCCGCGGATCGGCCGACCGCTAGACTCGCTGCTCGCCGGCGGATGTGGCGGAATTGGTAGACGCGCGGCGTTCAGGTCGCCGTGGGAGCAATCCCGTGGAGGTTCGAGTCCTCTCATCCGCATGCAGAAAGGCCCGCATTTGCGGGCCTTTCGTCGTCGTGGAGGCAAGTCGCGCCAGACGGTGGGCGGCGCGCGACGGCCTCAGCCCGCCCGCCCTGCCGCAACCGCCATCGCCGCCTCCACCACGATCAGCAGCGTCGGGGAGGGTGGGGTGGCGCGGCGGAAGAGCATGATCTGGGAGTGGGTGTCGTCGATCTCGACGTAGGTGACGTCGTCGCGGGTGATGGCGGCTGAGGCCGGCAGCGCCAACACGCCGGCCCCGGCGGCGACGAGCGCGACGCCGGATTGGTAGCTGGGGGCGTGATGGACCGTCGTCGGCTCGACGCCGTGCTCGCGCAGACGGGCCATCCAGGCGTCGTAGGCGCGCGGCGACGTCCGCCGGTCGAGCATCACGACCGGCTCGCCGCGGAGGTCGCCCAGGGCGATCGGCCCGCCGGACGCCAGCCGATGGCTGGCCCCGACCGCGACGGCCATCGGCTCCACCGACAGCGGCCGCGCGATGACGTCGTCGCCCCCGAACCGGATCTCCCGCGCGATCGCCAAGTCGACTGCGTGGCTGCGCAGCTGCGCGATCAGGTCGCGCACGCGCAGCTGGGTGACCCGCAGCTCCACCTCGGGATGCTCGGCGCTCACCCGCTGGACCAGCGGCGTCAGGAACGCGTTGACGGTGCTCGACGTGAACGCCACCGTCACCTCGCCGCGCGCCTGGCGCCCCGCGATCTCGGCGGCGCTCCGCAGGCGCTCGGCGCGGTCCAACACCGCATGCGCATGGTCCAACACCGCCGCGCCCGCGTCGGTGAGCGTCGTGCTCCGGCTCGTCCGCACGAACAGCGCGACGCCGAGCTCCTCCTCCAGCTCGCGCACGTGCCGGCTCGCCGTCGGCTGCGGGATCCCGAGCGCCCGCGCCGCGTTGCCGAAGTGCAGATGCTCGGCGACCGCCGTGAACGTCCGCAGGTGCGGGAGACGCAGATCCATCCGAAAAGCGAATCACACATGTGCGCCGGCGTCTTGGAGATCCGGCCCGCCGCCCCGTAGCGTCGCCCGGCGTGCGCCGACCGCGAGCTCGCCTCCGCCTCCCACCGATTCGCGAATCGGCGCAATGGCGCGCCCTGCAGCTGCTCGTCGAGGCGAGCCCGCGCCTCGCCGCGGCCGCCGTCGTCTTCGTCCTCGCCGAGGGCGCGCTGCCCAACCTGGTCATCGTCTCCATGGGCCACGCGACCGGCGACATCCCGGGCGCGGTCACGGGCGGCCTCGACTCCGCCGCCGGCCACCGGCTGCTCACCGCGCTGGCGATCGCGGGAGCCATCTACGCGCTCTCGCTCCTGCGCGGGCCGGTCGAGGACGCGCTGGGCGCTGCCGTCCGCACGCGCCTCTCGCTGGTCCTCCAGCGCCGCGTGGTCGGCGCGGTCTGCGCACCCGCCGGCATCGCCCACCTCGAGGACCCCGCGACGCTCGACCGCCTCGCGTCGGCCACCGGCGAGCTCAACAACCAGCAGGTCGCCGACGCGCCCATGACCCTGCTGAGCCTCGCCGGCGACCGCCTCGGCGGCCTGCTCTCGTGCGTCGTGCTCGCGACCTTCCGGGTCTGGGTCGGCGCGCTGCTGCTGGTGGTCTGGCTCGCCGTGCGCCGGCCGACCCGCGCCTTCGTCATCTCGCGCGTGACCACGTTCCGCCGTGCGACGCCCACGCTGCGCCAGGCCAACTACCTGCTCGCCTTCGCCGCCGGCGGGGCGGGGGCCAAGGAGCAGCGCGTCTTCGGCCTCGCCGACTGGACGCTCGACCGCTTCCGCGCCCGCTGGCTCACCGCGATGGCCCCG
>DASYBY010000494.1:0-5690 GCA_036500525.1 Baekduia sp. | reverse complement strand
GAGCGCCTGCCGGTGCGAGAGGAAGTAGAACGAGTCGATCGCGACCCACACGTAGATGAAGGCGTAGATGTCGCCGTGGCGCCCGCCGGCCAGGATGATGGTGCTGATCAGCGACGTCCCGAGCGCGAGGAACCAGCCGACGAACCGCCCCGGCAGCCGGCGCGCGCCCGCGATGAGGCCCGACCCGGTGACCACCGCGCTGAGGCCGACGGCGAAGACGACCCAGGCGACGCCGTCGTGGCGGTCGGAGACCAGCATCGACAGCAGCGCCAGCGTGCCGCCGGCGAAGAACAGCGCGCCCAGAGCCTGCCAGCGGACGGTGCCGTCCTCGGGCCGCTCCAGCGCAGCGACGATCGCGCCGCGGAGCACTCCCGCGGCCGTCCGCGCCCTGCCCCGAGGCTGGATCGCTGGGACCGTCATCCTCCCCTGCGAAATCGGCACGGACGACCCCCACTTGAGCGAGTGGTCCGAATACTGCTCCCGCGCGACGCATAGCCACATATATGATATCTCTGAGCCATGCGGCACCCCGACGTCTCCCGCACCGCCAACCCGCCCTCCCGGCCGCAGTTCCCCTTCGCGGAGCCGCCCGCCCAGCGCGAGCGATCCGAGCCGCGCTACGACACCGTCGCCGCGCTCGGCACCGAGCTGCGCATGCGCGACGGCGTCACGCTCTTCGCCGACGTCTTCCGCCCCTACGCGCGCGGCGAGCGCTTCCCGGCGCTGATCGCCTTCTCGCCCTACACGCGGCTCCTGCAGAGCTCCAACCTCCCGCTCGGCCAGAACGAGGCGGGGATCACGGAGTTCTGGGTCCCACGCGGCTACGCGCACGTGATCGTCGAGGCGCGCGGCACCGGCGACTCCGAGGGCCGCTACGACCTCCTCGGCGCGGCCGAGCAGCGCGACCTCTGCGAGACCATCGAGTGGGTCGCGCAGCAGCCGTGGTGCGACGGCAACGTCGGCATGGTCGGCTGCTCGTACTTCGCGATGACCCAGCTGCTCGCCGCCATGCACCGGCCGCCGAGCCTCAAGGCGATCTTCCCCTACGACGGCGCGACCGACCTCTACCGCGAGTTCTACACGCGCGGCGGCGCGCCCACCTCCCTCTGGTTCAGCTGGCTCAGCCAGGTCGCCGGCCTCAACATCCGCGGCTCGCGCGTGCCCGACCCGAGCGGGATCGTCGAGCACGCCCGCACCCACCTGCGCCACGAGCACCCGCTCTACGACGACTACTGGCGCGAGCGCGTCGCCGAGCCGCGGCTGCAGGACATCGACATCCCCGCCTACTTCGGCTGCGAGTGGAGCTTCCAGGAGCTCCACCTGCGCGGGGCGTTCGAGGGCTGGGAGCGCACCGGCGCGATCCCCAAGCGCCTGCTGATCGGCCCCAAGCCGGAGCCCTACCGGATCTACTCCGCCTACCACGGCGAGGCGCTGCGCTGGTACGACCACTGGCTCAAGGGGCTCGACACCGGGATCATGGAGGGCGACCCGATCCAGCTCTACATCCCCGGCCGCGACGAGTGGCGCGGCGAGCGCGAGTGGCCGCTGGCCCGCACCGAGTGGCAGACCCTCTACCTCGGCGGCCCCGGCGACGGCGCGGCGGCCGGCACCCTCGCCGACGAGCCGGGCGACGACCGCTCGCGCTCCTGGCGCTTCGATCCCCATCGCCACGAGGTGCTCGCCGGCCAACCGTGCCTGACCTACCGCTCGGCGCCCTTCGAGCGCGACGTCGAGGTGACCGGCCCGCTCGCGCTGCACCTGCACCTCGCGTCGACCGCGACCGACACGGACATCTACGCGCGCGTCCATGACGAGGCGCCCGACGGCTCGTCGCGCTTCCTCTGCAAGGGCGCGCTGCGCGCCTCGCACCGCCGGCAGGATCCCGAGCGCTCCACCCCCGAGCGCCCGTACCACGACCACCTCGCCGAGGAGCCGCTCGAGCCCGGCGAGGTCTACGAGCTCGCGCTGGAGATCTGGCCGACGAGCAACGTCTTCGCCGCCGGGCACCGCGTGCGGCTGGAGGTCGCGAGCAGCGACACCGCGTTCCTCAGCATCCACGGCATCGTCCACCAGGCGCCGCCAGTCTTCCTGCCCGACGCGACCAACACCGTGCTCGAGGGCCGCTCGCACCCGTCGCGCCTGCTGCTCCCGACGATCCCGGCCGCATGAGCTTCCGGCTCGCCGTCGTCCAGCCCCTGACCGCCTTCGGGCCGGACGCGCGCGAGCAGAACCTCGCCGGCGCCCTGCGGCACGCGACCGAGGCCGCCCGCCAGGGCGCGCAGCTCGTCTGCTTCCCCGAGAGCTACCCCGGACCGTGGCGCATGCCGATCACGTGGTCGCCGCTGCCCGAGCTGCGGGCGATCGCGCGCGAGGCCGGCGTGCACCTCGTCGCCGGCTTCGCCGAGCCGCTGGACGCCGAGGGCCGCCGCTGCCACAACGCGCTCGCGCTGATCGGCCCCGACGGCCGCGACATCGGGATCTACCGCCGGACGACGCCCGACCACGCGCCGTGGATCTACCAGGGCGGGACCTACTGGGACTTCGACTGGGTCCCGGCCGACGAGCTGCCGGTCTTCGACACCGACCTCGGCCGGATCGGCCTGCTGATGTGCAGCGAGGTCTACGCGCCCGAGCTGGCGCGGATCCTCGCGGTCAAGGGCGCCGAGCTGATCGTCATGCCCGCCGGCCTGATGGGCACCAAGTCGGCGCTCGTCAACACGTGGCGGACGCTCACCTGGGCGCGCGCGATCGAGAACCTGGCCTACACGGCGATCTGCAACAACATCGTCACCGAGGGCGAGCAGGGGCTCGCGATGGTGTGCAGCCCTGAGGAGATCGTCCTCGAGTCGCGGCTGGAAGGCGTGCACGTGGCAACCGTCGACCTCGACCGCGTCCGCTGGCTGCGCGAGCAGCAGGACCGGCTGGTCGGCGAGCCCAAGCCGTGGCGGACGAAGCCGGGCAACCTCCGCGACTGGCGGCGCCAGGCGGTCTTCGACGCCAACCCGGAGCTGGGCCGGGCCTAGCGCTCAGCGCGGCGGCGGCAGCACGTCGAGCGCCGCCATGCGGTCCCACAGGGCCTCGGCCACCGCGGCCGGCGGGAGCAGCACGCCATCCGGCGCGCACTCGATCGTCTCGACGTCGGGGCGCGTGGCGGCCAGGTAGGCATAGGCCTCGTGAACCCGGAGCTGGAGCGACTCGTCGGCCTCGTGGACGTCGACCGCGCCGTCGAGGTACTCGCGGTCGCCACGCTCGGCGGCCAGGCCCGGCCGCAGCGCCAAGGGCACGTGCAGCCAGAACGAGACCGCCGGCCGCGGCACCCCGAAGGCCTCGAACTCCAGGTGCGCGAGCCAGTCGGCGAACGCGTCGCGGTCCTCGTCGGGGCCGAGCTTCGCGCTCTGGAACGCGACGTTGGAGTAGCTGAAGCGGTCGGTCACCACGACCCGCCCGGCGGCGGCGTCCGCGCGCAGCGCCGGGGCCAGCTCGGCGCGGTTGCCGGCGAAGAGCATGCCGACGAACCACGGCTCCGACTGGTTCATCGGCCCGAAGCCGCCGCGCAGGAAGCGGGCGATCAGCGGGCCGAACCGCGGCGCGTCGTAGACGGGGAAGTCGTAGGTCGCGACGTCGTGGCCGCGTGCGCGGAGCACGTCCACCAACAGCGCGGTCACCGTCGACTTGCCGGCGCCGTCGACCCCCTCGATGGCCAGCAGTGGGGCGTCCATGCGCCCGGCATCCTAACGAGGAGGCGGTCCCCCGCGAGCCTTCAGCAGCTCCGCCGTCTGCCGGCGCATCTCCAGCGTCCGGGCGGTGCTGGCCTCGACGTCGTAGCGCGGGTCGCCGTCGAGGTCGAAGACGACGTTGAGCGACTTCGGGTCGTACTTGACGCGCAGCACGTCGAACTCGCGCGGGCGGATGCCGCTCATCACGAACACGTCGCGCACCTCGGCCTGGAACGGCGCGCCGCCCTCCGGCCGCACCTCCAGCCGATGCAGGAACGTGCGGAGCTGATCGACCGAGTGGCCGGACTTGTCCTCGATGGACAGCACGGTCGCTTCGGCCGACAGGCCGTCCCGGCGGGTGCGACGGTTCTTGAACACGACCGGTCAACGGCGGTGCCGCGCGCCCCTTACGGCGCGTCGCCCGTCCGACGGACCGGGTTTCGCCCGCCAACGTGGCTGCTACAACCGCAGTATGCGCCGCCGCCTCACCCTGCTCGTCGCCGTGCTCTGCCTCGCCGCCCTCGGGGTGACCGCGGTCGCCCTGGCCAGCGGGGGCAAGGACGGCGCCAAGCAGGCGCACGCCCCCGCCCTGCACGGCATCGCCGGCATGGTCCTCACCAGCCTCGCGGGCCGGCTCGACGTCAAGCCCGCCGACCTGGAGAGCGCGATCAAGGCCGTCGTCGCCGAGCAGCGCCAGAAGCTGGTCCAGACCGCCGGCCTGACGCCCGCCGAGACCAGCGCGCTGCAGCGGTGCCGCACCGCGACGGCCGCGCGGCGCCACGCCACGGGGATCAAGAAGCGCGACGCCGCCCGCGTCCGCCCCCTCCGCAAGCCGCCCGCCGCGTGCGCGAGCGACGCCGCGAAGTCGGCCCAGCAGAAGCTGCAGGACGCCGCGGCCAAGCCCGACCTTGTCGCGCTCAAGGCCGACGTCGCCCAGTCGCTGGCGACCAGGCTCGGCAAGACGCCCGACGAGATCCTCACCGCCGTCCGCGCCGAGCTCGACCAGCGCCTCACCCAGGCCGTCGCGATCGGGCTCGTCACCCAGGCGGGCCACGACCTGGCCCTGGCCTGCTTCGACGACCCCGCGACCTGCGACCTCACCGCGCTGCGCAGCGAGGTCCACCTCGGTCACAGCCACGCCAAGGCCCCCGCAGGCGACGGCCACACGCCCGGCCAGATGACCCCCGGCGGGCGCAGCAGCTCCGCGCCGCTGCGCTAGCCGCCGCGCCGTCTAGCGCGCCTCGTCCAGCGCCCGGTTCACCAACTCGTCCGCCCGCGCGTTCTTCGACCGCGGCACCGTCCGCACCGTCCACGCCCCGAAGCCCGCCAGCGCCGCGACCGCCTCGCCGTGCAGCGCCTTCATCGCCTCGTGCTTGACCTTGTACTCGCCGTTGACCTGCTTGGCGACCAGCTCGGAGTCGTTGACGACCTCGACCTCGTCGGCCCCCAGCGCCGCCGCGCGCGCCAGCCCCAGCAGCAGCGCCCGGTACTCCGCGACGTTGTTGGTGGTCTCGCCGAGGAACGCCGTCGCCTCGTCGACGACCGCGCCCGACGACGCGTCGCGCACCACGGCGGCGGCCGCGGCCGGACCCGGGTTCCCCCGCGCCCCACCGTCGACGTGGACGGTGACCTTCACCCCGCGGTCACTCCGGGTCGAGCTGCGGGAACTCGCCGGGCACGCGTGCGCGCCGGCGGTCGCGGATCTCGCGGCGATGCTCGTCGTCGTCGGTCCCGGCCTCGCGGCGCTCGGACTTGCGACGGTCGATGATGACCTCGACGTTGGGGTCGTCGGCGTAGTAGGACGCCATCCGGTCATAGAGCTCGGGGGCGAGTTCCTCGGGGACGACGCAGTAGATCATGCGGTGAGCCTGCGACGGGAGGTCATCGGCGCTCGGGGACTCTAGGCCAGCGACGCGGCGGGGTGCAACCGACCGTGGTCGTCGGCGGCCGCGTTGGCGGTCTGGTCGATGGTCT
>DASYBY010000493.1:0-3736 GCA_036500525.1 Baekduia sp. | reverse complement strand
CCTGGGCGGCGACGTCGCAGCCGGGCGCCTGCAGGCGCTTGAGGATCCCGTCGCGCAGCGCGGGCCAGCTGGGGAACGCGTCGGCCACCGCGGCGGCCGAGGCGGTGGCGGCCCGGTCGCGGTCGGTCGAGAGGTGGACGTAGACCAGCGCGTCGGCGGGGACGAGCCGTGCGGCCCCGCCCGCGGGCGGACCGCCTCCGCTCGCGCCGCCACCGTCGCTGCCGCCGAGGACCAGTGCCAGGGCGACGATCAGCGCGGCGACGCCGCCGGTGATCGCGCCCATGGCGACGGGGCTGGATGGTTGATGCGGAATCGAGCGGCCGCGCGAATTCCGCATCCACCATCTAGTCGTCGTCACGCCGGCTCTTGCGCTCGTTGAAGTCGATGATCAAGGGAATGCCGTCCATGCCGAATCGCGCACGGAGGCGATTCTCGATGAAGTAGGCGTAGTCGCGCGTCACCCGGTTGCGGCTGTTGATCTGGATGGCGAACCGCGGCGGGCGTGTCTCGTACTGGGCCATGTAGAGCAGGCGCAGGCGGCTGCCCTGCTTGGCCGGCGGCTGGCGCTCCTGGACGACCTCGGAGAGGAAGCGGTTCAGCTGCGGCGTCGGGATGCGGGTGAGCATCCGGTCGCCGAGGATGACCGCCTCCTTGAGCAGGCGCTCGACGTTGCGGCCGGTCATGGCCGAGACGGTGAGGACCTTCGGGCGCAGCCGCAGCTTGTTGTTGACCCGCGCGCGCTCGTGGTCGAGGTCGGCCTCCTCCATGGGCGCGATGTCCCACTTGTTGAGGACGAGCGCCGTGGCGCTGCCGGCCTTCATCGCCAGCTCGGCGATCCGCAGGTCCTGCGCGGTGACGCCGTCGTGCGCGTCGCAGATGACCAGCGCGACGTCGGCGCGCTCCACCGCCCGCTGCGAGCGCAAGGTGGTGTAGTACTCGACCGACTCGGTGACCTTGGACTGGCGCCGCATGCCGGCGGTGTCGACGATGACGACGCGGCGGCCGTCGATCTCCATCGGGAGGTCGATCGCGTCGCGCGTGGTGCCGGCGACCTCGCTGACGATCACGCGGTCGGACTTCACGAACTTGTTGACCAGCGACGACTTGCCGACGTTCGGCCGGCCGATCAGCGCCAGGCGGATGATGCCCTCGTCCTCGGGCTCGAAGTCGCCCTCGGGCAGCAGCTGCACCACGCGGTCCAGCAGGTCGCCGGTGCCGAGGCCCTGGGTGGCCGAGACGGCCATCGGGTCGCCGAGGCCCAAGGTGTAGAACTCGGTCGCCTGCGGGACGTCCTTGACGTCGTCGATCTTGTTGGCCGCGATGATCACCGGCTTCTTCCAGCGGCGCAGGAGGTCGGCGAGCTCCTCGTCGCCGGGGCGCGCGCCGGCCTTGGCGTCGACGACGAAGACCGCGAGGTCGGCGTCGGCCATCGCGGCTTGCGCCTGCTCGCGGATCGACCCGGCCATCGGGTCGTCGTCGAAGAAGTCCATGCCCCCGGTGTCGATCAGCGTGAACTGCCGGCCGTTCCACTCGCACGCCACCTCGTGGCGGTCGCGCGTGATCCCGGCGTCCTCGTGGACGACCGCGATGCGCGACTCGCTCAGCCGGTTGACCAGCGAGGACTTGCCGACGTTGGGATAGCCGATGACGGCGACCTTCGGACCTGAACCACTCATTGCTGCACCCGCTCCACGATCTGTTGGACGACCTCGTCGATCGAGAGGCCGGTGGTGTCCAGGGGCCGCGCGCCGGGCGCGGGCTCCAGGGTGCTGCGGCCGTGGCCGGTGTCGCGCTCGTCGCGCATGGCCATCTCCTGGGCGACGACGTGCTCGTCGGCCCCCAGCTCGGCCGCGCGGCGCCGCGCGCGCTCCTGCGGCGAGGCGGTCAAAAAGACCTTCACCTCGGCGTCGGGCGCGACGACGGTCGCGATGTCGCGACCCTCGGCGACCCAGTCGCCCTCGGCGATCAGCGCGCGCTGCCGGGCCACGAGCGCCGCTCGCACCTCCGGCTTCGCCGCGATCTCCGAGGCCTTCTCGCTCACCTCGCGGGTGCGGATCGCCGCGGTGACGTCCTCCCCGTCGAGGAGCACGCGGTCGCCGTCGAAGGCGATCTCGAGCGCCGACGCGTCGCGCGGCCAGGCCAGCGCGGCACAGCGATACATGGCCCCGGTGTCGAGGTAGGTGAACCCGAGCGCACGCGCAACAGCGCGTGCCACGGTGGACTTGCCGGCTCCGGCAGGTCCGTCGATGGCGACAAGCACAGCCCGGCAGGGTAGGGCTCGGGGCTCCGGTGTGGCATCCTCCGCAATCTGATGCGGCTGCTGCGGCCCCTGAGGGAGCGCGACTTCGCGCTGTTCTGGAGCGGCACGCTGGTGTCGCTGCTGGGTGACGGGATCTACCTGGTGGCCCTCCCCTTCGCGGTCCTGGACTTGTCGGGCAGCGCGACCTCGCTGTCGCTGGTGGGCACCGCGTGGGCGATCGGGATGGTCGGCTTCCTCATCGCCGGCGGCCTGCTGGCCGACCGCTACGACAAGCGCCGCCAGCTGCTGGTCGCCGACACCGTGCGCCTGCTGGCCGTCGGCCTGGCGGGCGGGCTGTCGCTCGGCGGCGTGCTGGAGGTGTGGCACCTGGTGGTGCTGAGCTTCGTCTTCGGCGCGGGCGAGGGGCTGTCGGGGCCGGCGATGGGCGCGCTGATCCCCGAGCTGGTGCCCGACGACGCGCTCGTGGAGGCCAACGCGCTGCAGGGCTCGCTGCGGCCGGTCGCGCTGCGGCTGGCTGGGCCGGCGCTGGGCGGGTTGGTGGTGGCGCTGGTCGACACCGGCGGCGCGCTGATCGTCGACGCCGCGACGTTCGCGGTCTCGATCGGCTGCCTGCTGGCGATGCGCGCCCGGATCCCGGTGCACGAGGGCGAGTACGAGCCGCTGCGGGCGCAGCTGCGCGAGGCCGCGGGGTTCGTGCGGACCGAGACGTGGCTCTGGGCGACGCTGATCATGGCCGCGGTCGCCGTCCTGTTCTTCCTCGGGCCGACGGAGGTCCTCGTCCCGCTGCGCATCCAGCAGCACCTCGGCGGCTCGGCGGGCGACTTCGGGCTCGTGCTCGCGGCCGGAGGCGTCGGAGCGACCGTGGGGACGTTCGCGCTCGGGCACCGCGGGATGCCGCGGCGGGAGATCAGCGTCCTGTACTGGCTGTGGGGCCTGGCCGGCTTCGCGCTGTGCGGCTACGCGTTCGCCAACGAGATCTGGCAGCTGGTGATGGTCAGCCTGGCCTTCGGGCTGCTCAGCGGCGGCGGCAACCCGATCTGGGCGACGCTGATGCAGGTGCGCGTGCCGATCGCGCTGCGCGGCCGCGTGGCGTCGCTCGACTGGCTGGTCTCGCTCGGCACCACGCCGATCTCCTTCGCGCTGACCGCCCCCGCCGCCGCGCTCTTCGGCTCCCAGTCCGTCCTGCTCGTCTCCGGCCTGGTCGCCGGCGGGGTGACGATCGTCGCGCTCTACGCGATCCCGGGGCTGCGCGCGGAGGACGGCGGGGTGGCGCGGGCGCGGGCGCGGCAGGCCGTGGCGTAGCGGCGAACGGCGGTGGTTGGCGCGCAGCTCGGGCGCGGCTGCCGACGCGGCGCGTGGTTCGTCGGCAATGACGAGTGCGCCTGAGGGGGCGCGTGCGCCGGTTTGTCCTCCGCGGGCGCCGGGGGCGGGGTGGTTCGGGCGCGAACGGTGGGATTCGTGTGGGTCCCGGGCACG
>DASYBY010000492.1:0-2258 GCA_036500525.1 Baekduia sp. | reverse complement strand
GTTCTCCTCGGCCAGGTCCAGCAGGCTGGTGACCGCGGCGCGCTGCGTGTCGTCGAGCTCCATCCTCCGGAGTTACCCGCAGAGCCTCGTAGGATGCGCGGCCGTGTCACCTCCAGCCATTCAGACCGTCGGCCTGCAACGTGAGTTCAAGGGCGGGCTGATGGCCGTGCAGGGCATCGACCTCGCCGTGGCCCCGGGCGAGGTGTACGGATTCCTCGGGCCCAACGGCGCCGGCAAGACCACGACGGTGCGGATGCTCGTCACGCTGCTGCGCCCCACGGGCGGCCGCGCGACGATCGCCGGCTTCGACGTCGCGACGCAGCCCGCGGAGGTGCGGCGGCGCATCGGCGTCGCGCTGCAGGAGGCGGCGCTGGACCTGCTGATGACCGGCCGCGAGCTGATGGAGCTGCAGGCGACGCTGCACGGGATCCCGCGGCGCGCGGTGGGCGCGCGGGCCGCGCTGCTGATCGAGCGCGTAGGGCTGGAGCGCGCCGCCGAGCGCCGCGTCGCCACGTACTCCGGCGGCATGCGCCGGCGCCTGGACCTGGCGATGGCGCTGATCCACGAGCCCGAGGTGCTGTTCCTCGACGAGCCGACGACCGGGCTGGACCCGACCTCGCGGATGACGCTGTGGGACGAGGTCCGCCGGCTGCGCGACGAGGGCACCACGGTCTTCCTTACCACGCAGTACCTCGAGGAGGCCGACCAGCTGGCCGACCGCGTCGGGATCATCGACAGCGGCGTGCTGGTCGCCGAGGGCACGCCGGAGGCGCTCAAGGCGCAGGTCGGCTCGCCGCACCTGGACATCACGCTCGGCGGGAGCGAGCCCGACGTCGAGGCGGCGCGGATCGCGATCGGCCCGATCGGCGAGCTGCTGACCGTCACGCCGTCGGCGCGCGGCGCGCACCTGGCGCTGCGGGTCGCCGAGGGCGCCGCCGCGGTCGCGCCGGTGATCCGCGCGCTGGACGACGCGGGCCTCACCGTCGAGGGGATCGAGGTCGTGCGCCCGACCCTGGACGACGTCTTCGCCGAGCAGACCGGCCACCGACTCGAGGGCGCCGAGGCCGACGAGACGGCCGTGCCCACGTGATCGCCCCGGCCCTGGCGCTCGCGCGCCGGACCCTGCGCAGCGCGATCCGCCGCCCGCAGTTCCTCGCACCGCTGGTGATCATGCCGACGCTGTTCCTCGCCGTGAACACCGGCGGGCTGACGCGCACCACGAGCCTGCCGGGCTTCCCGCACGTCGGCGGCTTCCTGGACTTCGAGCTGGCCGGCGCGATCGTGCAGTCGCTGCTGCTGGGCGGCGTGATGCAGGGCATCGGGACCGCGCTGGAGATCGAGGGCGGCTTCTTCGATCGCCTGGTCGCCGCGCCGATCCCGCGCGTGTCGATCGTCCTCGGCCGCATCCTCGCGGGCTCGGCGATCGCGGGCGCGCAGGTGCTGTGGTTTCTGGTGCTGGGCCTCATCTTCGGCGCCCGCGTGCAGGCCGGCGTGCCGGGCGCGCTGATCGTGCTGGCCATCGGCGTCCTGGCCGGGACGGGCTTCGCGGCGCTCGGCGTCGTGCTGGCGCTGCGCGCTCGGAACGCCTCCACCGTTCAGGGGATCTTCCCGCTCGTGTTCGTGATCCTGCTGGTCTCCAGCGCCTGGTTCCCGCGCGACCTGCTGCAGGCGCCGGCGAGCTGGTTCGCCGACTACAACCCGCTGAGCTACATCGCCGAGGGCATGCGCGATCCGATCATCTCGTCGGTCTCGGCCGGCCCGACGCTGGATGGCCTGGCCGCGGCCGGCGGCCTGGCGGCGGCGTTCGTCGCGCTCTCGGTGTGGGCGCTGCGCGGAAGGCTGCGGGACGCATGAGGGCGAGCCTCGCCGTCGTGCGCGCCCTCGTGGTGCGCGCGCTCAACGAGATCACGCGCGTCCCCGGCGCCGCGGTGCCCGGCGTGCTGGCGCCGACGATCTTCCTCATCGGGCTCAGCGGCGTGTTCGGCGAGGCCGCGCACCTGCCGGGCTTCGACGCGACCGACTTCCGCTCGTTCATCGTGCCCGTCGGGCTGCTGCAGGGCGCGGCGTTCACCGGCGCGGCGACCGGCGTCAACCTCGCGCGCGACATCGAGCGCGGGTGGTTCGACCGGCTGATGGTCTGCCCCATGCCGCGGACGACGATCCTCATCGGCATCGTCGCCTCGGCCGCCCTGCGCGCGCTGCTGCCGGCGACGTTCCTGCTGATCGTCGCGTTCTGCATCGGGGTCGGCTTCCCGGGC
>DASYBY010000491.1:0-5375 GCA_036500525.1 Baekduia sp. | reverse complement strand
GTGCCGCCGCCGGTGTTGCGCAGGACGGTGACGCGGCCGGCGTCGGCGTTGCGGTCGCCCGCGACGAGGTCGAGGCGGCCGTCGCCGTCGAGGTCGGTGGCGAGCAGGCTGCGCGGATCGGTGACGCCCGCGCCGACCGCGTAGGCGTGCGCCGGGTCGAACGGCAGGGCGGTCACCGCCCCGGCCACCGGCGCGCCCACGGCGAGCAGCAGCGCGGCGACCGCCGGGGCCAGCAGCAGACGGGGCTGAAGTTCGAAGGACATCCGTCCCACGTAGTCGGCCACTCCCCCACCGCCTGGAGGGGTCAGACCCCTTGTTGCACACCCACTGCGAAAAGGGGTCTGACCCCTTGTTGCGGGGTGGCTGCGAAAAGGGGTCAGACCCCCGGTGTGGGAGGTCGACCCCTAGGTGTGGGGTCCGAATGGGTGGCGACAGCCGTTCCATCGACATGCGCCGCTCACTGCTCGCCCTCCTCGCCCTGCTCCTCCTGGCCGCGGCCCTGCTGCCGGGCGCGGCGGGGGCGGCCGACACGCAGGCCCCGAAGGGCGCGCGGCTGGACTGGCTGCCCGCCGACGAGTGGGTCATGTCGGCGTGGCTGCCGTTCGACGAGGCGCGGCTGGACGCGATCGTCAAGACCGACCACGCCGAGCTGACGACATGGCTGAACGATCACCGCACGTTGCTGCAGCTGGCCCGCAAGCACGGGGTCGCGGGCACGGCCACGGCGCTCGCCCACCGGCTCGTCGCGCCGCGGCTCAGCCACGTGCGGGCCTCGATGCGCCCCGTGCTGCAGCGCCGCGCCCGCGACGTCCTGACCCAGGCGCACCTCAGCCGCCACATGCTCTTCCACGTCTTCCACACGCCGGCGATCCCCGACGGTGCGAAGTCGATCTTCGGCATGTCCCCCACGCGCTTCCGCCGGCTGCGCGACAGCGGCCGCTCGCCGGTCGCCATCGGCGCGATCGGCGGCCGCTCCGCCGTGCACGTCCAGGGCGCGCTGTGGGCGCTGCTGCGGACCCGCTCGCACCGCGCCGTCGCGCTCGGCGCGATGAGCCAGGCCCAGGCCGAGGCGCTGCTGGCCGAGCAGAAGGACCAGCTCTACCTGTACGTCAACCGCGCCTTCCGCACGCCCGAGCAGCAGGTCGCGTTCCTCTGCCGCGCGCACTGAGCGCGGCGCGCGGCGCGCGTGCGGTCCTACCGCGCCGCCGCGTGCTCGGCCATCAGCCCCGGGCGGAGGCCCAGCAGCGCCGCGACCGGCAGGCCGACCACGTTGAGGTAGTCGCCCTCGATGCGGTTGATCAGCACCGCCCCGCGGCCCTGGATGGCGTAGCCGCCGGCCCGGCCGACCCACTCGCCGCAGCCGACGTACCAGTCGATCTCGGCGTCGGTCAGCGCGCGGAAGGTGACAAGCGTGACCTCGGTCGCCGTCCGCACGTCGTCGCCCGCGACGAGCACGATCCCGCTCACGACCTCGTGCGTGCGGCCGGCGAGGTGGCGCAGCGTCGCGCGCGCCGCCGCCGCGTCGGCCGGCTTGCCCCAGATCTCGTACCCAGAGGCTTCGCGCCCGGCGCTGCCTCGGTCGAGATCTGCGATCTCCTGCCCGGTCGCGACCAGCGTGTCGCAGCCGAGCACGGTCTCACCGGAGCCGGAGCCGGAGCCGGCCGCCGCGGAGATCGCCAGCGCCTTGCGCATCGCGTTCTCCGCCGCGACCTCGCGCGGCGCGCCCTGGTCCTCCTCGGCGACGTCGGACACCCGGACGTCGAAGTCGAGCCCGAGGTCGCCGAGGATCGCGCGGCGCTGCGGCGAGCCGCTGGCGAGGACCAGGCGGCTCACGGAGCGACTAGAGCTCGGGGAACCAGATGCCGATCTCGCGGGCGGCGGACTCGGGCGAGTCGGAGCCGTGCACGAGGTTCTGGCCGATCTCGATCGCGAAGTCCCCGCGGATCGAGCCGGTGGCGGACTCCAGCGGGTTGGTCGCGCCGATCAGCTGGCGGCTGGCCTTGACGACGTCCTGGCCCTCCAGCACGAGCGCGACCAGCGGCGCCGAGGTGATGAACTCGACCAGCTCGCCGAAGAACGGGCGCTCGGCGTGCTCGGCGTAGTGCTGCTCGGCGGTCGCCCGCGGGGTCGTGACGAGCTTCAGCGCGGCGATCGTGAGGCCCTTGCGCTCGAAGCGCGCGAGGATCTCGCCGGTGAGGCCGCGCGAAAAGGCGTCGGGCTTGACGAGGATGAGGGTGCGGTCCACGGACATAGGGCCGGGACTCTACGAGCCCGGCTCGCTGACCGCGGTCTGCTCCGCCAGGTCGCCCGTGGTCCGCCGGCGGCGGCGCCGCGGCTGCGGGGTCACACCGGGGATCTCGGCCTCGCAGTACGGGCAGAGCTTCCACGCCGGATCCAGCGGCTTGGCGCAGTTCCCGCACGGGTCCTTGAGCTTGCGCAGGCAGTGCGGGCAGCGGAGGAAGTCCTCCTTGACCTCGCCGTCGCAGTGCGGGCAGAGGAAGAACCCCTGGCCGTGCAGGCGCGCCTCGGCGGCCTGCATCTCCAGCTCGCGCTCGCGGACGTCGTCGAGGTACTCCGGCGGCCGGACGATCATGTAGACGATCGTCCCGACGAACGGGAACAGGCTCGCCAGCACCGCGCAGCCGACGAGCATCGGATCCTCGATGCGTCGCCGCGCGTCCGCGTACGTGTAGTAGATCAACGCCACGTAGATGACGACGAGAAAGAGGACGAGCAGCTTGACGGCCGTGTTCAGGCCGGAGCTGTTGATCCCGAAGACCGCTTCGACGGACATGTGCTCAAGAATCCTAGGGGGTGTGAGCGGCCGATGTGGCTGCTCCTGCCCAACTCTTCGTAGCCGGCGAGCCGGATCCTGCCCTAGAGGAACATGCGGCCGAAGCTGGGCTTCGGCTCGGTTTCCGCAGCTACCACCTACAAGAACATGCGGCCGAAGCTGGGCTTCGGCTCGGTTTCCGCAGCTGCCACCTACAAGAACATGCGGCCGAAGCCGTAGCCGATCCCGAAGAAGATCAGGATCACCAGCGCGACGATGATCGCCACCGCGGCGATCATCGTGCCCACGCGGGGCCCGTCGTCGTCGTTCACAGGGTGCTCCGGGCCGCGCCGAGCGGGCTCAGCAGATCGGCGATGAGGTAGATGGATCCGGTGGCCAGCGCGACGCCGTCGGCGCCTGCCAGCGCCCGGGTGCGCTCCAGCGCGGCGTGCGGCTCGCCGACGATCTCGACGGTCCCCGCGAAGCCGAGCTGATGGCAGAGCGAGGCCAGCGTGGCCGGCGGCAGCGAGCGCGGCGTCGGCGCGCGCGTCGTGACCAGCGCGTCGCACAACGGCAGCAGCGAGCGCAGCATCTCGGTGGCGTCCTTGTCGTCGAGGACCGCCAGGCAGGCGACGAGCCGGCGACCGGCCAGGAACCCGCCCAGCGCCTCGGCCAGCGCCGCCATGCCGCCGGGGTTGTGCGCGCCGTCGAGGACGACCTCGGCGCCGTCGCCCAGCTGCGCGACGACGTCGAAGCGACCCGGCACGAGCGTCGAGGCCGCGGCGGCGCGTACCGCGACGGGATCGAGCTCGCGGTCCGGCTCGAGGAACGCCCGCGCCGCCTCGACGGCCAGCGCGAAGTTGCGGCGCTGGAACGCGCCGCGGGCGACCATCTCCAGCTCGGGGCCGGGATCGGCCGGCGCGACGACCAGGCGCGCATCGCGTTCCGCGGCGACCTCCTCGGCCAGCCGCGCGGCGTCGGGGTGCAGGTCGGCGCCGACGACGAGGGTCGATCCGGGCTCGACGACCGCGAGCTTCTCGGTCGCGATGTGGGTGACCGTCGGGCCGAGCCAGCGCGTGTGCTCCAGGCCGACGTTGGTGAGCACGGCGACCTTCGACGCCAGCACGTTGGTGGCGTCGAACCGCCCGCCCAGGCCCGCCTCGACGACTGCGACGTCCACGCCGACGCGCGCGAAGTGGTCGAACGCGGCCGCGGTCAGCAGCTCGAACTGCGTGACGTGGTCGTCGGCGGGCGCGGTGCGGTTGACCTTGGCCGCCGCGGCGGCGGCGCGCTGCACGGCGGCCGCGAAGTCGGGGCCCGAGACGTCGGCGTCGTCGACGCGCACGCGCTCGGCGAACGTGACGAGGTGCGGCGACAGGTAGGCGCCGACGTGCAGGCCCTGGCGGCGCAGGATCGCCGCCGTCATGCGCACGGTCGAGGACTTGCCGTTGGTCCCGACCACGTGCACCGCCGCGAAGCGCTCCTGCGGCGAGCCGAGCGCGGTCAGCAGCCGCCGCATGCGGTCCAGCCCGAACCGCATCCCGAACAGCTCCAGCGACAGCAGCAGCCGCTCCGCCTCGGCGATCGTCATCGCCGCCGGCGCCACTAGAGGGCCTCCAGCTCCACCCGGAGGCGCTCCAGCTTCTCGCGCTCGGCCGCGACGACCGCGTCGGGCGCCTTGTCGACGAAGCCCGGGTTGGACAGCTTGCCCTCGGCCCGCTTGATCTCGGCCTGCAGGGTGCGGCGCGCGACCTCGATCTTGGCGGCGGCCTCGGCCGGGTCGACGCCCTCCAGCAGGAACACCTCGGAGCCCGCGACGGGGATCACCGCGACCGGCTCGCGCGCGGCGTCGTCGGTCGGCGTCAGCCGCGCCAGCCGAGCGACCAGCGGGACCAGGCCGTCGAGCCCGTCGAGCCGGGCCTCCAGGAACGCGCCCGGCTTGACGCCGCCGGCGTCGCGCCACGAGCGCACCGCCTGCACCGTCGCGATGACGCGCTCGATGTCGCCCTCGGCCACCGTGTCGCGCTCCAGCGCCTCGCCGCCGGCGCGCACGTAGGCGGCGAGCAGGCCGGCGTCGGGCCCGCCGACGCCGTGCTCCCACAGCTCCTCGGTCACGAACGGGATGATCGGGTGAGCCAGGATGAGCGTCTCGCGCACGACGTGCAGCAGGTGCCCGCTCAAGGCCTCGTCGAACTCGCGGCCCTTGATGAGCTCCAGGTACCAGTCGCACAGCTCGCCGTAGACGAAGTCGTACAACCCGAGCGCGGCCTTGGAGAAGTCGAAGGTGTCGATGCGCGCCGCGAAGTCGGCCTTGGCCGCCTCCAGCCGCGAGAGGATCCAGCGGTCCTCGACCGGCGCGCCGGGGCCGGCCGGGGCCGGCGCCGCGCCCTCGGCGATGTTCATCAACAAGAAGCGCGTGGCGTTGAACAGCTTGTTGGCCAGCGCCTGGCCCTGGGCGACCTTCTCCTCGCTGAACCGCACGTCCTGCGTCGAGGACATGGCCAGCAGGCCGAAGCGCACGCCGTCGGTGCCGTAGGACGGGAACGTGCCGCCCTGCGTGAAGACGGGCGGGCGCGGGCCGCCTTCGATGAGCGTCAGCGGG
>DASYBY010000490.1:0-8746 GCA_036500525.1 Baekduia sp. | reverse complement strand
CACTTCGTCAACTCGAACTCGTCCTGCGGGCGGTACTCGTCGTTGATGTTCAACGCGAACGCACCGGCAGGGCTCGCGAGGAGCGCGATCAGCGGGGTGAGGAAGATGGCAACGCGCGACGGCTGCATCAGCCGGCGACGCACGGGGTTCTTCAGGGCGTTGGGCGATGCAGTCGCGGTCACGAAGGCAGCTCTCGATGGTTCTCGAACGGGCGGAAGATCAGGGACACGGTGAAGTAGGCCGTGAACAACACGACGACGAGCACGGCGGCGGCCAACCCGACGTCGTCATCGCTCCCTGCGATGAGGTACGCGCCGAAGATCGTAAGGGCTACGAGCCATCCGCGTCCGATCATCGATCCGGCGGTGAGCCCGACCACGGTCCGCGGGTCGTCGGAAGCGGCGGCGCGGCGGGCCAGGACCTCGGCGATCGCCCGCTGCACGAGCCACGCGAACGCCCCGGCGGCGTAGCCGAACATGGGCCACCCCGCGATCAGGAAGATCGGCAGGGCGATCGCGAGGATGACCAGGTCGAGCTGGCGCATGACGATCGCCATGGCTACGCCCTCCTGACGCCGCGCGGGCCGTGCGGACACGGCCGGCGGACGATCCGCACGGCGGCGCGACCCGCGACCGCGGAGTGCGCGGTCCTGGCCCGGCGACGCGTCACGGCACCGTCGCGCCGCAGGCGGCTGCGACGACGGGTGCCGTCGTCGGAGAAGGGGTCGTGGTCGAGGTTCTCGTGAGGTTCGTTCATGGCGTCAGCGCGCGCAGTGTGGCGCTCTGCTCGATGTCGTCGGCACACCCGTACGGACCGATGCACGGGTGACCCTTCCGGAGGCGGGGACATGGGCCTCCTTGGCGGCAAGCGGCACCCTAGCGAAGACTCGGACTTTGTAACAAGTTCGTGACACCCGCCTCTATCAGTCTGACGCGCGCACGGGTAGTAGATGGACCTGGCGGGGATCTTAGGGAACCCTCAAGAGATCGGCGGGTTCGTGTTGGGACGCGGAACCCCCGGGGGGTATGTGCTAAGTTCCGACCATGGACATCACCTACGCCGTCGAGGGCATGACCTGTGAGCACTGCGTCGCCTCGGTCGTCGAAGAGGTCGGCGACGTCGCCGGGGTGGAGCGCGTCGAGGTCGACCTCGCGTCGGGCGCGATGGTGGTGGTCGGGACCGGCGTCGACGCGGCGGCGGTGCGCGCCGCGGTCGGCGAGGCGGGATACGCGGTCGCGGCGCCATGAGCGTCGTCGGCGACCACGTGGAGCTCCCCATCACGGGGATGACCTGCGCATCCTGCGCGAACCGGATCGAGCGCAAGCTCAACAAGCTCGACGGCGTGCGCGCCACCGTCAACTACGCCACCGAGAAGGCCGCCGTGGCGTACGACCCGGCGATGGTGGACACCGAGCAGCTGGTGGCGACGGTGCGCGCGGCGGGGTATGACGCCACGCTGCCGGCGCCGGACCGCCCGGCCGGCGAGGCGGATGCGGACGCGGGCTCCCCCGCCGACCCGCTCGCCCCGCTGCGCCGGCGGCTCGTCCTGTCCGCCGCGCTGGCCCTGCCGGTGCTGCTGCTCTCGATGATCCGTCCGCTGCAGTTCGACAACTGGCAGTGGCTGGCGCTCCAGCTCGCCACGCCGGTCGTCGTCTGGGGCGCCTGGCCGTTCCATCGCGCCGCGTGGGCGAACCTGCGCCACGGCGCCGCGACGATGGACACATTGATCAGCGTCGGCGTGCTGGCCGCGTTCGGCTGGTCGCTCTACGCGCTGTACTTCGGCGACGCCGGGATGCCCGGGATGCGGATGTCGCTGTCCTTCACCGGCTCGGGCGAGGACGAGCTGTACCTGGAGGCCGCCTCGGCGGTCACGGTCTTCCTGCTCGCCGGGCGCTACTTCGAGGCGCGCGCCAAGCGCCGCGCCGGTGCGGCGTTGCAGGCGTTGCTGGCCCTCGGCGCCAAGGACGTCGCGGTGCTCGCCGACGACGGGACCGAGCGCCGCGTGCCCGTGGCGGAGCTCGCGGTCGGCGATCGCTTCGTCGTGCGCCCGGGCGAGAAGGTCGCCACCGACGGCACCGTGCTCGAGGGCCGCAGCGCCGTCGACCAGGCGCTGCTCACCGGTGAGTCGGTGCCGGTCGAGAAGGCGCCGGGCGACGAGGTCGCCGGCGCGACCGTCAACGCCGGCGGGCGGCTGATCGTCCGCGCGACGCGCGTCGGGGCCGACACGGCGCTCGCCCAGATCGCGCGCCTGGTCACCGAGGCGCAGACCGGCAAGGCGCCGGTGCAGCGGCTCGCCGACCGCGTCTCGGGCGTCTTCGTGCCGGCGGTCATCCTCCTCGCGCTCGCGACGCTGGCCTACCGCCTGGCGATCGGCGACGCCGGCGAGGCGGCGTTCAGCGCGGCCGTCGCGGTGTTGATCATCGCGTGCCCGTGCGCCCTGGGGCTGGCGACGCCGACCGCGCTGCTGGTCGGGACCGGCCGCGGCGCGCAGTTGGGGTTGTTGATCAAGGGCCCCGAGATCCTGGAGTCGACGCGCACGGTCGACACGATCGTCCTCGACAAGACCGGCACGGTCACCACCGGGCGCATGGCGCTCACCGACGTGGCGACCGCCGACGGCGTCGATCGTGCGACCGTGCTGCGGCTGGCCGGCGCGCTGGAGGCCGCCAGCGAGCATCCGGTCGCCGGCGCGATCGCCCGCGCCGCGCGCGACGAGATCGGCGTGCTGCCCGCCGTCGAGGACTTCGTCAACCACGAGGGCCTGGGCGTGCAGGGCGTGGTCGAGGGCCACGGCGTGCACGTCGGGCGTCCGGCGCTGATGGCGGAGTGGAGCCTGACCGTCGCGCCCGCGCTGGACGAGGCGCTGCGCGGCGCCGAGGCGCAGGGCCGCACCGCCGTGGTCGTGGCCTGGGACGGCGCGGTGCGCGCCGTGCTCGCGGTGGCCGACACGGTCAAGCCCGGCAGCGCCGAGGCCGTCGCCCGGCTGCGCGCGCTCGGCCTCACCCCCATCCTCCTCACCGGCGACAACGCCGTGGCCGCCCGCGCGGTGGCCGCCGAGGTCGGGATCGACGAGGTCATCGCCGAGGTCCTCCCCGCCGACAAGGCCGACACCGTGCGCCGGCTGCAGGCCGAGGGCAAGGTGGTGGCCATGGTCGGCGACGGCGTCAACGACGCTCCCGCGCTGGCGGCCGCCGACCTCGGCCTGGCGATCGGCACGGGCACCGACGTGGCGATCGAGGCCTCCGACCTGACGCTGGTCACCGGCGACCTGCGGGGCGCGGCCGATGCGATCCGCCTCTCCCGCGCGACGCTGCGCACGATCCGCCAGAACCTCGGGTGGGCGTTCGGCTACAACGTCGCGGCGCTGCCGCTGGCGGTCGCCGGCCTGCTCAGCCCGCTGGTCGCGGGCGCGGCGATGGCGCTGTCGAGCGCGTCGGTCGTCGCCAACGCGCTGCGGCTGCGGCGCTTCCGCTGAGGGTCCTTCAGCGGACGGTGAGCGTTCGCGTCGCGACGATCGTGCCCGGGTAGCGGAGGTTCGTGACCCCGGCCGTCGTGGAGCGCACGGTCTGCACGCGGTAGGAGAGGACGAAGCGGTAGCGGCCGTGGCAGTCGCCGCCGGGCAGCAGCGGCTTGACGGACACGGTCTGGCCCACCGCGACGTCGCGCCAGATCGGGTTGCCGACCGCGCCCCGGTGCTGGCAGCCCTCGGCCGGCGGGTAGACCATCAAGTAGTAGGCGGCCCGGGACGACGTGGTCGCCACGCGGGCGCGGAAGGAGACGTCCGCCGTGCCGTTGCGCCCCGGGTGGAGCTGCACACGCATCGGCGTGGCGACCGCGGCGCGCGTGGGCGCGCGCACGTGGACGGGGACGAGGCCGACCGCGGGGCAGCCGCCGTTGCTGCTGAAGCCGTGGTGCACGTGGCAGACGCTGCCGTCGTCGTAGTGGACCTGCGCGATCGAGAGCGACGCCGGCGAGCGACCGACCAGGTACTCGTCGTCGGCGTCGGTGCGGCGCCGGCCGGGCGTGACCGGTGGCTGGGTCTCCTGCGGCGCGACGACCAGGAACGCGCCGGTGCCACGGACGGCCGGCGTCGTGTGGAGCGTGCCGTCGGCGGCGCGCGAGGTGACCGCGGTCGCGTGCGGGCCGAGGAGGCCGAAGTCGAGGCGGCGCAGGTCGCCGGTCGGACAGGCGGGCCGCGGGTCATCGCCCGGCTCGACCTCCGGCACCGTGAGGCACCCGCGCCCCAGGCCGCTGCCCGGGTAGGCGGCGTAGTGCAGGACGAGGAAGCCGTGGCCCGCGCCGTCGAGCGGGGCGCAGGTGCTCTGGTCGAGGACCTGGGGCTTGAGCGCGTGGAAGAGCCCGTCGTCGTCGAACGCGCCGTCGCGCCCGAGGAGGCCGAGCCGCCCGTCCTGCACCCGGCCGACCTGCAGGCACGCGTAGCCGCGCGAGGTGTGGAAGGTGCGCAGGCCCCACGGCAGGCCGCCGGCCGGGTCGGCGACCTGGACCAGCGGCGAGATCGGCGCGGTCGGCACGCCGAGCGCCGTGGTCGGCTGCGGCGGGCGCCCCGAGCGCGTCGGCACGTCGGCGCCCGAGCCGAGCAGCCCGGTGGCGGCGACGGCGAGCGCGGCGAGCACCAGGACGGTCAGCACCGTGAGCACCAGCACGCGCGTGGCGGGGAGCCGGCGGACGCGCGGGCGGCGGGCGGGCGCGGGCGACGCGGGCGACGCGCCCTCGCGCTCCCCCTCCCCCAGCGCCGCCGCGGCGGCGATCAACTGGCGCTGCAGCTCGGGCAGGCGGGTCATGCGATCGGTCCTTCCAGTCGGGCGCGAAGGGCGCGGAGGCCGCGGCTCACGCGCTGGCGCACGACGCTCTCCGAGCACTCCAGCGCGACGGCCAGCTCGTCGTAGCCGCGCTCCTGCACGACGCGGCCGGCGACCGCCTCGCGCTGCTGCGGCGGTAGATCGGCCAGCGCCTCCAGCGCCGGGGCGCCCGTCAGCTCCTCGATCCGCGCCAGCGCCTCGTCGTCGAGCACGAGACGCTCCAGGCCCAACCGGCGGCGGGCGTCGTCCTCGACCCGGCCCCGCCGCAGGCTCGCGGCGAGCACGTGGCGCGCGATGCCGAACAGCCAGCCGCGCGCCTCGCCCCGCTCGGCATCGTGCGACCGGCGGCTGCGCAGCGCCGCGGCGAACGTCTCCGCCGTGAGGTCGGCGGCCAGCTCGGCGCTGCGCGTCCGCCGCAGGAAGAACCCGAGCACGGCGTCCTCGTGGCGGCCGTAGAAGCGGCCGAAGGCCTCGTGGTCGCCCGCGAGGAGCTCGGAGTCGTCGGGTTCGCGGCGGCGGCCGGGCATGCGTCGGGTACTTGTCGTCGCGCGCCGGCCGTGTGACAGACCCGCCGCGCTCAGCCGGAGGCGGACTGCTGCCGCGCGACGGCCTCGGCGCGTGCACGCTTGCGCGCCGCGGCTTTCTTGAGGATCGTGCTGACGACCTTCATCGCCGGGCGCGGCTTCCCGTGCGGGTCGAGCAGGCCGGAGTCCCAGTTGTCGCCGCGGACGGCGTTCCACTGGTACAGGTAGACGCGGGTGATCCGCGGGCTGAGCGGGACGAGCTTGTTGAAGACCCAGCGCGTCGCGGTCGCCGCGTGGCTGGCCGACTCCGGGAAGGTGATCTTCGCCGCGTTGTCGCGGCTGACGATCCCGCCGGTCTCGGTGAACCAGATCTGGCCGCTGGTGATGCGCAGCAGCGTCTTGGTGCCGGAGGTCCGGAGCCGGTTGGCGTCGAGGTAGTTGTGCAGGCCCCAGTACTTGGGGCGGTAGCCGAGGTGCTTCTGGAACGCCTTGACCCAGCCGGCCATGTCGGGCTCGTCCAGCATCTCGGCGGCGAGGATGGTGCAGCCCGGGCACTCCTGCTTCATCGCGCGGTAGTAGGCGGCCACCAACTCGGGGCGGTGGCAGGTCGGCTCGCCGCAGTGGTTGGCCTCGTTCCACGTGGCGTACGTGGTGACCCACGGGTAGCGCTTGCGGAACAGCCGGAACTCGTACTTGAAGCGCGAGGGCGACGGCAGGACGCGGCGCCGGTCGCCGCGGGCGTGCCCGAACCCGACCAGCGGCTGGACGCCGGCGGCGTGCGCGGCGTTCATCCACGTGTCGACCTCGGCGCGCTGCCAGCCGGTGTCCATCGCGTCCCAGGACACGGCGATGCGCGCGTGGGTGATCCCGAGGCTCGCGAACAGCGGGCTGGAGAACATGTCGGGCTTCTGGTCGCCGATGCCGATGACCAGCGCGCCCGCCGAGGACGGGACGGTGAGCGCCGCGGCCAGGAGAGCGACGGCGAGGAGGAGCGAGCGCAGCGATCTCACGGCTGGGGCGCGGGCTCCTCGGTGAGGACGGTGTCCTCGTGCGCGTAGGGCGGCGAGCAGCAGCAGAGCAGCACCAGCGGCTCGTCGTGCGGGTTCTCGAGCTTGTGCTCGGTCCCAGGAGGGAGCACGGCGCAGTCGCCGGGGCGCACGTCGCGCCACTCGCCGGCGACGCGCAGGCGCCCGCGGCCGGCGGTGAAGAAGTAGAGCTCCTCGGACTGCGGGTGGTAGTGCGCGGTCGTCGAGCCGCCGGCCGGGACGGTCGCCTCGGCCAGGCTCTGGTGCTGCGAGGGCAGCGTCGTACGGCCGGCGATCTCGCGGATCGTCGAGCCGTCAAGCGTGGTGAACGGCGCGCGCTCGTCCAGGTTGCCCAGATGCATCGGCAAGCACGGTAGCTGTCGGCGCGGCCCGACAGGCCGGTCGCCCCGGCCGTGAGGCCGGGGCGATGCCTGTGAGTGGTGCGAGACCTAGGCCAAGGCGCGGCGGGCCGACTCGCGGTCGACGCGCTTGGCCGCCGAGGCCAGGACGCAGGCGACGCGCGCCCGGCCCCGTCTCGGGGGAGGTTCTGCGAACCGTGCGTCGACTAGGTGACGGACCGCCGGCCGCGGGCGCGGAGCGGCGGACTTGACGTAGTCGGCGTGCAGGTTGAACAACATGGAGGTGCTCCTTCGTGCTGATAGGTGAAGGGGCCACCACCCGCGGTGACTGACTCTGGTGCCTCTGGAGTGAGGGAGAAGTCCTGCGGGCGATGGACGCCCGCGGACAAGGTGCTGAAAGGACCTAGCGCGCGAGCGAAGACGGAGCGTGGCCGCCACGGAACACCGGGGCGACCTTGATCGCCTGGGGCTTCGTGAGGGAGATGTCGCGTCGGGTCGTTCGCATGCTTATCCCCTCCTCCATGAGTTATAGGTCTTGGTGACCTAGCTGTAGGAGAAGTCTCGGGGACCGTATCAACGGACCCCGCCCTCGCGCAAGTGCGGTTAACCCGTCTTCACGCCGAGCAGGCTCTGCAGGGCGATGAGGGCGGGCCGACTCTTGCCGTCGGGCCCGACCAATCCGGAGTCCCACGTGCCGCCGCTGACGTTGGTGTTCCAGTTGTAGAGGTACATGCGCTGCACCCGCGGGCTGACCTTGGTCAGCGTCCGCAGGAGGAACTTGGTGGCCTGCGCCGCGTGGGCCTTCGACGTCGGGAACTTCACGCCCGAGCCGTTGTGGCGCGCGACGACGCCGCCGGTCTCGGTGAACCACAGCGCACCCTTGACCGCCTTCAGCAGCGCACGCGTGCCGGTCGTCTTCAGCGTGTTGGCGTCGACGTAGTTGTGCAGCCCCCAGATCTTCGGGGTCCGCCCGGCCTCCGTGACGAACCGCTGCGCCCAGCTGCCGACGTTGCCGCGGTCCAGCAGGTCGGCGCCGAGGATCGTGCACGTCGGGCACGCGTGGCGCAGCGCCAGCCACCAGTGCGCGACCAGCTTGGGCTGCTTGTTGATGTTCGCCTCGTTCCACGTGGCGAACTCCTTGACGAAGGGGTAGCGCTTGCGCAGGTCCTTGAGCGACTTCGCCATCTGCGCCGGCGGCGGGTTGTAGGACGGGCGCTTGGGCGAGCGGTCGAAGGTCACCAGCGGCTTGACGTGCGCGGCCTTCGCGGCGGCCATCCACCCGTCCAGCCACCGGCGCTCCCGGTAGTCCTGCATCGCGTCGTAGGGCACGTCGACGCGGGCGTGGGTGAGGTGCAGCGCCGCGAAGCGCGGGTCGCTGAACATGTCGGCCTTGTTGTCGGCGATGCCGATGGTGACCCTGGCGGAGGCCCCCGCGGCGGGGAGGCCGACGACGAGGACGAGCAGCGTCAGGAGTAGGACGGGACGGATCAGGCGCATGGAAGAGAAGGAACCACCGGGGACGGGAAGGGTTGCGCAACCTATCGTCCCCCCGCCCCGATCAGGCCGGCACGGGCTCCTCCTCGGCGGGCACGAGCGACACGCCGATGACCTTCAACCGGCGCGTCAGGGCCTGCAGCGCGAAGCCGTGGACCTCGTCGCTGCGCACGCCGAGGATCTCGTACTCCTCGCCGATGGCGAACCCGCGCGGCGTCAGCACGCCGGCCGCGATCGGGATCAGCTCGACGAGCGTCTTCTGGATGCGCCGCGCCAACGCGGGGTCCTTGGCCTTCTGCTGCAGGAACCACGTGCCGTAGGCGACGTGGCGGTGCTCGTCCTGCGAGATGCGGCGGAAGCCCTCGAGGAAGCCCGGCAGGATGTTGCGCTCCTCGAAGACGCGCGTGAGCGTGTCCTGCCCGGTCAGCGCGAGCGTCCCCTCGATGACCATGTGGTAGGTCGTGACGAAGTCGACCTTGGCCTCGATGTCGCCGGGCGCGGCCAGCAGCCGGCGGTTGGCGTCG
>DASYBY010000489.1:0-2013 GCA_036500525.1 Baekduia sp. | reverse complement strand
CCGGTCACCGGCGTCAGCAGCCGGCGCCGCGGCCGGGGCGGCAGCGTGCCGTGGTCGTCGGCGTCGGGCTCGTCGTCGTAGAACCCGAGCCCCTCGTCCTCGTAGACGGTCGTGGGCTGCTCGTGCTCGCTCATCGGATGGGTGCTCCGGGTCGTCGGATCGTCGGGGTCGGTCATTCGAAGCGCAGGGCGTCGATGGGACGCAGGCGCGCCGCGCGGCCTGCCGGGTAGGTGCCGAAGAAGAGGCCGGCCAGGACGGCCGCGCCGAAGGAGAGCGGGATCGAGTAGACGGCGATGACCGGCTGCACGCCGGCGATCGTGAAGCGCGTGCCGATCACGCCGACCGCCACGCCCACCAGCCCGCCGAGCATGGACACCAACACGGCCTCGGCGAGGAACTGCTTGAGGATGTCGGCGCGGCGCGCGCCGATGGCCTTGCGGATGCCGATCTCGCGCGTCCGCTCGGTCACGCTGACCAACATGATGTTCATGACGCCGATCCCGCCGACCAGGAGCGAGATCGCGGCGACCGCGCCGAGCAGGGTGGTGAACACGCTCGTCGTCTGGTCGGAGGTCTCCAGGATCGCGCCCTGGTTGATGACCTGGAAGCTGCTCGTGTCGCTCGCGTCGATGTCGTGGCGCTGGTCGAGGATCGAGGTGACCTCGGCCTGCGCGGCGTTCAGGGCGCCCTCGGACTTGGCCTGCACGACGATCTGGTTGACCGAGCCGTAGCCGGTGAGCGCGTCCTGCACCGCGGTCAGCGGCGCGAAGACGACGTCGTCCTGGTCGGCGGTCCCGTTGGAGCCCTTGGCCTTGGTGACGCCGGCGACCGTGAAGCTCGACCCGCCGATCCGCACGGACTGGCCGACGGGGTCGGCGCCGTTGAAGAGGTTGGTGACGACCGTCGGGCCGATGACGACGACGCGCGCGTGCTTCTTGACGTCGGCGTTCGTGAACATCGCGCCCTCAGCCACCTCGTAGTCGCGCGCCTGCGCGTAGCTCGGGGTCGTGCCGGTGATCGCGGTCGGCGTGTAGCTCAGCGAGCCGGCGACCAGCGTGGTGCCGCTGGAGGTGACGACCGGCGAGGCGCTCTTGACGTCGGGCGCGTTGAACTGGTCCTGCAGCGCGGTGGCGTCCTGCTGGGTGAGCGTGACCGTGCTGCTGCTCGCGCCGCCGAAGCCCGGGCCGCCGCGGAGGCCGCCGGCCTGCACGAGGAGCACGTTGCTGCCCAGCGCCTGGATGCCGGCCTGGACCTGGTGCTTGGACCCGTTGCCGACGGCGACCAGCACGATCACCGAGGCGACGCCGATCGTCATGCCGAGGATCGTCAGGCCGGAGCGGAGCTTGTTGGCCAGGATGCCGCCGAGCGCGATGCGCAGGGTCTCGGCCGGGGTCATGCGGCGTTCCCGGCGGCGGCGCTGCGGTCGCCGGTGCGGACGTCGGTGCGGACGTCGGAGACGATGCGGCCGTCGGCGAGGCGGACGATGCGGCGCGCGCGGGCGGCGACGTCGTCCTCGTGGGTGATGAGGACGACCGTGCGGCCCTCGGCGTTGAGGTCCTCGAAGATGCGCAGCACGTCGACGGTGGAGTGCGAGTCGAGGTTGCCGGTCGGCTCGTCGGCGAGGATCAGCGAGGGGTTGGTGACGATCGCGCGCGCCACGGCGACGCGCTGCTGCTGGCCGCCCGACAGCTCGGACGGCAGGTGGTCGACGCGCGAGCTCATCCCGACGGCGTCCAGGGCGGCGAGCGCGCGGCGGCGGCGGTCGCCGCGGCTGAGGCCCGCGTAGCTCAGCGGCAGCTCGACGTTGGCCAGCGCGCTGGTGCGCGGGACCAGGTTGAAGGCCTGGAAGACGAAGCCGATCTTGCGGTTGCGGAGGTCGGACTGCTCGTCCTCGTCCATGTCGCGGACGTCGACGCCGTCGAGCAGGTAGCGCCCGGAGCTGGGGCGGTCGAGGCAGCCGAGGATGTTCATCAACGTGGACTTGCCCGAGCCCGAGGAGCCCATGATCGCGAC
>DASYBY010000488.1:0-7407 GCA_036500525.1 Baekduia sp. | reverse complement strand
GCTGCGCCCATGGGTCCAGCGGGACGAGGCCATCCTCGCCGGCCGCAAGGGCTTTGTGCGAATGGCGATCAACGCCGGCGTGCCGATCGTCCCGGTCGCGACCGTGGGCGGACCGGACTCGATGCCCGTGCTGGTGCGCGGGCGGCGGCTGGCGCGTGCGCTGCGCCTCGACAAGGTCGCCCGTCTGAAGATGTTCCCGATCGGCCTCAGCGCACCGTGGGGCCTGGCGCCCTCGATGCTGCCCGAGATCCCCCTGCCGACGAAGATCCGCACGGCGTTCCAACCGCCCGTCGAGATCGACCCCGATCCTGCGTGCGCGAACGACGAGGACTACGTCCAGCGCAAGTACGACGAGGTGCAAGACAGCATCCAGCGGGGGATGGACGCACTCGCACGCCGGCGGGCCTTCCCGCTCTTCGGCTGACGCCGACAGGGCGCGATGATGCGACCCGTGCTGCGGTGGTGGCAACGCGGGGCGATCTACCAGGTCTACCCGCGCTCGTTCTGTGACGCCGACGGCGACGGGGTCGGCGACCTGCCGGGAGTGCTCGCCCGGCTCGACCACCTCGTCGATCTCGGCGTCGAGGCGTTGTGGCTGTCGCCGTTCTACCGCTCGCCGATGGCCGACTTCGGCTACGACATCAGCGATCACCAGGATGTCGACCCGGTGTTCGGGACGCTCGCCGACCTCGACGCGCTGATCGACGCGGCGCACGCCCGCGGGGTGCGCATCGTCCTGGACTGGGTGCCGAACCACACATCCGATCAGCACCCGTGGTTCAGTGATCCGCGGCGGCGCGGCTGGTACGTCCGGCGCGACCGGCCCAACGGGTGGCAGGCGCAGTTCCGCCGAGGAGGTCCGGCGTGGACGCGCGATGCGGTTGGCGGCGACTACTACCTGCACTCGTTCCTGCCCCAGCAGCCCGATCTGAACTGGGACGAGCCGGAGGTCGAGGCGGCCATGCACGACGTGCTGCGCTTCTGGCTGCGTCGCGGCGTGGACGGCTTCCGGATGGACGTGCTCTACCGCATCGCCAAGGACCCGCACTTCGGCGAGAACGAGCCGGGGCGTCGCCACGACCAGGACTGGGAGACGATGCAAGGCCGGCTCGCCGGCATCCGCGGCGTGCTGGAGGAGCTCGACGGGGATCGGCTGGCTGTCGGCGAGCTGCACCTCTCGACGCAGGCCGACGTCGCGCGCTACGTCAACTGGCCGGCCGGCCTGCACCTGGCCCACAACTTCCACGTTCTCGAGCTGCCGTGGGACGCCGGCGCCTTCCGGCGCTCGCTGATCGAGTTCTACACCTTGCTCGACCCGTCGGGTTGGCCCGCGTGGTGCCTCAACAACCACGACTACCCGCGCCTGGCCTCCCGGCACGGCGAGCACGCGGTGCGCGTCGCCGCAATGCTGCTCGCGACGCTGCGCGGAACCCCATTCCTCTACCAGGGCGAGGAGCTGGGGCTGACCGATGTCCCGGTGCCCGCCTCGCGGGTCGTGGACGTCGACGGGCGCGACCCGCAGCGGGCGCCGCTGCCGTGGGCGCCCCCGACGGCGGCGGGTCCGGGCGCGGGCTTCACGGCCGGCACGCCGTGGCTGCCGATGACCGCCGACGCCGAACGCGTCAACGCGGCCACCCAAGGCGGGGATCCACGCTCGGTGCTGGCGCTGTACCGCGCGCTGCTCGCGCTGCGCCGGGAGCAGGACGATCTCCAGGGCGGCGCGATCGTGTTCGCCGACGCGCATCACCCCGACGTCCTGAGCTACCGCCGCGGCGAGCGGCACGTCGTCGCGCTGAACTTCAGCGCCGAGCCCCGCCCGGCCGCCTGGCCCGACGGCGCGCGGACGTGGCTGAGCACCCACCTCGATGGCGACCGCGACCAGCCTGCGCCGGCGCAGCTGCGTGGCGGCGAGGGCGTCGTGGCGGCCGTCAGCTGAGGCGTCGGTCGCCGTCGCGGCGCACCAGCAGCCACAAGTAGCCGTAGCCGTCGAGCTCGACGTCGAGCCGGCCGCCCTCCCGCACGTCGAAGGACCGGCCCTCCAGCACGTCGTCGATGCCGGTGACGTCCTCGCCGAGCTCGAGCGTGGCCGTCGCGTTCTCCTCCCCGAGGTTGTGGACGGCGACCACCGTGCTGCCCTGCCAGTCGCAGCGGTGACACAGCAGCGACGGCGCCCCGGACTCGATCAGCGTCACACTGCCCCAGCCGAGCTCCGGGCGCTCGCGGCGCGACAGGATCAAGTGCTGGATGAACTTCAGCAGCGACCCGGGATCCCGGCGCTGGTCGTGCACGTTCACGTGCGCTGGTGAGAAATCGCCCGCGGTGAGCGGACGAACGGGGTCGTCGGCCTTGGTGAAGCCGCCGTGCGGGTCGGCCGACCACTGCATCGGTGAGCGGACGGCGTAGCGGTCCTCGATGGCGAGGTTCTCGCCCATCCCGATCTCGTCGCCATAGAAGACGATCGGCGTGCCGGGCAGCGCGAACAGCAGGCTCCAGGCCAGGCGCAGGCGGGGGCCGTCACCGCCCAACATCGACGCGGCGCGCCGCCGGAGCCCGTGCCCGTACAGCTGCATGTCCTCGTCGGGGCCGAACGCGTCGAAGATCTCCTGCCGCTGGCCGGCGGTCAGCTTGTCGAGCGTCAGCTCGTCGTGGTTGCGCAGGAACGTCGCCCAGCTGGAGTCTGCCGAGAGGGACGGCAGCGTGCGGATCAGCATCTCCAGCGGCTCGGCGCGCCCGCGCGCGAGCGCGAGCCACAGATGCTGGTTGAGGAGGAAGCCGAGCTCCATGTGCAGCATGTCGCCGTGGTCGCCGAAGTACTGCGACAACTGCTGCGGGTCGACGTTGGCCTCGCCGAGCAGCATCGCGTCGCCGCGCCGGCGGGTCACGAACTGCCGCAGGTCGCGCAGCCACGCGCGCGTGTCGCCTCGTCCGCCGCCGGGCAGGCCGGCCGTCTCGAGCAGCGCGGGGACGGCATCCATCCGGAACCCGCCGACGCCCAGCGCCAGCCAGTAGCCCATGATCCGCGCGATCTCCTCGCGGACCTCGTCGTTGTCGATGTTCAAGTCCGGCTGGAACGAGTAGAACCGGTGCAGGTAGTACTGCCCGGTGCGCTCGTCGAGCGCCCAGTTGCTGTCCTCGCGCCCGGGGAACGACAGGCCGGCGGGCTCGGCGGACGGCTCGTCGCGCCAGACGTACCAGTCGCGCCGGGGCGCGTCGCGGGCACGACGAGCATCCTCGAACCACGGATGCTCGTCGGAGGTGTGGTTGAGGACGAAGTCGACGACGACCCGCAGCCCGCGGTTGGTCGCGGTGCGTACGAGCTCGACGAAGTCGCCGAGGCTGCCGAGACGCGGATCGACCCCGTAGTAGTCGGCGACGTCGTAGCCGTCGTCCCGGTTCGGGCTGGGCTGGAACGGCATCAGCCAGATGCAGGTGACGCCGAGCCCGGCCAGGTAGTCGATCTGGTGCGCGACGCCGGCGAGGTCGCCGACGCCGTCGCCGTCGGTGTCGAGGAACGTCTCGGCGTCCAGGCAGTAGATGACGCCGTTCTTCCACCACTGGTCGCTGACCTGGTCCAGTCGCATCAGCGCGACCTCGCCGCCGCGCCCGCCGCCGCGGCGAGTCCGGCGACCGCGGCGGCCCCCGCGCCGACGGCGCGACGGTGCTTGGTCGCCCAGAGCTGAACGCTGCGGCCGTGGGCTTTCTCGTCGTAGGGCCCGTGCGCGCCGGGATCGCCGGGCACGGGGGAGAAGAGGTTGTCGGCACGGCCAGGGCCCTTGGGCTGGTCGCTCAGCTGGCCCTTGACGGCGGTCGCGGCGAGGTAGCGCTCGGCCAGCCAGGGGGCGAGCTTGTTGCCCCAGACCGTGTACACCGTCGGGACGCCGACGTAGATCTCGCGCCGCCGGTGGTGCGCCGCCCAATGGATCGCGTCCGCCGCGACCTCGGGCTGGTAGACCGGCGCGACGGGCATCGAGACACGGTCGAGCTTGTCCCGCGCGTGCTCGAACTGCGGCGTGTTGACGCCCGGCAGGTGCACGCCGGTCAGATGGATCTTCGAGCCCGTGTGGCGCAGCTCGGTGCGCAGGGACTCGAACACGCCTTGGATGCCGTGCTTGGCGCCGCAGTAGGGCGCCTGTAGGGGCACGCCGCGAAACGCCAGGGCCGAGCCGACCTGCACGATCGTCCCACGGTCGCGCGGGCGCATCCGCTTCAGCGCGGCCTGCATGCCCCAGATCGAGCCGAAGTAGGTCACCTCGTTGGCTCGCCGGAACTCCTCGGGCGACACGTCCCAGAGGTAGGCGAAGACCGTGGCCATCGCGTTGTTGATCCAGATGTCGATCGGACCGAACGCCTCCTCGACCGCCGTCGCGGCCGCGTCGACGGCCTCGGCGTCGGCGACGTCGGTCGGCACGACGAGGGCCCGCCCGCCGGCGCGCTCGACCTCGTCACGCGCAGCCTGCAGCCCATCGTCGCCACGGGCGACGAGCGCGATGTCCACGCCCGGGCCCGCGAAGCGCCGCACCGTCGCGCGTCCGATGCCGTTGGTCGCGCCCGTGATCACCACCGTCGATCCGGTCATGGTCGGGACGGTTCCCGGCCGGGGCGGAGAGCAGGCCGGCTGGTCAGGCGCCGTACCAATCGCAGGCTCGGTCACGCGATGCCCGAGGAGCGGGACGCGCGGCTAGGCCGGCCGCGCCCGCTCTTGCGTGGGGTCGATCAGCGGCTACCGCCCATGCCCGTCGAGCTGGTGGCGTCGTCCTGCGGCGCCGCGGCTCGGAAGACACTCGTCAGGGGCGCTGCTGCCGCGTCGCGGCTGCTGAGCGGCGCGAGCCCGTAGCGCTCCTCGATCGTCGACAGCACCGAGGTCGTGTCGTGCGACGTGTGATCGACGGCGAACCGATGGCGCAGCCCGGGGGCCAGAACCAGCGCCGGGATCCGGGTGCCCGGTCCGTGTTGGTCGCTGGGACCGTCAGGGCCGCCGGCCTGGCCAGGCGGCGGGACGTGGTCCCACTGGCCGCCGAACTCGTCGTAGGTGACGACGATCATGGTGTCCTTGGCGCAGCGCCCGGAGCGGACCGCCTTGAGGAGGTCGACCAAGTGCATGGATCCGCTGGAGACGCTCGCGTAGCCGGGATGCTCGTTCTCTGCGCCGCTCGGCTTGACGAACGACACGGGCTTCAGGTGGCATTGCCGGCGCGAGTCGCTGGCCAGTGACAGGAACTCCTGCTCATCACGTAGGTGCTGGGCTCGCTGTTGGGTCCCCGGCGCGAAGCTCGCGAAGTATGCGAGCGGCTGGTGGTGGAACTGGAACAGCTTGTCGGGGCAGTTGGGGTAGGTCGCGGTCGTCAGCGTCGCTGCATCGGAGCAGGTCGGGCCGTTGCCGTTGGTCCACCCCGGCGCGCCGACGTCGCCGGCGGCGTTGGACCAGCCACCGGAGTACCAGGCCCAGTCGACGCCCTTGGCGCTGAGCCGGTCGCCGATCGTCGGGTTGGTCAGCGGTGGCAGCCGGCGGCTGTCCGGCGTGCCCGGAGCGTAGGGCTGATACCACGGCTGGATCGTGTTGACCGCGTAGTCACCGCACAACAGGCCGGGCTTGCCCAGGTCGTTGCACGTGGCCGTCAACGGCGCGTCCTTGACGTCGCCGAGCGGCGTATAGAGGTCGGTCTTGACCGGCATTCCGTTGGCGTCGACCTTGGAATGCACGTCGTCCGGACCACCGTCCTGGACGGCGCCGGCGTCGACCGGCGTTGCGGCGGCGACCAACCACTGGTGGTTGAGGAACGAGCCGCCGAAGGCGGCCTGGAAGAAGTTGTCGGCGATGGCGTAGGGGGGATGGCCCGGCCCGTGCAGGTACTTGTAGACGGGCAGCGCCTGGGTGTCGTAGTAGCCCTGGGTGAGCCCGTCGGCGTCGCTGCCGGTCGTGTAGCGGTTCTGCCGGCCGCCGTTGAGCTGGTACTGCTCGTTGTAGAACCGATGGACGAGGTCGCGGGTGCAGCCGCCGGGCAGGCCGGAGCCTTTCCTGACGCCGTTGGGCGCGGAGGCGCCGGGCGCCGGGCAGGTCGTGTCGGCCGGCGTGATGTAGTCGTCGATCCGGAATGGCGCGTTGGGGAAGTGGCTGACGAGGGCTTTGCCCGTGGTCGTGTCGGTGCAGGTTGGCGACAGCGGGTCGGGGGCGGTGAGGTTGACGTCGTCCTGGAGCAGGCACGCGTACGGCGTTCCGCTCTGTCCGACCTGCAGGGTGTGCGCGCTGTCGGCGGCGGCGCGCCCGTTGACGCCTTCCCAGCCGCCGTAGAGGTTGTCGAAGGAGTGGTTCTCCTCATAGATCACCACGATGTGGCCGGGTTCGGATCCATGGGGCTGGTGATCGCCTCCGCCATGGTGGTGGCCGGCGGCGGCGGATCCGGCGAAGGTCAGCGCCAGCGCTACGCCGAGCGCGGACGACGCCAAGCTGCGAACAGGCATGTGATCAGCTCCCGGAGAGATGGACCCACGACGGCACGCGTCGTGATTTCGCTACCCGGCTGGCCTCCAGCCCGAACGTCACCTTGGCGCGCACGCCGCTCGGGAGGTCGTGGTCGGACCAACCCCATGGCATTGCACGTCGCCGGAGCGATAGCGTCGCGGGAGCGCTGGTCTCGTCAGGAGGAGAGCCTCATGCAGATGTCGCGCAGGTCCATGCTCGTCGGCTCGGGCGCCGCCCTGGTGGGGCTCGGAGCGCCACGCGGTGCGGCCGCGTCGCGCTCGAGCGATCCGGGCGGGCACGGCGACGACCATGGGAGGTCAAGCCTTCCGATCGTCATCGGCCACCGTGGTAGTCCCGCCTATCGCCCGGAGCACACGAACGGGTCCTACATGTTGGCCATCGAGATGGACGCCGACTACATCGAGCCCGACCTCGTGTTCACCAAGGACGGCGAGTTGGTTGTGCGCCACGAGCCGGACATCGGCGGCACGACCGACGTGGCCGACCACCCCGAGTTCGCCGGTCGCCGCCGGACCCTGACGATCGACGGCGTGGCGTACCCCAACACCTGGTTCTCCTTCGACTTCACGCTGGCCGAGCTGCGGACGCTGCGCGCCAAGGAGCGGCTGCCGGACGTCCGGCCGCAGAACACGGCGCTGAACGGCATCTACCAGGTCCCGATCTTCCAGGAGGTCATCGACCTCGCCAAGGCCAACGGCGTCGGCATCTACCCCGAGACCAAGCACCCCACCTTCTTTGAGTCCTTGGGCTTCGACTTCGATGGGCCGCTGCTGGACACGCTGCGGCGCAACGGCCTGGACCGTCCCGGCGCGAAGGTGTTCATCCAGTCCTTCGAGGTCGGCAACCTCCAGCGTCTGCGCCGCAAGACCCGCCTGCCGCTGATCCAGCTCATCGACGCCTCGGGGGCTCCCGCCGACTTCGTGGCC
>DASYBY010000487.1:0-8374 GCA_036500525.1 Baekduia sp. | reverse complement strand
CCTGCAGGCCGCCGAGGCCGATCCGCAGACCGGCCGGCCCACGTACTTCATCTACGGCGCCGATCCCGGGTACGCAGACGATCCGGGGACCGACCTCGCCGCGGTGGCGGCCGGCCGGATCGCCGTGACGCCCGTGCACCTGGACCTCACCCATCACGACGGCATCGGCCCGCTCTCGGCCTCGGACCTGGCGCGCCTGCTCGCACCCGCCGCGGAGGAGGTCGAGTAGGCCGTGGCGGCGGCAGTGGACGCGAGCGCCCGCGCGCAGGAGCTGCGCGAACTGCTGCGCCACCACGGCCACCGCTACTACGTCCTCGACGATCCCGAGATCGGCGACGACGCCTACGACGCGCTGCTCGACGAGCTGCGCGCGATCGAGGCCGACCACCCGGAGCTGCGCACGCCGGACTCGCCGACGCAGCGGGTCGGCGGCGCGCCGGTCGCCGGCCTGGCGAAGGTTGCGCACCTGGCGCCGATGCTCTCGCTGGCCAACGCGCGGACCGAGGAGGAGCTGCGTGCCTGGGTGGCGCGCATGCGAAACCACCTCGCGCGCGAGGGCATCGAGGACGCCAGGTTCCGCTACGTCTGCGAGCCCAAGATCGACGGCCTGGCGATGTCCCTGCTCTACCGCGACGGCGTGCTGGAGCGGGGCGCGACGCGCGGCAACGGCGAGGTCGGCGAGGACGTCACGCACAACCTGCGCACGATCGGGGCGATCCCGCTGCGGATCGCCGGCGACGACGTCCCGCCGCTGCTGGAGGTGCGGGGCGAGGTGTACATGTCGCTCCCCGACTTCACCGCGCTCAACGAGCGGCGGGCGGAGGCCGGCGAGTCGACGTTCATGAACCCGCGCAACGCCGCGGCGGGCACCGTCCGCCAGCTCGATCCCCGGCTCGCGGCGCAGCGGCCGCTGTCGCTGTGGTGCTACGGCGTCGGGGTCACCGAGGGGCTGGACGTCGCCGGGCACTGGGAGAGCCTGCAGTGGCTCAAGGCGCACGGGTTCCCGGTCAACGACGACGTCGTGCGCCTGGACACGGAGGACGCGGTCGTCGCCCGGTGCCTGCGCTGGCACGACCGCCGCGGCAGCCTGGAGTTCGAGATCGACGGGGTCGTGGTCAAGGTCGACGACACCGAGCTGCAGCGGCGGCTGGGGACCGTCGGGCGCGATCCGCGCTGGGCGATCGCCTGGAAGTTCCCGCCGACGACCGCGGTGACGCGGCTGATCGACATCCAGTGGAACGTCGGCAAATTCGGCGACCTGCATCCCTTCGCCGCGCTGGAGCCGGTGCCGGTCGGCGGCGTGATCGTCAAGCTCGCGACGCTGCACAACGAGGAGGACCTCGCGCGCAAGGACCTGCGCCCCGGCGACGACGTGATCGTCCTGCGCGCCGGCGACGTCATCCCGCAGGTGGTCTCGCCCGCGCCGCACGCGGTGGAGCACCCGGGGCGCGCGGAGCCCCCGCGGCCGCCCACGCGCTGCCCGGTCTGCGCGACGCCGACGATCAAGCCCGAGGGCTCGGTCTTCACCAAGTGCCCCAACCTGGTCTGCCCGGGCAGGCAGTGGCAGCTGTTGAAGCACTTCGCCGGGCAGGGCGCGATGGACATCGACGGCCTCGGCGAGAAGCAGGTCGCGCTGCTGCAGCAGGCCGGGCTGGTGACGACCGCCGCCGACTACTACCGCCTGGAGCCCGAGCAGCTGGTCGCGGTCGAGGGCGTGGGGGAGATCTCGGCGCACCGGCTGGTCGACGCGATCGCCGCGTCGAAGGCCACGCCGTTCGGGCGCGTCCTCTACGCGATCGGGCTGGAGGAGGTCGGCTTCATCACCGGCCGCAACCTCGCCCACCGGTTCGGCGCGATCGACGCCCTGTTGGACGCTAGCGCCGACGAGATCCAGGACACGCCCGGGATCGGGCCGATCATGGCGGACCGGATCCACGCGCAGCTCGCCCAGCCGGCGATGCGCGCGCTGATCGCCGACCTGCGCGCCCAGGGCCTGCGCTTCACGCACGACGGCCCGGCGCCCGGCACCGGCCCGCTGAGCGGCAAGACGCTCGTGCTCACCGGCACGCTGCCCGACCTCACGCGCGAGCAGGCGACCGAGCGGATCACCGCCGCGGGCGGCCGCGTGACCGGCTCGGTGTCGAAGAAGACCGACTACGTGGTGGCCGGCGAGTCGCCCGGCGCGGCGAAGTTCTCGAAGGCCGAGCGCCTCGGCGTGCCGATCGTCGACGAGGCCGGGCTGCTGGCGCTGCTGGCGCCCTGAGCGGTCAGCCGTCGAGCCGGGCGATCGCGGAGACCATGCGGTCCTCGATCGCCTTCGCGCAGGAGTTGCACACCTTGTTCTCCAACAAGGAGTAGGCGACCCGGACGCCGCCGGTGGTCGTGCAGTAGCCCGACAGCGCGCTGACGCCGATCAGCGTGCCGGTCTTGCCCTGGCAGCGGCCCGCCGCGGCGGTGCCGCGCATACGCGAGGCGAGCGTCCCGGACTTGCCGGCGACCGGGAGTGACGCGGTCCACGTCGCGGCGGTGTCCTGCGCGGCCATGCGCTGCAGGAGCCGGACGATCTGGCGCGGCGTCGTGCGGTCGCTGCGCGACAGGCCCGAGCCGTCGACCATCTTGGGGTGGATGCCCAGCGACGCGAGCTGCTCGCGCACGACCGCCAGGCCCGCGGCGGTGCTGCCGTTGGCGCCGAAGCGCGCACCGAGGCCCTTGGCGAGCATCTCGGCGTAGAAGTTCTCCGACGGGATGTTGGTCGCCGCGATCAGCGCGCCGATGGTGGGCGACGGCGCGGTCGCCAGCGGCGGCGGGTCGGCCGCCGCATCGGTGCCGGCCGGGGCCCTCATCGTGCCCGCGCGCGGCTTGCGGTCGTAGGTGATCTTGCGCGCCTTCAGGAGCGCGGCGAGCTTGGTGGCGGCCGCGCGGGCCGGGCTGCCGGTGCCCGCCGCGCCATGATCCCAGGAGAGCGCGCTCAGCCAGCCGCCGAGGTCGCCGTCGGGCTTGTAGCCCGAGTCGGGCTCGCCGCGGAGGCTGTCGAACAGCGACTCGTCGCCGATCACCGCGCCGTCGATGCGCCGCACGCCCTGGTCGGCGAGCTGGGTGACCAGCTGCGCGAGGCCGGCGTCGCCGAGCGTGGGATCGCCGCCGACGACGAGGTAGAGGTCGCCGCGCAGGACGCCGTCGGCGTCGACGGCGACCCCGGGCGCGGTGCGCAGCGTGGTCGCCAGCGTGTCGGTCGGCCCGAAGCGCATCAGCGCGGCGGAGGTGACGAAGAGCTTCTCGTTGGAGGCCGGCGCGAGCGGGAGGTCGGGGCGGCTGGCGTAGATCTGGTCGCCGGTCGTCATGTCGACGACGTAGGCGGCCGAAGAGGTCCCCATCCGGGGCTGGAGCGTGGCGAGGGTGGAGCGCAGGCCGGCCCGATCGACCGCCTGGGCCGCGGGGGCGGCGAGGGCGAGGACGAGCAGGAGGGCGAGCGCGACCAGCGGAGCGAGACGGTGGCGCACGAGCCAGAACGGTAGCTGGCCGTCCGGTGGGCTCGTCGCACCGGACGTGGAAGTACCATTTGGCGCTTCATGGGGAAGGTCGTCAACCTGAAGCCCGTCGCGCCCGCCAAGGGTGCGCCGCGGCGGCGCCGTCCGCGACGGTCCAAGACCGCGCTGGTGCTGGGCGGCGGCGGCTTCACAGGCGGCGTCTACGAGATCGGCGCGCTGCGCGCCCTCGACCTGCTCTCGGTCAATCGCACCGTCAACCAGTTCGACGTGTACGTCGGCACGAGCGCCGGCGCGTTCGTCGCGGCGCTGACCGCCAACGGGGTGACGCCCGAGGAGATGATGCGGGTCGTCAACCAGCAGACGCCGACCCCGTTTCGCGACATCGACCTCGGTCAGCTGCTGCGCCCCAACGTCGTCGAGTACGCCCGCAAGGGCCTCGCGCTGCCGTTCAAGGCGCTCAGCGTCCTGCGCGAGCTGGCGCCGCAGCTCGGCCAGGTGTCGGTCATGGACTTCGCGCTCGGGCTCGCCGAGGGGCTGCCGTCGGGCGTGTACTCCGGCTCGGGCCTGGAGGCCTACGTGCGGACCGTGCTGTCGGATCCTGACCGCACCGACGACTTCCGCCTGCTGGAGAACGAGCTGTACCTCGCGGCGACCGACCTCGACACGTGCGAGCGGATCGTCTTCGGCGCCAACGACTGGGACGACGTCCCGATCTCGACTGCCGTGCGCGCCTCGACGGCGCTGCCGATGGTCTACAAGCCGGTCAGGGTCCGCGACCGCGAGCTGATCGACGGCGGCATCGTCTCGACCACGAACCTCGACATCGCGGTCGAGGCCGGGGCGAAGTTCATCGTGGTGGTCAACCCGCTGGTCCCCTACGTCAACGAGTTCAACGAGCGCGTCGGCACGGTGTTCGGCTCGCGCCCGCGCCACGTCAGCGACATGGGGCTGCCGCAGATCGGCTACCAGGCGTTCAAGTTGATGGCCTACCAGCGGCTGCACGAGATGGCCAAGCAGTGGGAAGAGCGCTACCCGGGCGTCGACATCGTGCTCATCGAGCCCGACCCCAACGACGAGCTGATGTTCCAGACGTCGATCATGAACTTCACCAAGCGCGTGGACATCGCCCGCCACGGCTTCCAGTCGGTGACGCTGAAGCTCGCGGCCGACTACGAGAACTTCCGCACGATCTGCGAGCGCCACGGCATCGAGATCTCCGCCACGCGCGTCCGCAAGGTCGTCAAGCACTTCTCCGACGAGCAGGAGAAGACGCGGGCGTGGCGCAAGATCCTGGAGCAGACGACCCAGACGCTCCTGCGGCAGTCGGGCTCGGGCGCCTAGCCCGCAACTTCCGGGCCGGTGCGGTGTCCTGACCGACGCATGCGCCGATTCCTCGTCCTCGTCTCCGCCGTGCTCGCCGTGGGTGCGGCCGGCACCGTCTCCGCGCTGGCCGCCGACCCGCCGGTCGCCGACACCGGCGCGGCCACGGCCGTCGCCCAGACCCAGGCGACGCTGACCGCGAAGGTCGATCCCCGCGGCTCGGCCACCAGCGTGCGCTTCGACCTCGGGACGAGCACGTCCTACGGGTTGCAGTCCACGAGCAAGGACGCCGGCCCCGGCAGCGGCACGGTCACCGTCGAGATCCCGGTGCAGGGCCTGACGGCGAACACGACCTACCACTTCCGCGCCGTCGCCACGAGCGCCGGCGGGACCGCCCAGGGCGCCGACGCGACGTTCCGCACGGCGGCCGTGCCGGCCGCGCCGACGCGCCCCGCCGTGTCCACCGGCGGCGTCCGCGACGTCACGCCGTCGGCGGCGACGCTGACGGGCACGGTCACGCCGCACGGCGCGAACACGACCTACCGCTTCGAGTACGGCACGTCCACGGCCTACGGGGCGAGCACGCCGACGGCGGGCGCCGGCAGCGGCACGGGCGCTGTCGCGGTCTCCGCGCACCTCGGCGGGCTGACCCCGGGCAAGCGCTATCACTACCGGCTGGTGGCGACGAACTCCGTCGGGCTCACGCGCGGCGGGGATCGCTCGCTGGTTCCGCCCACGACACCGACCGCGGCGACGCTGACCGCCGACGCCGATCCGGTCGTCTACGGCCGCCCGGTCAAGCTCAGCGGCACGCTCGCCGGCTCGCGGAAGTCGGGCGTCCGGGTGCGGCTGCAGACCACGCCGTTCCCGTTCGGCTCGCCGTTCGCCGACACCGGCAACGCGCTGAAGAGCTCGAGCAGCGGCGCGTACTCGTTCACGATCCCGGCGGTGACCGTGACCACGCGCGCGCTGGTCATCGCCGACGGCCTGCCGTCGATCCTCAGCCCGGTGCTGGTGATCCACAGCGCGGTGCGGACGGGGATCCGGTCGGTGCAGCGCCGCGCCAACGGCGGCGTGACCATCACCGGGCGGCTGACGCCGGCCACGCCCGACGGGACCGCCGCGCTCCAGCGGCAGAGCGCCAAGGGCGCGTGGCTGCCCGTGCGGCGCGCCGCCACCGCGGCCGACGGCACCTACAAGATCACGCTGGCACCGCGGCGCACGGCGATGACGATCCGCACCGTGGGCCTGGCCCACGACGGCGGGGCGCACGCCCGCGGCACGTCGCGCACGGTCAAGGTCGCCGCGGCGCGGCACCACCGCTGAGGAAGGCGAAGCCCGGCGCTCAGCGCGCCGCGCCGTCCCAGGCGAGCAGCAACCGCTCGAGGTGCTCGGGCCGGTGCGGCACGGTGACGCGCACGCGGTCGGGCGCGCCGACGCCGGTGCCGGTCTGCACGACGATGCCCGAGCGGGCCAGCGCGGCCGCGAGGTCGGCGCCGCCGTGCGGCCCCGGCGCCGGGATCCAGAGGATGTTGGCCTGCGAGGCACCGAGTTCCACGCCCCGCTCGCGCAGCGCGTCGGTGAGCACCGCGCGCTGCTGGGCGATCGCGTCGACGCGGCGCGCGACCCGCCCGGCCCCGGTGCGCACCGCCTCCAGCGCGCCGGCCTGGGCCAGCTCGTTGACGCCCAGCTCGGGCGCGAGCTGCTCCAGCAGGGGCTCGGCGCCCGGCCCGCCCAGCGCGTAGCCGCAGCGCAGCCCGGCCAGGCCCCATGCCTTGGAGAACGTGCGGAAGATCAGCAGCCGCGGGAACTCGTCCAGCAGCGCGAGCGTGGCGTCGAGCTCCTCGGCGGAGGCGAAGTCGCGCAGCGCCTCGTCGAGCAGGACGACCACGCGCTCGGGCAGCGCGCCCAGCAGCCGGCGCAGCTCGTCGACGCCCAGTAGCTCGCCCGTCGGGTCGTTGGGGTTGCAGAGCGCGACGAGGCGCGTCTGCTCGTTGACGGCCGAGAGGATCGGCTCGACGCCGAAGCCCGGCACCGGCACCGCCTGGCCGCGCGCGTGGCGGGCGACCAGCGGGAAGAGCGGGTAGGACGGCCACGGCGTGATCAGCTCGTCGCCGGGCTCCAGCAGCGCGGAGGCCGCCTCGGAGATCAGCTGCGCGGCGCCGTCGCCGACGACCACGCGGGCCTCGGCGACGCCGTGGCGGTGGGCCAGCTCCGAGCGCAGCTCGCCGCTGGCGCGATCCAGGTACCGGTGCAGCCCGCGGCGGGCCGCGAAGGTGATGGCGTTGACGATCGACGGGTGCGGGTACTCGGGCCACGTCGTCCGCGAGAGGTCCAGCGGCTCCTGGCGGGCGAGCTCCTTGGCGCGGCGCTCGGCGGCCTCCGCGCGGAGGCCGGCGTTGACCTCCTCCTCCGACAGCCCTTCGAACTGCTTGTAGTACCCGAAGGGTCCCTTGCGCTGCGCCATCAGCCGCCCTGGCCGGAGAAGCTCGACGAGCCCGGGCCGTTGATGAGGAGGAACCACACGGTGAAGATCGTCGCGCAGATCGCGGCGGTGATGGCGAAGACGCGGCCCATCGCGCCCTGGCGCTGGTCGATCCCGGCGGCGCGGCGCACGAGGATCCACGCACGGTCGACGCGCTTGAGCAGCATCAGCCCGCCGAAGAGGACGGTCAGCATCACCGCGAAGGCGACGAGGATGGCCAGGCCGACGTTGTCGGTCCAGTACTGGACACGCCCGGCGACCCAAAGCGCCCCCGCCGGGATCGGGCCCCAGAACAACAGGCTGATGATGATCTCGACGGCGAGCAGCGCGTGCGCGATCAGCCGGTCGGCGCGCTGGCGCGCGGCCGTGCCCCGCTCGGGCAGCGAGCGGTACTTCGTCGGGGCCGTGCCGGGGCGGCGGCCGACGAACAGGCCGCCGTTGTCGGTGGGATCCGTGCGCACTCCCACAGAGTACGCCGTCGTTCACCTTGGAGCGGACGTTGGCCTCGCGCGCGGGCACGTGCGCCGCGCGAGGCGCCTGCGAAGATGGAGCCATGACGGTCCTCATCCACGCGGAGATCCACGGCCTCGCGGGGCGCGCGGGCGAGTTGCGCACGCTGCTGGCCGAGCACGCGGCGGGCCTGTCGTCGGCCGACGGCAGCCTCGGCGCCGTGACCTACGAGGCCCTGGACGCCGACGCCGGCGAGTACGTCCTGCAGACGCACTGGCGCGACGACGCGGCGATGCAGGCCCACTTCGCGACGCCCGAGTACACGCACTACATCGAGGCGGTCGGCGAGCTGCTGGCGCGCCCGAGCGACGTGCAGATCCACTACGTCGAGCGCTCGGTGCGCGCGACTGCGGACCTGTCGCAGGACCCGACGCGGCAGGGGTGAGGCGAGGCGCCGCCGCGGCGCCCCGTCCCGCCCGCGGGCTCAGCCCTCGTAGAGCCCGTCGAAGATGGCCATGAACTTCTCGTTGACGACGTTGCGCTTGACCTTCAGCGTCGGCGTCAGCTCGCCCGTCTCCTGCGACAGGTCGTGGTCGAGGATCGCGAAGCGCTTGACCTGCTCGACCTGCGC
>DASYBY010000486.1:0-14213 GCA_036500525.1 Baekduia sp. | reverse complement strand
TTAGTTGTTGTGCAGTAGTAGGATTTGGTGGTGCCGAGTCCTGCTGCTGTGCCGATCGAGCTGTCTGAGGATGAGCGCCGGGCGTTGGAGGGATGGACCCGCCGGCGGACATCGGCGGCGGCCCTTTCGCAGCGCGCACGGATCGTGTTGGCTTGCGCAGGCGGTGAAAGCAACACCGAGATCGCCCGGCGTCTGGGCGTGCATCGCAACACCGTGGCGCTGTGGCGTCGACGGTTTTTGGAGTTCCGGCTGGACGGGTTGCTCGACGAGGCGCGCCCCGGGCAGCCCCGGAAGATCACCGACCAAAAGGTCGAGGAGGTGATCGCCAAGACGCTGGAGAGCGCCCCGAAGAACGCGACGCACTGGTCGACTCGATCGATGGCCGCCGAGGTCGGGCTCAACCAGACCGCGGTGGCCCGGATCTGGCGGGCGTTCGGGCTGCAGCCTCATCGCCAGGAGTCGTGGAAGCTGTCGAAAGACCCGTTGTTCGTTGACAAGGTCAGAGACGTCGTCGGTCTCTATCTCAACCCGCCCGAGCGCGCCGTGGTGCTGTGCGTGGATGAGAAGTCGCAGATCCAGGCGTTGGACCGCACCGCGCCGATCCTGCCGATGGGGCCCGGGGTGCCCGAGCGCGCGACCCACGACTACAAGCGCCACGGCACCTCCAGCCTCTACGCCGCCCTGGATCTCTGCACCGGCAAAGTCATCGGCAAGCTGCACTCCCGCCACCGCGCGATCGAGTTCAAGCAGTTCTTGCAGACCATCGATCGCGAGGTCCCCGTCGACCTGGCCGTCCACTTGGTGCTCGACAACAGCAGCACGCACAAGACGCCGGCGATCAAGAAGTGGCTCCTGGCCCACCCCCGCTTCGAGCTGCATTTCACCCCGACCAGCAGCTCGTGGATGAACCTCGTCGAGCGCTGGTTTGGCGAGCTCACCAACAAGAAGCTCCGGCGCGGCGCGCACCGATCGGTGCGCGCGCTCAACGCCGACATCCGCTCATGGATCGAGACCTGGAACGACGACCCCAAACCCTACGTCTGGACCAAGACCGCCGACCAGATCCTCGACTCCATCACCCGCTACTGCACAACTATTACCGACTCACGACACGAGCGTTGTCCGTGCAGTGATCCCGTTCCAACGCTTCCTCGACGAGCAGCGAGAGCCGGTGTGGCGCTTCCTGGTCGCCTCGGTGGGTCGTGATGCCGCCGACGATTGCTTTCAGGAGACCTTCCTGGCGGCGATGAAGGCCTACCCACGGCTGCGCGCCGACTCGAACCTGCAGGCGTGGGTCATGACGATCGCGCACCGCAAGGCGATGGACTACTTCCGCGGCCGTGCGCGGGGAGCGATCCCGGTCGAGGACGTCCCGGAGACCCCGGTCCACGACCCCGAGCCGCGCGACGACGAGACCTGGGCGCGCGTGCGTGAGCTGCCGCCCAAGCAGCGTGCGGCGCTGCTGCTGCGCTACGCCGGCGACCTCAGCCACGCCGAGGTCGCCACCGCGCTGGGCTGCTCCGAGGACGCCGCCCGCCGCTCGGCCCACGAGGGCCTCAAGAAGCTTCGACTCGAGATGAGCCCCACATGAGCGACCTCCGTCCACCCCAGATCGATCCGGCCGACGCGGCCGCGGCCGCCGCGCGCTTCGCGACCCTCGCCGAGCCCGATGTCGCCTACGCCGTCGTGGACTCGCCGATCGGCGAGCTCGTCGTCGCCGGCACCCCGCAGGGCCTCGTCCGCCTCGCCTACGAGGACTTCAACGGCGGCCTGGACGTCGTGCTCGACAGCCTCGCCACCAAGCTCAGCCCGCGGATCCTCGAGGCTCCCGCCCGCCTGGACGCGGTGCGCCGCGAGTTGGACGAGTACTTCGCCGGGAAGCGCCAGGCCTTCGACGTCCCGATCGACTGGACGCTCTACTCCGACTTCGGCCGCCGCGTGCTGCAGGCGACCGCGGCGATCCCGTTCGGCCACACCGCCACCTACGGGCAGATGGCGACGGAGGCCGGCAACGCCAAGGCATCGCGGGCGGCCGGGCGCGCGCTGGGCGCCAACCCGATCCCGATCGTCGTGCCGTGCCATCGCGTGATCGGCACGAGCGGCAAGCTCACCGGCTACACCGGCGGCATGTACCGCAAGGAGGCGCTGCTGCGCCTGGAGGGGATCGCCTTCTAGCGAAGGCGGTGCGTCAGCGCTGCGGGCGCTGCGCGGAGGTCACGGGCGCGGCGGGCTTCGGGGCCGGGGCCAGCGGAGTGACCTTGGGGTATTGGAAGGTGTGTGAAGGCTGCATGTCTATCCCAACTACGCGTGGACCGGCGTGGAGTTTCGGTCCTCGCCCATTAAGCAATGTTTCGCCACCGGCGTCGCAGCCCCTTCCCGGACCGCGACGCCGCGCGTGCGTAGTTGGTGGCCTTCAGATCCTGCGGAGGATCAGGAGGCGGTGGCCTTCGGCGCCCACTGCGCCTCGGCGAGGTCGCCGACCGGCATCCCCTCGGGCGTCGGGACCTGCGGCGTGTCGCGCAGGTACCACTCGGCGTCGAGGGCGGCCTGACAGCCGGACCCGGCGGCGGTGATCGCCTGGCGGTAGGTGTGGTCGACCAGGTCGCCGGCGGCGAAGACGCCGGGGCGGTTGGTGCGCGTCGAGCGGCCGTCGACCTTCACGTAGCCCTCGTCGTCGACCTCGATGACGCCGTCGACGATCTCCGACTGCGGCTCGTGGCCGATGGCGATGAACGCGCCGCCGATCTCCACGTCCTCGGTCTCACCGGTCTCGGTGTTGCGCAGGCGGGCGATCCGCTTGAACGCGCCGTCGCCGTGGAGGAACTCCTCCGGCGCGAACGGCGTCTTGAACTCGATGTTCTCCATCGCGCGGGCGCGCTCCAGCATGATCTTCGAGGCGCGGAACTCGTCGCGACGGTGGACGAGGACGACCTTGCGGCCGAACTTGGCGAGGAACATCGCCTCCTCCATCGCGCTGTCGCCGCCGCCGACGACCATGATGACCTGGTCCTTGAAGAAGGCCGCGTCACACGTGGCGCAGTAGCTCACGCCGGCGCCGGCCAGCTCCATCTCGCCGGGGATGTCGAGCTTCTTGTGCTCGGCGCCCATCGACAGGATGACCGTGCGCGTCTCGTAGACGTCCTTGCCGACGTGCACCTTGTGGATGCCGCCGGGCTCGGTCGACAGCTCGACCTCGGTCGCCTGGTCGGTGATGAAGCGCGTGCCGAAGTCCTCGGCCTGGTCGCGGAGCTTCTGCATCAGCGCGGGACCGGCGATGCCGCCGCCCGGGAAGCCGGGGTAGTTCTCGACCTCGGTGGTCTGCTGGAGCAGGCCACCCCACATGAAGCCCTCGATCACCAGCGGCTTCAGGTTGGCACGGGAGGTGTACAGCGCAGCCGTGTACCCCGCGGGTCCACTACCGATGATGATCACGTTCTCGACGTCGGCCATGCCGTTGTCCTTCCGATCCAGAGTCACTTTACTTTGTATAGTACCGACACCGGCAAGTCCGTTACGCGCTGGCTCGTGCGCTCCTCCTTCCAGCGCGCCACGGTGCGTCGCAGCTGGAAGTAGGCGATGGCGCCGGGGATCGTCGGAAGGTAGAAGGCGAAGAGGCGATAGGTCAGCACGGCGACCACGATCGAGTCCCGCGACTCGCCGCCGAAGGCCACGAACGCGCCGATCATCCCGCCGTCGACCCCGCCCACGCCGCCCGGCAGCGGCAGCAGGTTGGCGAGCATCCCGACGAAGTAGCCCATGACGACCACGGCCCACGGCGGCGCGTCGCCGAACGCCTTGAACGACGCCCACAGGACCGCGATGTTGAAGCCCCAGTAGGCGATCGAGCCGATCAGCGCGGGGTCGCCGGCGCGGACCAGGCTGACCGAGATCCGGATCCCCGCCGAGATCGACGCCGGCAGGTTGGCCGCCTTCTGCGCGATCCGCGCCCAGCGGCCATGGTGGCTCGCGTAGCCGTCCAGGCGCTTCTGCAGGTCGGGCGGCGTCAGCGACGCCAGCAGTGCGATCGCGAACGCGACCAGGCCGATCATCGCGGGCAGCAGCGTGATCGCCCAGTCGTCGGAGCCGGGCAGGATCCCGAAGTACAGGCCGAAGCCGCCGACGACCACGGCCGCCATGTACACGCCGTAGGTCAGCACGAGGAAGGCGAGCGTCTGGTCGGCGACCACGCGCTTGGGCATCCCGGCGCGGCGCAGCGCCCACGCGGTCAGCGCGATCCCGCCCGCGCCGCCCGCGGCGAACACGCGCGTCGCGGCCAGGCCGGCCATCGTGATCTCGTAGCTCTCGGCCGCCGTAAGGCGGAACCCGTCGCGCACGTAGACGCCCTGGAAGAGCATCACGTAGCCGCCGAAGGACAGCGCGGTGAACACCACGGCGACCAGCAGCCAGAGCGGGTTGCCGTCCTTGACCTGCTTCCACGTGTCGCCCAGCCCGGCCAACTGGGGGAGCACGACCGCCAGGAACGCGATGCACAGCACGACGAAGACCACGCCGACGACGACGGTGCGCCGCGTCACCTTGATCAGCGGCATCTCCTCGTCGTCGTCGTGATCCTCGTCGACGAGATCGGGCTGCTGCGGTGGCGTCACGCGCGCGCCCGCCGTTCCAGCGCCTGGAGCGTGCGCCCGACGAGGCTCGCGACCGGCGCCACGTGCGGTGCCGCGGCGCGGACGCCCTCGGTCAGCGCGGTGCCCGCCAGGAGGTCCACGAGGTAATGCTCCCCGAGATAGACCAGCGCGAAGCCCAGCGTCAGCGCATAGGTCCAGCCGATCGCGCCCTCGACCGGGCCGGCCTCGGTCAGCAGGTGGGCGGCCATGAGCGACGTCGCGAAGTGCAGCGACGGCATCGCCGCCAGCGGGTTGCCGCCCAGCACGCTGTAGAGCGGCTCCCAGCCGTCCTTCCAGAACGCCTCGCCGTGCTCGACCATCATCCGGCGCACGGCGACGTCGCCGCCCTCGCCCAGCCGGCCGTGTCGCGACGCGTACCACGGCGGCGCGGTCGGGACGGCCCAGTAGGCGATCAGGCCGAGGTCGAACACCGCGTAGGTCAGCGCGGCGGTCCGGGGGAAGCGCTCAGGGTGACGAGCGAGCACATAGGCCACGGTGCCGTGCGGGAACGCGAACCACAACCAGTGCGACCACACGAGGACCTGGTCGCGCTTGCGGATCTTGCCCGGCTCGGCGAACCAGCCCTGCAGGCGCAGGCTGGGGATGACGCCCAGGCCGAGCACGCGGTCGACGCGCACGGGGTAGTCGATGTGGACCCGGCGCTCCAGCGCGTCGGGATCGTCGTGCGGCATCACGTAGGTGACGGTGTACGCGTACATCTGCAGCGCGCACATCGCGACGTCCCGCTTGCGGGATCGGGGCACGGCGACGCTGAGGGCGAACGGTGCGGCGGCGGCGGCGGCCGTCACGAGCGGCGGTGCGATCTTGGCGCGCCGGCGCACGAGCGGGACTGCGACACCGACCGCGACGACGCCCCACGCGGCGCTGCGAAGGGCTGAGGAGAGGCGCACGAGGCGGGCCAGTCTATTGGCCCGACCGGACCCGACGGCACTGCGGGGCCGCCGCGGCAATCGATACCGTCGCAGCCTGCGTGAGCGCACTCGACTCGGAGCTGCAGGTGGGGGACGTCTTCGCGGGCCACCGGATCGTCGGTGTGGCCGGTCGTGGGGGCATGGGCGTGGTCTACCGGGCCGAGCAGCTCGACCTCGAGCGGCCGGTCGCCCTGAAGCTGATCGCGTCGCCGCTGGCGCGCGACGACGACTTCCGCGAGCGCTTCGTCCGCGAGACGCGCGCCGCCGCGGCGATCGACCACCCGAACGTCATCCCCGTCTACTCCGCGGGCGAGGAGGACGGGCGCCTCTACCTCGCGATGCGGCTCGTCGACGGCGAGGACCTGCGCACGCTGGTCCAGCACACCGGCCCGCTGGCGCCCCACCGGGCCGCGGCGATCATCGCCCAGATCGGCAACGCCCTGGACGCCGCGCATGCCCGCGGGCTCGTGCACCGCGACATCAAGCCGGCCAACGTCCTGCTCGACGGCGATCACGCCTACCTCACCGACTTCGGGCTGACCAAGCGCCTGAGCGGCGAGACGACGATGACCGGCTCCGGACGCTGGGTCGGAACGCTCGGCTACATCGCGCCCGAGCAGATCCGCGGCGAGCCCGTCGACGCGCGGGCCGACGTCTACGCCCTCGGCTGCCTGCTCTTCTACGTCCTGACCGGCGTCGCGCCGTACCGCCGCGACTCCGACGAGGCCACGCTCTACGCCCATCTCAACGACCCCGCGCCGGATCCGCGCCTGGTCACCACCGGCGTGCCCGACGCGCTCGCCGCCGTCATCGAGCGCGCGCTGGCCAAGGATCCCGACGACCGCTTCCCGTCGGCCGGCGACCTCGGCCGGGCCGCGCTGGCCGCCGTCGGCGACGGCCCGGCGCCCCCGCCCGAGCGGCTCGTGGCCCGCGGCGCCGCGGCCCCCGGCGGCGCGGGCGCCGAGGAGACCGCGATCCCCGGCTCCGTCACGCCGACCGAGATCGCGCCCGGCGGCCCGTCGGACCCGTCGCGCATCCGGCGCTGGGTGGCGCCCGCGGTCTCGCTGCTGGCCGGCGCCGCGATCGTGCTGGCCACGGTCCTGCTCATGAGCCGCGGCGACGACCACCGCGCGGGCGCGCCGGCCGAGACGACGAGCACCACGCCGCTCGCCCCCGGCACCGCGCGCGCGGCCAAGCCGGTCAAGGTCGACGAGCGCCCCAACGCCATCGCCTACTACCGCAACCGGGTCTGGACGATCAGCGTGCGCACCGGCCGCCTGACCGGCATCCCCGCCGACGGCCAGGGCAGGCGCCGCATCATCAAGCTGCCGTGGGACCGGGGCACGACCAGCGTGGCTGCGGGGTTCGGCTCGCTGTGGGTCACCAACGGCGGCCAGAGCCGCCTGATCCGCATCGACGCGGTGACCGGCAAGATGATCGGCGACCGCCTGCTCGGGGACGGCGACGCCGTGGTCGTCGCGACCGGCGACAACGCGGTCTGGGTCGCGCGCCGCGCCGTCAACCCGAGCGACCCGCCGTCGGCGATCGTCAAGGTCGTCCCCAAGGGCGGCCAGACGCAGGAGATCCCGTTCGGCCAGGAGGGCATCGCCGACATCGCGGTCGGCGGCGGCTACGTCTGGGTCGCCAACCACCGCCGCGCCCGCGTCAGCCGCCTCGATCCGGCCAGCGGCCACCGCCTGAGCCGGCCGGTCGGCCTGGGCGCCCACCGCGTGGCCTACGGCGACGGCCAGGTGTGGGTCAGCAACTACGACGACGGCACGATCACCCAGAACACGCGGGCGATGGACAACCAGATCACCGTGCCGTTCGGCCAGCGCGGCCCGGAGGGCATCGCCGTCTCGGGCCACACGCTGTGGGTCGCCAGCTACCTGGACGACACCGTCAGCCGCATCGACACCCGCACCGGCAAGCCGATCGGCGACCCGATCCCCGTCGGGCGCAACCCGCTCTCGATCGTCGCCCACGGCAAGAGCGCCTGGGTGGCCAACGTGGCCAGCGGGTCGGTGACCCGGATCGACGTGAGCTAGCCGCGCGACCTACAGGTCGCGCTGGGTGAGCATGCCGCGCTGGAACGCCTCGGCGACCAGGCGCGAGCGCTTCTGGTTCTGGGGCAGCGACTCGATCCCGAACTTCTGGAAGAGCGAGCGCAGGTGCGCCTTGACCGCGTCGACGCTGAGGTGCAGCCCGTCGGCGATCTCCTGGTTGGTCGCCGGGGTCGCGAAGTCGCCGTGCTTGTAGGGGCGCGCGAGCGCGACGAGCACCTGGCGCTGCGTCGGCGGCAGGTCGCCCAGGGCGACGGGCTCGCCCGCGATCACCGTGTGCTCGGCGGTCTGCTCGGCGTCCGGGCGGCGGTAGCCGAGCGTGGTGCGGCCGATCCGCACGACGTCGCCGTCGCGCAGCCGCGCGCGCCCCGAGATCCGCGTGCCGTTCACGAAGGTCCCGTTGCGGCTGAGGCCGTCGTCGACGATCGTCCACTCCCCCGCGATGCACTCCAGCTCGGCGTGCAGGCGACTGACCTCGGTGTCCCACGGCAGCGGGACGTTGTTGGTCTCGCCGCGGCCGATGCTGAGGCGCTCGCCCGACAGCCGCAGGAGCTGCTGGCGCCCGTCGCCGTCGCGGAGCACGAGGTACGGATCGCCGTCGCGTTCGAGGTGCAGACGCTCCTGGAGCTCGGCGGGTGACGCGGCGTGGGCGGCGAGCGGGGAGTCGTCGGACACCCCCTCAGGGTAGTCCTAGGTGTGGATCGGCCACACCTGGGGTGTGGAAGCCGTAGCCCCGGGGTCGCTGGTCAGACACCCGCGCACCGACGACCATGCTGTTCATGAACCCGGTCCTCACCTCCTCCTCCAAGGCGCGCACCCCGCGCGCCGGCTCGGCCGGCGACGAAGCCCTCGTCGCCGCGGTCCGTGCGGGCTCGGATGCCGCCTTCGCCGCGATCGTGCACCGCTACGAGGCGCCGCTGACCGCCTACGCCCGCCAGGTCCTCGGCGGCCGCCACCACGACGCCGAGGAGTGCGTCCAGGACGCCTTCGTCCGCGCGCTCCGCTCGATCACCAAGGGCGACGCCGAGATCGCGCTGCGCCCGTGGCTGCACGCGATCGTCCGCAACCGCTGCCTCGACCAGCTGCGCAAGCCCAACCGCACGACCGACCTCGATCCCCACGAGGCCGTGCTGGCCGACCAGGGCCCTGGCCCGGTCTCGATGATCGCCCGCCGCGAGCGCCTCGACGAGGTCGTCGGCGGCGTCGAGGGCCTGCCCGAGCGCCAGCGGCGCGCGCTGGTGATGCATGAGCTGGAGGATCGCTCCCACACGCACATCGGCCGCGTGCTCGGCGTCTCGCCGGGCGCCAGCAAGGCGCTGGTCTGCCGCGCCCGCGCGGGCGTCGCCCAGGCCGTCGGCCGCCGCGCGGCGTAGCGGCGGGCGCGCCCGCGCCCGTCACTAACCTCCCTGACGATGAGCACCGCGAGGGCCGTGGAGCCCCCAGCCGCGCCGCGGGGTGACCGCGGCGCCCCGGCGCCATCGGCCCACCGCGGCCTGTCGCCCTGGCTCCTGCTCGCCGGGCTGTACGTCGCGGCGGCCGTGATCTACAGCGCGCTGGCGCTGCACTCGCCGATCCCGGTCCTGTTCCCGGACGAGTTCACCTACTCGCACCTCGCGCGCGGGCTGGCCGACGGCACGGGCTTCGACTGGCGCGGCCAGCACGTCGCGCAGTCGGCTGCGTTGTACGTGTACTTCATCACGCCGGCGTGGGCGCTCTTCCACTCGACCGTCGACGCCTACCACGCCTCCAAGGTGCTGGGAACGCTCGCGCTCTGCGCCCAGGTCGTGCCCGTGTGGCTGCTGGCCAAGGAGCTGGTCGGGCCGCGCCTGGCGCTGCTGCCCGCGGTGCTCTCGGTCGCCGGCACGTGGATGACGACCAGCGCCGAGACGGTCACCGAGATCCTCGCGTTCCCGCTGGCGACGGCCGCGCTGTGCGTCGCGGTGATGGCGCTGCGGCGCCCGGGCAGCCGGCTCGGGTGGCTGGCGCTCGGCCTGCTCCTGCTCGCGACGTGGGCGCGCATCCAGCTCGCGGTGTTCGTTCCCGCGCTCCTGGTCACCTTCGCGCTCGACGTGCTGCGCGATCCGGCGCAGCGGCGGGAGCGCCTGCTCGCCCACCGCACCTACCTGCTGACGCTGGCCGCCGGGTTCCTGGCGCTGGCCGTGGTCGCCCTCGTCGCCCCGTCGGTGACCGGCGGCTACGCCGGGTACTTCGACCTGCGCCCGTCGCTGAGCCGCATCCTGTCCAAGACCGGGCTGCAGGCGCTGGAGCTGGTCGCCGTCGGCGCGTTCGCGCCCGTGCTGCTGGCCGCCGGCGCGGTGGTCTCCCCGCGCGCGTGGCGCGACAACGCGACCGGCCCGCTGCTGGCCGTCTTCTGGCCGGCGGCGATCGCCACCGTGCTGCAGAGCGGCTTCTTCCTCGCGGGCTACACGCCGGCGCTCTCGGCGATCGGGCGCTACGTCACCTTCGCGGTGCCGCTGGCGCTGATCCTCGCGACCGTCCTCATGGTCCGCCCGCGCCTGCTCACGCGCGCGTCGCTGGTGGTCGCCGGCGTGCTGGCGCTCGGCCTGCTGGCCCGCCCGGCGGTGGCGATGATGGGCGAGGAGCGCGCGACGTGGGGCACCGCCTACCGCGTCCACCAGCTCCTCGGGCTGGGCACCGGCCTGGGGCTGACCGTCGTGGCGCTGGTGACCGTCGGCGCCGCGGTGCTCCTGGCGCGCCGCGGCGGCGGCGCCCGCGCGGCCGTGATCCTCGCCGCGGTGCTCGGCCTCGTGCTCGTCGTGCAGAGCCAGGCCGCCTGGTGGCAGCTGAACCGCACCTCCACGTCGTTCCGCAGCACGATGCCGGCCGACCTCGAGTGGGTCGACCACCACACCAGCGGCCCGGTCGCGCTGCTCGGGATCACCCAGAACGCCCCGCAGTTCGACGACCTCGACTTCTTCAATCGCTCCATCACCCAGGCCTACGGACCGGAGGCCGGCCTCGTGGGCCGCCAGGTCGAGGGCAAGGTCTGCACCTTCCGGTTCGCCCTCTCGGGCGCGCTGCAGGTCCAGCCCGGGTGCGGTCCGGTCCCCCACCGCTTCCTCATCAACGACCCGTCGGCGCGCGTCACCTTCCGCGACGAGATCGCCTCGGCCTCGCACCCCGACGTCGGGCGCCTGGTCGCGGTCAAGCCGAGCGCGGTCCCGCGGGCGCAGTCGCTGGTGGTCCTGCCGTGCCCGCGCCGGACGCCCGGCTACTCCAGCACCGTCCCCGACATCGTGCCCGCCGACGTGCCGATCGCCTGCCGCGGCGCGCTGACCGGCGCGCTCTGGCTCGACACGCCGGCCACCGTGCAGGTCCGTTACCGCGGCGGACCGCAGCCCCAGACGGTGACGGTCGGCAAGAAGGCCTACACCATCCCCGCGCACCGGGACACGACCGTCTCCTTCGGCGCCGCCACCGGCTACTCGCAGTTCACCGCCCAGCAGGACTGGACCTCCAGCGCCGGGACGCCGCAGGTGCTGTCGGTCTCGCTCGTGCGCGGCGGCCGGACGGTCCGGCTGGCCTGATCGTGCCCGCCGCCGGCTCCGTCTTCGGCTACGGCTCGCTGGTCGCCGCGGCGGGCGCCCGGCCCGCGGTGCTGTGCGAGCACCGGCGCACGTGGGGCGTGGCGATGGACAACCGCGTCGCCGTGCCCGGATACAAGGTGTATGAGTTGCCCGACGGCACGCGGCCCGCGGCGGCGATCGCGTTCCTCGACGTCGAGCCGGCCGCGGGGATCGCCGTCAACGGCTGCCTGCTGCCCGTCGACGCCGCGGCCCTCGCCACGCTCGACGCGCGCGAGCGCCAGTACCGGCGCATCGACGTGACCGCGGCGATCGATCCGCCGCCGGCCCCCGGCGACGGGCCGGTCTGGACCTACGCGGGCCGCCCCGAGGGCCGGGCGCGCGTGGCCGCCGGCCGCTCCGGCACCGCCGCGGTCCTCATCCAGCGGGCCTACGTCGAGCTCGTCGAGGCCGCCTTCGCCGCGCTCGGCGCCGACGCGCTGGCCGGCTACCGCGCCGGCACGGAGCCGCCGCCGTTCCCGGTCACCGAGCTCGCGCGCGTGGACCTGGCGTAGCGGCCGGCCGGCCTCAGGCCCGCGCGGCGGCGCGCTCGCGCGCCTCGTCGACCAGCGCGCCGATCAGCCGGCTGGTCTCGTCGGCCTCCGGATGCCACTGCACGCCGAGCACGAAGCCGCGGTCGGGCAGCTCGATCGCCTCGGGCAGGTCGTCGAGAGCCGAGTGGCCGGAGACGACGAGCCCCTCGCCCACCCGGTCGACCGCCTGGTGATGATGGCTCAGCGTCCGGTGCGAGGACTCGCCCGCCGCCCGCGCGGCCAGCGACGCGTCGTCGAGCCGCACGAGGTGGTCGTTGCCGTCGAAGGTCCCGGGGTTGCGGCGGTGGTGCTCGTGGCCGTGACTCTCGGGCAAGTGCTGCAACAACGTCCCGCCGCGGGCGACGTTGAGCACCTGCATCCCGCGGCAGATGCCGAGGAACGGCATGTCGCGCTCGATCGCGCGGGCGGCCAGCGCCAGCTCGAACGCGTCGCGCTCGGGGTTGGTGCCGATCGTCTCGGCGTGGGGCTCGGCGCCGTAGGCGGCCGGGTCGACGTCGGAGCCGCCCGCGAGCATCAGCCCGTCGAGCAGGTCCAGCAGCTCGTCGGGGTGCTCCATCGTCCGCGGATCCGGCGGCAGCAGCAGGGCGATCCCGCCCGCGCGCTGCACGGCGTCGGCGTACTCACGCGGCAGCAGGTGCGCCGGCGTGTCCCACGCGCCCCACTGCGCGCGCTCCAGCGCTGCGCACAGCCCGATGACTGGTCTGTCGGCCATACCTTCACCGTAGTGGGAAGCAGGGGGCAGGCCAAGCGCCTGCCCGCACGCCCACCGCCCGTAGGATCCGCGCCATGAGCGAGTTCGAGACCGTCAACGTCCACCGGCGCGGCGGCGCAGCGACCATCGAGCTGGCGCGCCCAGCCTCGATGAACGCCTGGAACAAGCAGTTCGGCGTCGAGCTCCTGGCCGCCGTCGAGCAGGTCGCCGCCGACGACAGCGTGCGCGCGGTCTGCCTCACGGGCGCCGGCCGTGCGTTCTCCTCGGGCGCCGACCTCAAGGACCTCGACGACGAGGAGCTCACGCCGCAGGGCCGGCCCAACGTCGAGAAGGCGCTCATGGAGCGCTATCACCCGATCATCATGGGCGTTCGCACGATGCCCAAGCCCGTGGTCGCCGCCGTCAACGGCCCCGCGGTCGGCATCGGCCTGTCGCTCGCGCTCGCCGCCGACCTCGTCGTCGCCAAGGAGTCGGCCTACTTCCTGCTGGCCTTCATCAACATCGGCCTGGTGCCCGACGGCGGCGCGTCGCTCTTCGTGCCCGAGCGCGTCGGCCTCACGCGCGCGGCCGAGATGGCGATGCTCGGCGACCGCATCGGCGCCGTGCAGGCCGCCGAGTGGGGCCTGATCAACCGCGCGGTCCCCGACGAGGCCTTCGACGCCGAGATCGCGACGCTGCTCGACCGCCTCGCCGACGGCGCGACCGCCGCGCACGCCGGCATCAAGGAGCAGCTCAACCGCTGGCTCTTCGAGCGCATGGAGTCGCAGCTGACGCTCGAAGCCGGGCTCCAGGGCACGGCCTCGCACTCCGACGACTTCGCGGAGGGCGTCACCGCCTTCCTCCAGAAGCGCCCGGCCCGGTTCGTGGGTCGATGAGCGTTCGCCGCACGACATCCAGCCCCCGTACGGTCCCGAACCGAGTCAGCCTGGGCGGTCCGTCCTCACCGAGCGGCCGTCCGGAGCCGGTTCATGAATAGAATCCCCGCCGCCTTGGACACCTCACGCCTTCGCAACCTCATGACTTCGCGCCGCGCTATCAAGACACCTGCCTCAGGGACGACCGTGAAGGCCACTCGCCGATCGCGCCGATTCCTTCTCACCCTGCTGGGCGTCTTCACCGGCGCGCTGCTGCTCGCCCCGATCGCCTCGGCCGGCCTGCTCACGCCTGAGTCGGGCGGATCGCCCAACGCGGACGACATCAACTGGCTCTACAAGGCCACGTTCGTCATCGCGATCATCGTCTTCGTCGGCGTCGAGGGCGTGCTGATCTACTCGGTCATCAAGTTCAAGGCCAAGAAGGGCCGCGTCGCCGCTCAGATCCGCGGCAACACGCGCCTGGAGATCGGCTGGACCGTCGGCGCCGCGGTGATCCTCGTGGTCCTCGCGACCCTCACCTTCGTCAAGCTCGACGGCATCCGCAACCCGCCCGACAGCTCGCCCGACGGCCTGCAGCTCGCCGACACGAGCACGCGCCTTCCGCCCAACGGCAAGTCGCTGAACATCTGCGTCAACGGCCAGCAGTACATCTGGCGCTACACCTACGCCGACGACTGCAGCAAGGGCAAGAACCTCGGCGCGCCGTTCTCCTACGAGGAGATGGTCGTCCCGGTCAACACGACGGTGACGCTCGACATCGAGGCCCAGGACGTCGCCCACTCCTGGTGGATCCCGCAGCTCGGCGGCAAGTTCGACGCCATCCCGGGCTACACGAACCACACCTGGTTCAAGATCCCCGGCAAGTTCG
>DASYBY010000485.1:0-18311 GCA_036500525.1 Baekduia sp. | reverse complement strand
CCTGGAGCTGATCCACGCTCCGGGCCACACCGCCAACACGGTCATGGTCCACGTCCCCGACGAGGGCGTCCTGTTCACGGGCGACGACGTGTGCAACCTCGGCCTGCCGGCCTTCCTCGACGCCACCGTCGAGCACTTCTTCGATGCGATCGACCAGGCCGACGGTCTGGCCTTCGAGCACCTCGTCCCCGGCCACGGAGCGCCCGGTGGGCGCGAGCTCCTGGAGCGTTACCGGGAGCTGGGGCGGGAGCTCGTCGGGCGGGTCGCCGACGCACAGGGGCGCGGGGAGACCCGTGAGGAATGCAGTGCCCGGATCAGGTTCGAGGACCTGATCCACCGGGGCGTCGGGGGGGAGCCCGGCTACCCGGAGGGTCTGATCGAGCACTTCCAACAGCGCTCGATCGAACAGGTCTTCGATGACCTGCAGGCCGATCCGTCGCTGACGGATCGCTAGGACACGCACGCAAAGCAATGGGAGAGGTCTCATGTTGAGAATCAGCACATTCGGCTGCCTGGCCGTCGTCGGTCTCGCAGCACTCACCGGCTGTGGCAGCAGCTCGAACGACAGCTCGGGCAGCAGCTCCAACAGCACCGCCACGGCCAGCGCCGGCGCGGGCGGCTCGGACGTCAGCGCGGCGAACATCGCCTACGCCAAGGGCCAGCTCGCCAAGTTCAGCGCGGTCCCGACGTTCAAGAGCGCGGGGACGCCGATCGACATCTCGAGCCTCAAGGGCAAGACGGTGTACTCGATCCCGATCACGACCTCGATCCCGTTCTACAAGGACGGCGAGGCCGCCATGTCGGCCGCCGCCAAGATGGCGGGCATCAAGTACGTCACCTTCCCCGCGCAGGGCAAGGTCTCCGACTTCCAGCAGGGCTTCTCGGCCGCGATCAACGCCAAGGCGTCGGTCATCATCCTCAACGGCCCGCTGCCCGACACCCTCGCGCCGCAGATCCGCCAGGCCAAGGCCGCCGGCGTGAAGGTCATCACCGCCCACGAGGAGGACGTGACGTCCCCGACGCCCGCCGGCGTGGACGCCGTCGCCGCCGGTGGCTTCTACGACGCCGCCCGGCTGATGGTCGACCAGGCCATCGCCGAGCAGAACGGCAAGGCCGTCGACGCGCTGGCCATCTCGGCCGACGACACGCGCCCCTCCAAGGGCATGGTCGCCGCCATCAAGGACGAGCTGTCGCAGCACTGCGGTCCGAAGTGCAAGGTCACGGTGACCAACATCCCGGTCGCCGACTGGGCCACCAAGGTCCAGCCGCAGGTGCAGTCCGAGCTCAACCGTGACGGGGACATCAACACGATCCTCCCGATCTTCGACTCGATGGCGCAGTACACCGACCCGGCGATCCGCCAGGCCGCCGCCGGCCGCACGGTCAACGTGTACTCCTTCAACGGCACCCCGGCGATCACCGGGCTGCTGAACCAGAAGACCAGCAGCCTCCGTGGCGACGTCGGCGAGAGCCCCGTCTGGATCGGCCAGCTGACGATGGACCAGGTGTTCCGCCTGATGCTCAACAAGCCGCCGCTGGACAAGCCGTCGGCTCCGCTGCGCGTCTTCACCCGCGCGAACGTCGCCGACGCCGGCAACCCGCCCGTCTCCGGCCAGGGCTTCGGCGACACCGCCGAGGCCGGCTACAAGTCCCTCTGGGGGCTGAAGTGAGCACCGCCGGCCACGCACCGACCGGGGCCGCCACGAGCGGCTCCGGCACGGACGTCCTCCGGGTCGCAGGCCTCGTCAAGCGGTTCAGCGGGGTTCCTGCTCTCGGTGGCGTGGACCTCGCGGTGGCTGCCGGCGAAGTCCATGGGCTCCTCGGCGCCAACGGTTGCGGGAAGTCGACGCTCATCAAGGTCCTCGCCGGCGTCCATGACGCCGACGAGGGCCGGGTGTCGATCCACGGGTCGGAGGTGCCGATGCCCTTCGGCGCCGACGGCCTGCGGGCCCGCGGCCTCTCGTTCGTCCACCAGGACCTCGGCCTGTCGGCCTCGGCCACCGTCCTGGAGCACTTCGCGCTCGACCACGTCGCCGCGCGCGGCTCCATGCGGCGCATCGGCTGGGGTGCCGAGCGCCGGCGCGCCGCCGCGCTGCTGGCGCGCTTCGAGGTCGCCGTCGATCCCGACACGCGCATCGACCAGCTGTCGCCCGTCCAGCGCGCGATGGTCGCCATCGTGCGCGCGGTCGCCAGCCAGGAGCAGCTGGCCGAGGCCGACGGTGAGCGCCTGCCGCAGCTGCTCGTCCTCGACGAGCCGACCGTCTTCCTGCCGAGCGCCGACGTGGCGATCCTCTTCAAGCTGATCGACCGCCTGCGCAGCGCGGGCGACTCGGTGATGCTGGTCTCGCACGACCTCGACGAGGTCCTGGAGATCTGCGACCGCGTCACCGTCCTGCGCGACGGGCGCAACGTCGGCACGCGCGACGTCCCCGGCCTGGGCCGCAACGAGCTCGTCGAGCTCATCCTCGGCATCCAGATCGCCGGCGTCACGCGCCCGACCGACGGCACGACGCCGAGCCCCGAGGTCGCGATGGTCACCCGCGGCCTCTCCGGCGACCGCGTCCGCGACCTCGACCTGACGCTGCACCCCGGCGAGGTCGTCGGGGTCACCGGCCTGGCCGGCTCGGGGATCGAGGAGCTGACCGATCTCCTCTACGGCGTGCGCCCGCCCACCGCGGGCACCGTCTCGATCGCCGGCGAGGAGATCGCGCGCCCGACGCCGGCGACGATGCTCGCCCACGACGTCGTGCTGCTCCCGGCCGACCGCAAGGCCCTGGGCAGCGCCCCGCGCCTGACCGTGCTGGAGAACATGGCCCTGCCGTTCTTCGCCGAGGAGTTCCGCGGCGGGCGCCTGCGCTGGGACACCCTGCGCCGCCAGTCGCAGGACACCTGCGTGCGCCTGCACGTCAAGCCCGCCGACCCCGCGGCGCTGTTCAGCAGCCTCTCGGGCGGCAACCAGCAGAAGGCGCTGCTGGGCAAGTGGCTGGACACCAAGCCGGCCGTGATGCTGCTGGCCGAGCCGACCCAGGGCGTCGACGTCGGCGCCCGCCAGGAGATCTTCCGCCTCGTTCGCGAGGCCGTGGCCGGCGGGGCATCGGTGCTCTGCGCCACCTCCGACTACGAGCAGCTCGTGCAGCTCGCCGACCGCGTCCTGATCTTCGCGGACGGGCGCGTGAAGGACGAGCTCACCGGCGACCAGATCACGAAGGACGCCCTGACCACCGCCATCTACGCAGGAGCCGCAGCATGATCCTCACCAAGAACCGCAGCCCGGCCGTCGCCGCCGCTGCGGACGACGGCGGAGCGGCGGCCACCGCGCCGGTCAAGCTCCAGACCCGGCGCGAGCCCGAGCGCTTCGCGCTCATCGGCGTGTGGGCGATCGTCATCGTCGTCTTCTCGTTCGCGACCGATCGCTTCCTGACCACCGGGAACATCTCCAGCATGCTGGGGTCGCAGACCGTTCTGCTGATCCTCGCGCTCGGCCTGCTGATCCCGCTGCGCGTCGGCGACTACGACCTGTCGGTCGCCTCGACGCTGGGCATCTCCGCGATGCTCGTCGCGCTGCTGAACGTCAACCACGGCATGGGGATCGTCCCCGCCTGCATCATCGCGGTGCTGGTCGGCGCGCTCATCGGGGCGATCAACGGCGCGATCGTCGTGAAGTTCGACATCGACCCGTTCATCGTCACGCTCGGCATGTCCACGCTGTTGCAGGGCGTGCTGTTCTGGATCTCGGACTCGGCCACGATCAGCGGCATCAGCATCGGCCTGTCCAACGCGGTGCTGACCGGCACGATCCTGTCCATCCCGGTGGACTTCTGGTACGCGGTGGTCCTCTGCGCGGTGCTCTGGTACGTCTTCGACTTCACGCCGTTCGGGCAGCGCCTGCTGTTCGTCGGCCAGAGCAAGGACATGGCCCGGCTCAACGGCATCGCCGTCGGCCGCACGCGGTTCTTGTCGCTGATCGCGTCCGGCACGATCGCCGCCGTCGCGGGCGTCGTGCTCGCGGGCACGACCGGCAGCGCGGACCCGAACTCCAGCTCGTCGTTCCTGCTGCCCGCGTTCGCCGCGTGCTTCCTCGGGTCGACCACGCTGAAGATCGGCCGCTTCAACCCCTGGGGCACGTTCATCGCCCTGTACTTCATCGTGACCGGCACGACCGGTCTGCAGCTGCTCGGCGCGCAGAACTACGTGCAGCAGCTGTTCTACGGCGCGGCGCTGATCATCGCCGTGATCCTCTCGAAGATCCTCCGCCAGCGGAACGATCGCCAGCTGCAGAACGACGCCCGCCGCGCGGCACTCGCGACGGCGCCCGGCGCGTCGCAGCCCACCCACCAGAAGGAGACCGCATGAAGACCCGTGGAGCCATCGTCCAGGGCGTCGGCCGGGGCTGGGACGTCGTCGACCTCGAGCTGGGGGAGCCCAACGACCACGAGGTCCTCATCGAGGTCCACGCCTCGGGCCTCTGCCACTCAGACCAGCACATCACCGACGGCGACCTCGAGGTCGAGCTGCCGTTCGTCGGCGGCCACGAGGGCGCCGGCATCGTGCGCCAGGTCGGCTCGAAGGTCACGCGGGTCGCGGTCGGCGACCACGTCTGCACCTCGTTCATCCCCGGCTGCGGCGTCTGCAAGTACTGCGCCCGCGGCCAGTCCTACGTCTGCCAGAACGGCTACCTGATGGAGAAGGGCCTCTCGATGGACGGGACGCCGCGCTTCTCCTACGACGGCAAGCCGCTCGGCGCGCTGTGCCGCCTCGGCACGTTCTCCAGCCACCTGGTCTGCTCCGAGCAGCAGGCCATCAAGATCGACGCCGACATCCCGCTCGACGTGGCGTGCCTCGTCTCCTGCGGCGTGGCCACGGGCTTCGGCGCGGCGGTCAACGTCGGCGAGGTCAAGCCCGGCGACGTCGTGGTGATCCTCGGCATGGGCGGCGTCGGCGTCAACGCCGTGCAGGGCGCCGCGCGCGCCGGCGCCGACCACATCATCGTGGTCGACCCGATCGCCGAGAAGCGCGAGCGGGCCGCGGAGTTCGGCGCGACCGCCACGTTCGAGACGCTGGCCGAGGCCATGCCGTTGGTCCACGAGCACACCAACTACCAGGGCTCGGACGTCACGATCATCACGGTCGGCCGCGTCGACGGCGAGATCATCGGCGAGGCGTTCGGCTCGGTCGGCAAGACCGGCACGTGCGTCCTCTGCTCGCTCGGGCAGAACACGCCCGGCATCGCCATCGCCCCTCAGGACATCCAGGGCCTGGCCAAGAACCTCAAGGGCGTGATGTTCGGCAACTGCAACCCGATCTCCGACATCCCCGCGCTGCTGAAGATGTACAAGGACGGCCACCTCAAGCTCGACGAGCTGGTCACCAACCGCTACGCGCTCGACGACATCAACCAGGGGTTCCAGGACCTCGTGGACGGCGTGAACCTGCGCGGCGTCCTCGTGCACGACCACCCCGCCGCGGCCTGACCCGGAGGACCGAGACCATGACCCAGAACACCCTTTCCCCCCACGCCGACGCCCCCACGATCGGCGACACCCGGCTGCTCATCGGCGGCGAGCGCGTCGACGGCGCCGAGGGCGCGACCTTCGACGTGTACAACCCCGCCACCGGCGAGGTCCTCACGCAGGTCGCCGAGGCGCGCGCCGAGGACGTCGACCGCGCCGTCAAGGCCGCGCGCAAGGCCTTCACCGGCCCCTGGGCCGCGATGAAGCCGACCGAGCGCGCCCGCGTGCTGTGGCGCCTCGGCGACCTCCTCCTCGAGCACGCCGCCGAGCTGGGCGGCCTGGAGACCCTCGACAACGGCAAGCCGTTCCTGCAGGCGCGCGACGGCGACGTCGTCGCCGCGGCCGGCCTGTTCCACTACATGTCGGGCTGGGTCACCAAGTTGGAGGGGTCGACGATCCCGATCTCCTTCCCCGGCACGTTCCACACCTACACGCGCCGCGAGCCGCTGGGCGTCGTCGGCCTGATCGTCCCGTGGAACTTCCCGCTGACGATCGCCGCCTGGAAGGTCGCCCCGGCGCTGGCCGCGGGCAACACGGTGGTCTTGAAGCCGGCCGAGCAGACGCCGCTGACGGCGCTGCGGCTGGGCGAGCTGGCCCTGGAGGCCGGGATCCCCGAGGGCGTGCTGAACGTCGTCCCCGGCTTCGGCCGCGACGCCGGCGCCGCGCTGACCGCGCACCCCGACGTCGACAAGGTGTCGTTCACCGGCTCGACGCTCACCGGGCGCACGATCATGCAGGCCGCCGCCGGCAACCTGAAGAAGCTGACGCTGGAGCTGGGCGGCAAGAGCCCCGACATCATCTTCGGCGACGCCAACATCGAGGCCGCCATCGCCGGCGCGGCGTCGGGCATCTTCTACAACCAGGGCGAGGCCTGCGCCGCGGGCTCGCGCATCTACGCGCACCGCAGCGTCTTCGAGGAGGTCGCCGCCGGCATCGCCGACGCCGCCCGCTCGATCAAGGTCGGCGACGGCTTCGACCCGACGTCCGACATCGGGCCGCTGGTCAGCAAGGAGCACCACGAGAAGGTCACCGGCTACGTGGAGCTGGGCCGCACCGAGGGCACGGTCAGCGCCGGCGGCGACTACGCCACCGAGGGCGGCTACTACGTCGACCCGACCGTGTTCACGAAGGTCACCGACGAGTCGCGGGTCGTCCGCGAGGAGATCTTCGGCCCGGTCGTCTCGGTCCTGCCGTTCGACGACACCGACGAGATCATCCGTCGCGCGAACGACACGCGCTACGGCCTGACCGCGGGCATCTGGACCGAGTCGATGAGCACCGCGCACCGCGTCAGCTCGGAGCTGAAGGCCGGCACGGTGTGGGTCAACTGCTACGGGGTGTTCGACGCCGCGATGCCGTTCGGCGGCTACAAGGAGTCGGGCTGGGGTCGCGAGATGGGCGGCATCGTCCTCGACGACTACACCGAGACCAAGACGGTCTGCATCAAGGTCGGAGACTGACGGTGAGTGAGCGCGGGCCGTCGGTCGGCGACACCCGCCTGCTCATCGACGGCGCGCGGGTCGACGCCGTCGAGGGCGCGACCTTCGCGACGCTCGACCCGGCGACCGGCGGCCTCCTGGCCCAGGTCGCCGAGGCGCGCGCCGCGGACGTCGACCTCGCCGTCGTCGCGGCCCGGCGGGCCTTCGACGACGGGCCGTGGCGGGCGCTCAAGCCCGCCGAGCGGGCGCGCGTCCTGTGGCGGCTCGGCGACCTGATCGCCGAGCACGGCGAGGAGCTGGCCGGCCTGGAGACGCTCGACAACGGCAAGACCTACGCCACGGCGCTGGCCGTGGACGTGGCGGGCGCGGTCGACCTGTTCCACTACATGTCGGGATGGGTCACCAAGCTGGAGGGGTCGACGATCCCGATCTCGTTCCCGGGGACGTTCCACACGTTCACCCGGCGCGAGCCGGTGGGCGTCGTCGGCCTGATCGTCCCTTGGAACTACCCGCTGGGGCAGGCGGTGTGGAAGGTCGCGCCGGCGCTGGCGTGCGGCAACACGGTGGTGTTGAAGCCGGCCGAGCAGACGCCGCTGACCGCGCTGCGGCTCGGCGAGCTGGCGCTGGAGGCCGGGGTCCCGCCCGGCGTGCTCAACGTCGTGCCCGGGTTCGGCGCGACCGCGGGCGCCGCGCTCGTCGCGCACCCGCTGGTCGACAAGATCGCTTTCACCGGCTCGACCGCGACGGGCCGCGCGATCGTGCGCGGCGCCGCCGGCAACCTCAAGAAGGTCTCGATCGAGCTCGGCGGCAAGAGCCCCAACATCATCTTCGCCGACGCCGACCTGCCCGCGGCGATCGCCGGCGCCGCCGCCGGGATCTTCTTCAACCAGGGCGAGGTCTGCACCGCCGGCTCGCGCCTGTACGTGCAGGAGTCGGTCTACGACGAGGTCGTCGCGGGCGTCGCGGACGCGGCGCGCGCGCTGCAGCTCGGCGACGGCTTCGACCCCGCCACCGAGGTCGGCCCGCTCATCAGCGCCGAGCATCGCGACCGCGTGCAGGGCTACGTCGACGCGGGCGTGCAGGCCGGGGCCGAGCTGGTCGCCGGCGGCGAGCCCGTCGCGGGCGACGGCTGGTTCCTGCGCCCGGCGGTCTTCGCGGACGCGCGCCCCGAGATGTCGATCGTCCGCGAGGAGATCTTCGGGCCGGTCGTCGCCGTGCAGCCGTTCTACGACACCGAGAGCGTGCTGGAGGCGGCCAACGACACCCGCTTCGGGCTGGCGGCCGGCGTCTGGACCTCGGACGTCAGCAAGGGCCACGCGGTCGCCGCCGCGCTGCAGTCCGGCACGGTATGGGTCAACTGCTACGGCGTGTTCGACGCCGCGCTGCCGTTCGGCGGCACCAAGGAGTCGGGCTGGGGCCGCGAGATGGGCCACGCCGTGCTCGACGACTACACCGAGACCAAGACGGTCTGCATCAAGGTCGGGCCGTGAGCGTCCGCGAGCCGTCAGGGCCCGATGCCATCGATCGCGTCGGCCACACGCTGAGCGACAAGGTCGAGGCCGTGCTGCGCGACCAGATCGTCAGCGGCGAGCGCGCCCCCGGCGACCGGCTCAACGAGGTCGAGATCGCGACCGAGCTGGCGGTCAGCCGCGGGCCGGTCCGCGAGGCGATGCAGCGGCTGGCCCGCGACGGCCTCGTGCGGATCGAGTCGCACCGCGGCGCGTTCGTGCGGGCGCTGGACGCCACGCAGGTGCGCGCGCTCTCCGAGGTCCGCGCCTCGCTGGAGTGCCAGGCCGCGGCGCTGGCCGCGCAGCGCGCCGGCACCGACGAGGTCGCGACGCTGCGCGCGCTGCTCGACACGTCGCGCGGGGAGCTCGAGGTCGACGAGGTCCCGCACTACCCCGAGCGCCTCGACCTGCACGACCTCATCGTCCGCTGCTCGCGCAACGCGGCGCTGATGCGGTACCTGCAGCTGGTCAACCAAGAGCTGAAGCTCGTGCGTGCGCGGTCGGGGTTCCTGGCCGCGCGGGCGCCGAAGGCGCTGGAGGAGCACGTGCGCATCGTGGAGGCCATCGAGGCCCGCGATCCCGACGCCGCGGTCGCGGCGATGAACATCCACATGGAGTCGGCCCTGCAGAGCACGCTGGGCCTGCTCGGAGAGACGGAACGATGATCCTGAAGGACAAGGTTGTTGTGGTGACGGGCGCGGGGTCGGGCATCGGCCGCGCGTGCGTGGAGCGGTTCCGCGCCGAGGGCGCGACGGTCGAGGCCTGGGATCGCGATCCGGGCAGCTCCGACGACGAGCGCATCGTGCCGCGGCAGGTCGACGTGTCGTCGGCCGAGGCCGTCGGCGCGGCGGCCGCGGCGGCCGTGGCGCAGTGGGGCGGCGTCGACGCGCTGGTCAACTGCGCCGGGGTCATCACCCCCAACCTGGTCGCCCAGGACGTCGATCCCGCCGACTACCAGCGCAACTTCGACGTCAACCTGATGGGGATCGTTCACACCACGCGCGAGCTGCACGACACGCTGGCCGCGCGCTCGGGCGCGATCGTCAACGTCGCGTCCCAGGCCGCGCTCGTGTGCCTGCCGCACCAGTCGGCCTACTCGGCGATCAAGGGCGCGGTCGTCGCGCTGACGCGCTCGCTGGCGATCGACTGGGCCTCCGAGGGCCTGCGGGTCAACGCCGTGGCCCCCGGGTTCACGCGCACGCCGATGGCCGCCGGCCAGATGACGCCGGAGCTCGACGCGGCCGTCTCGCGCCGCGTGCCGCTCGGCCGGATCTTCGAGCCGGAGGAGATCGCCGCGTCGATCCTCTTTTTGGCCAGCGACCTCGCGTCGGCGGTGACGGGCGTGGTGCTGCCCGTCGACGGCGGCTGGACCGCGGGCGAGCCCGCCCTCCCGATGTGATGACGGACTTCACGGACAAGATCGCCTTCGTCACCGGCGCGGGCTCGGGCATCGGCCAGGCCGCCGCGGTGCGCCTGGCCGCCGACGGCGCCTTCGTGGTGCTCGTCGGGCGGCGCGCCGACGCCCTGGCGGAGACCGCGTCGCTCATCGCGACGGGCCGCAGCGCCGTCGTGCCGCTCGACGTGGCCTCCCGCCGCGACGTCGCCGAGACGCTGCCCGGCGTGCTCTCGCAGCACGGCGTCCCCGACGTCGTCGTGCATGCGGCGGGCCAGACCGTGGTCGGCGCGCTGCACGAGCTGAGCGACGCCGACTGGGACCGCCAGCTGGACGTCAACCTCCACAGCATCCACGCGCTCACGCGCGCGCTGTGGGAGCCGATGGCCCACGCCGGCGGGGGCGCGGTCGTCAACGTCGCCTCGACCGCGTCGTTCGCGGCCTTCCCGCAGGACGCGGCCTACGTCGCCTCCAAGGGCGCGGTGCTCGCGCTGACCAAGGCCATGGCCTTGGACGGCGCCGCCGTGAACATCCGCGTCAACGCGGTCTGCCCGGGCTACATCGACACCCCCAACCTGCGCGGCTACTTCGACGCGCAGGACGATCCCGAGGCCGCCGCGGCCTCGGCCGGCGCCGCGGCCCCGCTCGGCCGCATGGGCACGAGCGCCGAGATCGCCGCGGCCATCGCCTTCCTCGCCTCGGCGGACGCGTCGTTCGTCACCGGCGCCTCGCTGCTGGTCGACGGCGGCGTCATGGCGCAGGTCCCGGTCGGATGAGCCCCGTGCCGGCCTTCAGCGTCGGGTTCCACCCGGATCGCCCGATCGGCGAGACCGCGGACCTCGCGGTGGAGGCCGAGCGCCTGGGGTTCCCGGGCGTGTGGGTCGCCGACTCGCAGTCGATCTTCCGCGACGTCTACGCGGCGCTGACGCTCGTGGCCGAGCGGACCTCGCGCATCGCGATCGGCACCGGCGTGACCAACCCGGTCTCGCGCCACCCGGCCGTGATCGCGGGCGCGATCGGGTCGATCGCCGAGCACGCCGCGGGCCGGACCGTCCTGCTGGGCATCGGCACGGGCGAGACCGCGGTCGAGTCGCTCGGCCGCAAGCGCGCGACGATCGCGCGCATGGAGGACACGGCGCGCGTCATCCGCGGGCTGCACGCGGGCGAGACGGTGGACTACGAGGGCGCCGAGCTGTCGCAGGGCTGGCCGTCGCCGCGTGTGCCGGTGGTCTTCGCCTCCAGCGGGCCGCGCTCGCTGCAGGCCGCCGGCCGCTCGGCCGACGGCGTCTACCTGAAGCTCGGGCTCCATCCCGAGATCCTGCGCTACGCGCTGGCCAACGTCGCCGCGGGCCGCGCCGAGACGGGCCGCACGCTCGACGGCTTCCGCGTCCAGGCGATGGTTCCGGTGGCCGTCGACGACGACCCGGCCGTCGCGCGCGACGAGGTCCGGGGCTTCGCCGCGGCCATCGCCCGCGCCGCGGCCCGGGCGATCCCGGCCGACGACCTGCCGGCCGAGCTGGGCGAGACGATCGCCGAGCTGGAGCGGATGTCGTCTGTCGCGCGGGCGCGGCAGAGCTACGTGGAGTGGCTGCACAGCCCCGAGTACGCGCGGCTGATCCCGGACGTGATCGTCGACGCGTTCGCCGTCGCCGGCACCCCGGCCCAGGTCGCCGAGCGGATCGCCGGCCTCGGCGAGGCGGGGATCACCGAGGTGATCGCCCCCCTCACCATGCCGGATCCGTGGCCGACGTTGCGGCGCATCGGCACCGAGGTGCTGCCGCTGCTCGCGACGGCGCGCGTGGGCTGAGCGCGCTCAGCGCGCCGGGTTCACGCGCGCGACCAGCTCGCGCCGCGAGCCGACCTGGGCCTTGGCGAAGACCTGCTTGAGCCGGTCCTGCACCGTCCACGGGGAGATCACGAGCAGCTCGGCGATCTCGCGCGTCGAGCGGCCCTGCAGCACCAGCTCGGTGACCGCGCGCTCGCCGGCGTTGAGGCCGAAGCTGCGCAGCAGCAGCGGCGCGAGGTCGGGGCCGCCGGCCGGCTGCACGATGATCGCGACCTGGCTCGCGCCCTCCTCGGGCGATCCGCCGCCATCCGCGCACGAGGCGTGCAGCAGCCACCAGCGCCCGTCGTCGCTGCGCACGCGGGCCTGGGCGACGTCGTCGTCTGACCGGGACGCGAGCGCGCGCGCCCACGAGGCGAGGACCACGAGGATCTCGGGGACCTGGCGCTGGGCGACGTCGGGGTCGGCCAGCCGCCGCAGCCAGTGCCGCGCGGCCCCGGAGGCGAGCGCGATCGTGTCGTCGCCGGCCAGCAGCACGAGGCTCGGCGCGTCCTGCGCGCTGGCCACCGTCGCGACCGGCGCCAGCTCCGCGGCGCGCACGCCCGCCGCCAGATGCCGCATCACGGCGCTCACCGTTGCGACCTCGTCGGCGTCGAACCCCTTGCGGCCCCGCCCGCGGAACAGGTGCACGAAGCCCCAGGTGCTGCCGTCCTCGATCGCGGCGGCGCGCAGCTCGTGCTCGACGCCCATCGGACGCAGCAGCTCCCGGTAGCGCGGAGAGCGCTCGAGGTCGCCGCGCAGCTCTTCCGCGAGCACGCGGACCGGCCGCCGGCCGGCGGCGAGATCGGCGTGCTTGGCGACGTCGGGCTGCCGGTGCTCGTTGTGCCAGACCAGCGGCGCGCGGCTGCGGTCCACGCCGTCGGAGGCGGTCGCGGTCATCGCCAGCGACGAGGGGTCGGCGGCGGAGAAGCAGTAGGCGTCGACGGGGACGACGTGTCGCAGGCGCGCCATCGCCTCGTGGCGGAAGCTGTGCGAGCCGAGCCCGCGCGACGCCAGGGCGTCGAGCTCGCGGTCCAGGCGGTGGAGGTCGAGACGGGCCATCGCCCGACGATCGTCCCAGGACCGGGCGCCGCCGACCACCCGGCACCCAGAAACCTGGGTGCGGGCCCGATGACCCAGGTCCCTGGGTGGATCGGACGTCGCGCCTCAGCGACGGTGGCGCCATGACCGACATCACCATGCCCTACGCCCACACCGACGCCACCGCGGCTCCCGCCGTCTGGTTCCTCGGCGGCCGTGCCACCGTGCGCCTGACCGCCGAGCAGACCGGCGGCTGGCTGTGCGTCCACGACCACCGGCTCCCCGCCGGCTCCGCCACGCCGCTGCACGTGCACCCCGACGACGACGAGTCGTTCCTGATCCTCGAGGGGACGCTCGAGCTGGTCGTCGGGACCGAGCGCCTGACCGCCGGCGCCGACGACGCGCTCCACCTTCCGCGCGGCGTCCCGCACGCCTTCCGCGTGACCTCGCCCGGCGGCGCCCGCGTGCTCATCGTCGGGACGCCGGCGGGCCACGAGCGGTTCTTCGCCGCCGCCGGCGAGCCGGCCACCGGCCCCGGGCTGCCGCCGACCCCCGCCGGTCCGCCCGACATGGGGCGGATGACGGCGGCCGCCGAGCTCGCCGGCTTCCAGCTCCTCGGGCCGCCGCCGTTCGCCATGGAAGCCGGCGAGTGATCATGGGCGCTCATCGCTCGTTGCTGATCGCCGGCGCGGCCCTCGCGGTCGGCCTCTGTCCCTCGGCCGCCGCGGCCTCGTCGCTGACGCGCGAGGGCGACACCATCGTCCTGCACGGCGACGGCGCGGCCGAGCACCTCTACGTCGGGCTCGGCGCCGACGAGTACGGCCAGGCCGACGCGACGAAGCTCAGGCTCCAGAGCGGGGCGCTCACCGGGACACCGGACGGGTGCGCCGCGGCGGACGCCTACGGCGATCACATCCTCGCCTGTCCGATGCCCGCGCGCCTGCGCGTGGAGCTGGACGGCGGCGACGACAGCGTGGTCTTCGGCGCCGACCTGCCGGCCGGCCTGCGCGTCGAGGCGCTCGGCGGCGACGGCCGCGACCAGCTCGAGAGCCCCGTCGGCGTCGCGCCGGCGCTGCTGGACGGCGGCCCGGGCGCCGACGTGCTGACCTCGCGCGGGGCGGACGTCCTGCTCGGCGGCGACGGGGACGACGACCTGCAGGGGCGGGACTTCGCCGATCGCCTCAACGGTGGCGCCGGCGACGACCTGCTGGCGCCGGACGGCAACGAGCCGGCGGCCGCCGACGTGGTGGACGGCGGCCCCGGCGTCGACCGCATCGAGCAGGACTGGTCGGACCGGACGCAGCCCGATCGCCCGAACCCGCCGGTCACCGTGACGCTCGCCGGCGGTGCCGACGACGGGCGCCCGGGGGAGGGCGACGACATCCGCGGCGTCGAGTCGGTGGTCACGCACCAGCCGTCGGCGCTCGTCGGGACGGAGGCCGCCGAGCACCTGGAGGCCTTCCAGACCAACGGGTCCGCGACGCTGATCGGCCACGGCGGCGCCGACGAGCTGAAGGGCTCCGGCGGCGCGGACACCCTCGACGGCGGCGCCGGCGACGACGTCCTGGACGCGGGCTTCGGCGACGACACGATCACCGGCGGGCCCGGTCGCGACACGATCGCCGCCGACCGCGCAGGGGGCGACTGCGGGCCGCTGTGGTGCACCTACCCCTATGGGAACGACACCGTGCAGGCCCGCGACGGCGAGGCCGACTCCATCACCTGCGGCGCCGGGACCGACCGCGTCGTCGCCGACCCGGTCGACGTCGTCGCGCCCGACTGCGAGCAGGTGGAGCGGGCCGGCGCGGCGCCGCCGACGCCGGGCACGGGCGCGGTCACGACGGGCGCGAAGACCAAGGCCAAGGGCCGGCCGGCCCTCCGCGTGGCCGGTCACCCGCGCCTGGCGACGGTCCTCCAGCGCGGGCTCTCCGTGGTCCTGACCGGCGCGCAGCCGGGCAGGGTGACGATCCGGGCGCTGCGCGGCCGGCGCACCGTCGCCCGCGGCGCCGGCCGTGTCGCACGGACGGGCAAGGCGACCGTGCGGCTGCGCTTCACCACGAGCGCCGTCCGCTCGCTGCGCCGCGCCCGCTCGGTCCGCCTCGTGCTGGTGACCGGGAGCACGCGCACCACCGTGAAGGTGGTGCGCTGAGCCCGGGCCGTCCCGCTCCGCGCCTCAGCGCAGCGTGAACTGACCGACCAGCTCCTGCAGGTCGGTGGCGGTGCGCGCCAGCTCTTGCGCGGAGGCGGCGATCTCCTGGGTGGAGGCCGACGTCTGCTCGGTGGAGGCGCTGACCTCCTCGGTCGAGGCCGAGGACTGCTCGGCGACCGCGGCGACGTCGGTCATCCGCCGGCCCATCTGCTCCGAGGAGGAGGCGATCTGCTGCACGGAGGCGGCGATCTGGGCGACGCGGGCGGTGACGTCGTCGACCGATCCGCCGATGCGCTCGAAGGCGCTGCGGGCCTGCTCGACGGTGGCGGCGCCCTCGTTGGTGCGCTGGCCGCCGAGCTCGACGACCTCGACCGCCTTGCCGGTCTCGGCCTGGATCTCGGCGATCAGCGCGGAGATGCTGTGGGCGGCGGTCTGCGACTCCTCGGCGAGCTTGCGGACCTCCTCGGCGACGACGGCGAAGCCGCGGCCCTGCTCCCCGGCGCGCGCGGCCTCGATGGCGGCGTTCAAGGCCAACAGGTTGGTCTGCTCGGCGATGCCGGTGATCGTGCCGACGATCCCGCCGATCTCGTCGGACTTGCGGCCGAGCGCGCGGATGGCCGCGGTGGCCTGCTCGGAGGCGTCGCGGACCGACACCATGGCGTCGGTCGCCTCGCCCACGGCGGCGGCGCCCTCGGCGGCGATCTGGCGCGCCTGCTCGGCGGCCTCGGTCGTCTCGGTGGCGTCCTGCGCCGAGCGGCTGGTCGCCTGGGCGACCTCGTCGGTCAGGCGGCGGGCGTCTTCGATGCCCTCGACCTGGCGCTGCGAGCCGGCGGCGACCTCGCTGACGGCGTTGGCGATCTCGCCCACCGCGCGGCCGGCCTCCTCGGAGGTGGCGGCCATCTGCTGCGAGGCGGATGAGACGGTGCCGGCGGTGCCGGCGACCTGGCCGATCATCGCCGAGAGCGACTCGCGGGACGTGTTGTAGGCGTCGATCGAGGCGACCGTGTTGTCGCGGACGGCGTTGACGGCCTGGGCGACGTCGCCCAGCTCGTCGCCGGGCCACGACTCGATGGCCGGCGTGACCGACGTGACGTCGACGGTGAGGTCGCCGGCGGCCATGCGGTCCAGCGCGACGCGCAGGTAGGTGGTGTCGCGCTCGCGCAGCGCCTCGAGGCGGTCGAGGATCGCGGCCACCGAGCGGCGGACGCCGCGGGCGAGGATGAACGTGGCGGCGACGGCCACGAGCAGCGCGAGCAGCGCCAGCAGCAGGATGCGGGTCTGGGCCGAGCTCTTGGCGTCCTTGCCCTGGGTCGCCGCGTCGGCCGTGGCGTGCTCGCCGAGCGTGCTGAGCGCGCCGGCGAGCGTGTCGCCCGCGTCGTTGGCCGTGCTGTTGAGCAGCTTGGCGGCGGCGGCCTTGTCGCCGGAGCGGACGAGCTGGTCGAGCTGCGCGTCGGTGGCCTTCCAGGCGGTGAACTTGTCCTGGATCGGGCCGAAGGTGGCGGCGGGGACGGCGTGCTGCACGGCCGCGAGGCGCTGGCCGAAGTCGGCGACGTCACCGACGTGCATGTCGCTGCCGTCGGGGTTCTTGACGTGGCTCATCATGAGCACGTTCTGCGCCTGCGAGATGCGCATGTTGTAGACCGCGGCGGCCGCGGCGTGCGACGAGCCGGAGAGCTGACCCGCGGTCTGGCTCTTGCTCACCACCGACGACAGCGAGGTGAGCCCCGAGAGCAGTGCTCCGCAGAAGGCGAGGGAGACCAACACCATCACGCCGGCGATCTTGCGACCGAGCGTGAGACGGAAGGGGGGACGCATGTGGGGGTGACCTCGTGATTTCGGGCGACCCAGGTGGGGTCGCGCAGCTACTCGCGGTAGTCGGTCGCGGCGCGCGTTCCTGAAGCACATCCGGACCGATGTCAAGCCCGCTGTCCGAGCGTCGCCGGAGGGCTGGGAGAGACCGGAATCGTGTGCGACTGTGTCTGAACTCCGGCTATGGGCGGAGGACGTCCATCAATAAACCTGACCATCTTTCGTCATGCCGGGGCGAACCACTACCGAAGTGGTTCGAAGGGTTCCGTGGCCGGGCGACGAAAGGCGGCTCAGCCTTCCCCCAGGTTCCCGGTCCCAGGGTCGCTCTCTCCCCCCTCTTTCATATGCCTCCTCGCCTTCGCCTCTTCCTCGGCGCGCTGCTCGCGCTCGTGCTCATCGCTCCCGCCGCCGCTCAGGCCTCGGGCACCCCGAACATCTCGGCGACCGTGTCGTCGACGAGCGTCCTCTACGGCGACGACGTGCCGGTGACGGTCACGGCGAGCAACCCGCCCGGCAGCTACGGCTACAACCTGAGCTACCGGGTCGTCCTGCCGGCGGGCGTGACGTACGCCGGCGGCGGGGCCGCCGCGCCGACGGTGATCCCCAACGCGCCGTCGGGCACGCAGACGACGCTGCTGTTCACCAACGTCTCGGACCTGTCCCCGAACTCCAGCCGGACGCTGACGTTCAACGTCTCCTACGACCAGGCGACCTACGACGTCGCCGACACCTTCCCGATCACCGCCCAGGCGTTCGTGAACTCCGACCCGCGCTTCGTGCCGAAGTTCGGTGCCACCGGCCTGCCGACGGCCGACGGGACCGGCTTCACGCCCGAGGTCACGGGCACGCAGACGATCAACGCCATCAAGGTGACCAAGGACGAGGGGTCGGCCGAGGGCGAGATCCTGCGCGGCGTCCACGACCACCAGGTCATCTACACGGTCGGCGTGGAGAACAACAGCGTCCACTCGACCACGGGCACGACGCTCGACGACTACCTGCCCGCCGGCCTGGAGTTCCTGGGCTGCGGTACCGGCACCGACGACCACACGACCGACGCGCCGACCAACCCCGGCCACACGGAGGAGTACCCGGGCTCCGGCGCGATCGTCACCGCCCCGGTGACCGACTGCGTCGATCCGATCTCGGTCGAGACCGAGCCGAACGTCGACCCCGACGGCACCGGTCCGCTCCCGGCCGGCTTCTACACGCACGTCGTCTGGGACGTCGGGACGCTCACGCCCGGCCAGACCAAGTCCTTCCCCTACGCCGCCGCGGTGCCGCTGCGCGCCAACACCAACACCTTCACGGGCCCGCGCCCCACGGCCGCCTCGGGCGACCAGGCCGCCAACCTGGACAACAACTCCGGCGCCGAGGTCACCGACGAGACCGCGCTGACCAACGTCGCGCACGCCAGCGGCTCCTACCAGCCGGGCGGCGCGTCCGTGCCGGTCTCCGACAACGCGACGCTCACCCGCACCGCCGAGGACTGGGTGGTCCACAAGTCCGCGTCGAGCGGCGGGCTGGAGGAGGGCGCGACCACCACATGGACGCTCGACTTCGCGACCTCGGAGTACCGCTTCGTCAACGGCGCGACGGTCACCGACACGCTGCCCGACGGCTACTGCCCGCTGGACGCG
>DASYBY010000484.1:0-3876 GCA_036500525.1 Baekduia sp. | reverse complement strand
CGAGGAGATCGCCATCCGCCCCATGATCGGGCCGAGCACGAGGCCGAGGAACAGGTCGATGATCGTCCAGGCCGAGCCGAAGACGACGTGCAGGAACTCCAGCGGCCAGAGCTTGTCGCTCAGGATCCCCGCGATCAGCAGTGCGAAGGCGAGCGCGACGAGCCACAGGCCCTTGAGCGGGACGATGTCGAACTCGGGGCGCTCCATCGGCCCCGGCGGCGCAGCGACCGCCTCCCCGGGTGGCTGTGTCGCGATGTCCGCCATAGGACAGACTCTAACCGCGCGCGGGGCTCATCGCGAGCGGGACTTCGCGCGCGCCTTGCGGGTGGCCGCCGCCTTCTTGGCCGCGGCGCTGCGCTTGGCCGCGTCGCGCTTGCGGGTCGCCGCCGCCTTCTGGGCGGCCTTGCTCCGGGTCCCGCCGTCCAGGACGCGCGCCCGGATCGTGTCGCCGGCCTTGTTGAGGTCCTTCAACACGGCGCGGGCCTGCGCCTCCGCCTTGGCCCCGCCCTTCTTGCCGCCGCGCTCTGCATCGGCCAGCGCCTGGGCGACGCTCTTGCGCAGGCCCTGCCGGCGCAGCGTGGTGAACAGGTCGTCGTTCTTGGCCATGGCGCGGTGCTTCCCGGCCGGCCGCCGGTTGATGCCTGGACCGTCTTGGAGAGACCGATGGGGCCCGCGGCGGCGTCCGCGCCTCGCGCCCACGCGCGCGGGGAGACTGGCGCCATGATCACCCACAGCGTCGTCTTCCGCCTGCACCGCCCGGTCGACAGCGCGGCCCGCGACCGTCTCGTCGCGGCGCTCGAGGCGTTCGGCGAGGCCATGCCGCACGCGCGCGAGTCGCACGTCGCCGCCGACATCGGGCTCATGGAGCGCGACCATCCCCGCAGCGCCGACATCGCCCTGGTGCTGCGCTTCGACGACCTGCCCGCGTTCGAGCGCTACATGGTCGACGAGGACCACGCGGCGCTCGTCGCGCAGGAGATCAAGCCGGCCTGCGAGGGCTGGTGGGCGGTGCAAAGCGAGGACTGAGCGCACCGCAGTCTGTGGAAGTCGACAGCTGTCGAGCGCCGCTGCGCGCCTGGGCTCCGACCCCCGGATCTAGCCTGACCGATCGCACGTTCGGTCAGTACGTTTCCAGGAGAGGAAAACCAGTGCACGCGAGTTTCGTGACAGGTCGAAGGTTGATCTGCGTGGGTTTGATGGGCATCGCCGTGGCGGCCGCCGGATGCGGCAGCAGCAGCGATGACAGCAGCACCAACTCCGGTGGCTCGACCACCAGCGCCTCCTCGGGCAGCTCGGGCGGTGGCGACAGCGCCGCCCTCGTCGCCGAGTCCAAGAAGGCCGTCGCGGCGGCCGAGGTCGGCCTCCCGGCGAAGTACGAGGGCCCGACCGAGCCGGTCAAGACGCCGAAGAACCTGACGCTCGCGGTCATGCCGTGTGGCGGAGCCGTACGTGGCTGCGTCGCGCTGACCGAGGCGGCGGCGGCGCTCGGCAAGGAGCTCGGCTGGACCATCAAGCAGTACGACGGCAAGTCGGACCCGAGCAACCAGAACAAGGCCATGCTCCAAGCGGCAGCGGCCGGCGCGGACATCATCATCACCGGTGGCGTCGCGGCCGACCAGATCAAGTCCGGCATCGCCGCGGCCCACAAGAAGGGCATCATCGTCGCGTCGACCAGCCAGGCCGAGCAGCCCAAGCCCGACGGCTATGACTACGACATCAACCCGGCCGGCCCCGAGATGGGCAAGATCGCCGGCGACTGGATGATCGCCGACTCCAACGGCAAGGCCGTCTTCCAGCCGTGGATCGACAAGGAGTTCGGCGGCGCGGTGCAGTTCCTGCAGGGCAACATCGACCGGGTCAAGCAGTGCTCGACCTGCAAGGTGCTCGACCCCCAGCAGTTCGTCGCGTCGTCGCTGGCGACCGACTTCGGCTCGCGGACGGTGAACGTGGTGCGCCAGAACAAGGACATCACCTACATGAACCCGTCCTATGACCCGGCCGCGGCCGCGCAGTCGGCGGCCCTCATGACCGCCGGCCTCAAGGATCGCGTCAAGGTCGCGTCGATCAACGGCAACAAGCAGAACCTCGCCCTGGTCCAGCAGGGCCAGGTCCAGGCCATCGACGTCGCCTACGACCAGGTCTACGTCGGCTGGATGGCCGTCTACCAGGCGCTGCGGCTCTACAACAAGATGCCGCTCTACACGACGCCCGGCGTGACCGACGAGGTCCACAAGTACTCCGGCAACGTCCCGTACAAGCTCTTCGTCCAGAGCAACGTCGAGACGCCCATCAAGGAGTACGTGGCCGACAGCCTCGGCTGGAAGGCGAAGCTCGGCGGCCTCATGGGCCTCACCAACCCGCAGTAACCACCCACGACCAACCGAGGGCGGGACCGGCGATAACCGCCAGTCCCGCCCTCGTTGTCGTTAGCCCGCCCTCACCCCACCCGCGTGAAGCGCGTGAGGCCTGAGGCGGTGGTGTGCTCTTCGATGAGGTGAGCTTCGAGGAGGAGGTCGAGGTGGCCGAGGACTTCGGAGATGGTGAGGTAGGCCTGGGTGATGGCGACTTCGCCCCAGATGGAGAGGGCGAGGTCGTGGGCGGAGGCCGGCCCGGCCTTCAACACCTCCAGGAACTGCGTGGCGCGGCGTTCCTGGTCGGCGAGGCGTTCGTCGATGAGGGTGCGGTGCGCCGTCACGGGCGCCCCGTGGCCGCCGAGGACGACATCGACGTCGAGGGCGTGGGTGGCCTGCAGCGACGCCCGGTAGGCCAGCAGCGGCTGCGGCCGCGCACCATCGAGCGGGGTCTCGGGATCGAGCGACAGCGGGCGTGCGATGAGCGCGTTGGAGGACACGCGGCTCAGTAGGTGGTCGCCGCCGATCAGCACGCCGCGCTCCTCGTCGTGGAAGACGGTGTCGGACGGCGAGTGGCCGGGCCGGGCCAACACGCGCAGCGGCCCGCCGGCCAGCTCCAACTCGTCACCGTCGGCCAGCGGGCGCTCCACGACGCACGGCGCGCCCCACCCGCGCGTCATCCGCGCGACGGCGCGCAGCGCCTTGGCCACGCGGGGCTCCACGCCGTGGCGCAGCATCAAGTCATAGGCGAACTGGTCGTCGGCCGCGCCGGCCTCGTTCCAGCGCTCCAGATACGACGCCAGCCCCGCCAGCGCCGCGATGGGCGCGCCCGAGCGTGCGGCCAGGTGGCCGGTCAACCCCATGTGGTCGGCGTGCTGATGGGTCACGACGAGCAACCCGATGTCCTCGACCCGGTGGCCGTACCCGGCCAGCAGCCCCTCCAGGTGCGCCAGCGCGGTGGCCGAGTTCGGTCCGCCGTCGACCAGCGTGAGCGGATCGTCCTCGATCAGGTAGGCGTTGACGTCGCCGACGGCGAAGGGCGTGGGGATCGCGAGCGCGCGGATCGCGCGGTCAGCCCGCGCCATAGGCCCAGCCGCCGTCGACCTTCAGCACCGCGCCGTTGGTGTAGGACGACGCGTCGCCGGCGAGGTACAGCGCGGCGCCGACGATCTCGTCGGGGCGACCGCCGCGGCGCGCGGCGATGTCCCGCTGCGCCGTCTGCTCGAACGCGTCCATGTCCCACGCGGTGCTGATGTCGGTGAGGAACGCGCCCGGCATGATGGTGTTGGTCCGGACCTTCGGGCCGAACGCGCGCGCCAGTCCCTCGGTCAGCGCGCCGATGCCCGCCTTGGCCGCGGCGTAGGGCAACTCGACCGGCGTCGGCTGGATCGCCGAGATGCTGGAGACGTTGATGATCGAGCCGCCGTCGCCCTCGGCCATCCGCGTGCCGACCAGCGCCGACAACCGGAAGACCGCGCGCAGGTTCACGGCGATGACCTTGTCGAACAGCTCCTCGGTCACCTCG
>DASYBY010000483.1:0-9439 GCA_036500525.1 Baekduia sp. | reverse complement strand
CCAGCGCGCCGGAAAGTCGCACGATCGCCGGCGCTACATTGCGGGCGTGGCCGACTTCGAGGTCTCCCGGATGCAGTGGCTGGACGGCGAGCGCCGTGTGCGCGAGTCGCTGCCCGACGAGCGCATGGCGATGGATCGCGTGACCGACAAGATCGTGCAGGAGCTGCGCAAGCGCCTCGGCGGGCCGTTCACGCTCGACGAGCTGCTGGCCCTGTACGGCCAGGGCACGGCGTGGTGCACGGACATCGCCTACACCGTGGCACCACACGCCCCGTGGGCCTGGGACGCGCGCACCACCGCCGACGCCGCCTTCGCGCGCTACATGCGCGAGGCCACCGACTACGCCGGCGGCCGCCGCATGGACCCGCGGCCCGCGGACTAGCCGCTCAGCCGCGCGCCGCGACGAGCCGCAGGTACACGCCGAGCCGGCCGACCGGCGCGAAGCCCAGGCGGCCGTACAGGTCCTTGGGCCAGTCGTCCTCGTCGGCGACGATGAACGTCAGCTCCGGTCCGCCGGCCAGCGCCGCGCGCGTCGCCGCGGCCACCACGGCGCGCCCGTAGCCGTGCCCGCGGTGCTCGGCGAGGCAGACGACGTCCTCGACCTGCGCGACCCCGTCAGCGGTCCACAGGCGCGCCCAGGCGACGGGGCTGCCGGCGTCCAGCACCGCGAAGATCCGCTCCTCGGCCGGACCGGCGGCCGCGTAGGTGCGGTGGTGCTCGACCAGCTCGGCGCGCGTGCGGTCGTCGCGCCCGTAGGCCGTGTCGGGATCGGTGAGCAGGTAGTGCGCGTTGGGCGCGGTCAGCGCCTCCGCGTCGACCTCCACGACGGCGATGCCCGCCGCGGGCGGCGGCGGGGGCGGCGCGCCGGCGCCGAAGGCGAGGAAGACGTGGCGCGCCGCGGCGTAGCCGAGCGCGACCAGATCTTCGCGCAGGCGGGCGTCGGCGGCCTTCTCGGCGACGATGCGCCGGTGCAGCAGCCCGGCATCGCCCAGCAGCCGCTCGGCCGCCGCGTCGAGCGTGGCGGCATCCACGCCGCCGGCATCGTCGATCGCCCAGACGAGGTTGCGCTCGTGGCAGCGCTGAAGCGTGGGGTCCAGGAAGGCCTGGCCCCACGCAGCGGTCACCACCCGCCCGTGGGCGGCATGCATCGCGCGCTCGAAGGCGAGCGCGCGCAGCAAGCGTGGATCAGTCGTCGGAGTCGGGGTCCGCGTCGTCAGACGCGGCGTCGCCGGCGCGCCGGATGATGATCTGATCGGCCTCGATCGTCACCTCGACCGGACGGTTGCCCGCCCAGTGCTCGGCGTACGTGCCGTCGTCGGCGATCGCCGGGTCGAGCCACAGGCCGTAGCCCTCCTCGCCGTGGTCGAAGGTCCCCTCGTAGCTGACGGGGTCCTTGCGACGGGCGCGGCCACGACCACCGCGGCGGCCACGACGGCGCTTGGGCGCGTCGTCGTCCTCCTCGGCGGGCTCGTCCTCGCCGGCCTCGGCCTTGCGGGCGGCCTCGGCCTCCAGCTCGGCGGCGATGAGGGCGTCGTCTTCGGCGCGCAGGTCGATCTCGTCGTCGAAGTCGACGCCGGGCGTCTCAGCGGCCTCCCCGTCGGGGAGGAGCTCGTTCTCCTTCTTGAAGGCCTCGATCTGCTGGACGGTGACCTCCAGCTGGTGCGCGACCCATGCGTCCGTGCGCCCCTGGCGCACCCACGTCCGGATCTGATTCAGGTGAGGGCGAAGCGATCGTCTAGCCATACGAAGGGGGCCATCCTAGTCGAGAGTCCGGGCGGTACGTCGCCCCGGTCCGTCAAGCTGCGGTCCGATGCTTGACCTCGCGCATGCGACTTCGCACAGGCTTTGGCAGCAAGGTTCGTCCTTCTACTACGTTCCCGCATATTGAAGGTTTCGAGGCGCTTGCATGTGGGCAAGGGCCCTGCGAGACTCGATCGCCCGGTGGGAGGGACGTTGGGAGGCGTCACACCATGCTCGTACTGACACGAAAGTCCAACCAGAGCATCATGATCGGTGACGACATCGAGGTGTCGGTGCTGTCGATCATGGGCGAGAAGGTTCGCATCGGGATTCAGGCGCCACGGGACATCCCGGTCTTCCGCAAGGAGGTCTACCTCGAGATCCAGCAGGAGCGCAACGGCGCCGCCTCGGGCTCGGTGGATCCTCGCGGTGAGGTCGACGAGGCACTGCGAAAGCTCGGCACCGCGGCCGAGTAGCTCCCCGGGCGGGCGCGCCGCGGGCGCGCTCAGCCCATGACGTAGTAGAGCGTCTCGAACATCGCGACGGTGACCAGCACCGCCGTTCCGATCAAGATCAGCATCAAGACCCCGAAGCGCATCGAGCCGCGCTTGTGGGTCTTCTCCAGATGCCGCTTGCGAGCGCGCAGCTCGGTCTCGCGCCGCAGGCGCTCGGCCTGGTCGCGGTCCTGCTCGATCTCGTCGACGAAGGCCCGTTCCAGCTGGGCCAGGCTCTGGCGCATGCGCATCCGCCGCACAGGCTACCTCTCGCACGCGCTCCATAACCCTCGTCCGGACGCCCGCGCCGCCCGCGCGAGATCGGTGAACCGCGCGGCGAAGCGCACGTTCGGTGCGATGCTCAGCGGCGTGGCGTAACCGCCGCGCACCAGCTCGGCGTTGACGAACAGACCGTCGGAGGCGCGGTACACGTAGGCGAGCGTCCGCCCGTAACGGTCGCGCGCCTCGCGGTCGGCGACCAGCCGCACGTCGCGGCCGTCGACCAGCCGGTGGTTCTCGGCCGACGCCCGCTTGCCGAAGCACGCCACGGGCGCTCCCGGCTTGACCGTCTCGGGCGTGTCCATCCCGATGTAGCGCACGCGCTCCTGCGCGCCGCCGACCGCGACGAGGATCGTGTCGCCGTCGATCGTCCGCAGCACGTGGGCCGTGCGCGATGACCCGGCGCCGCCGGAGGGCGACCCGCGGCCGCCGCCGTGTCGGACCACGCCGTATCCGGCGGCCAGCACGACGAGGAGGATCCAGGGCAGTGCGCGGTGCATCGGCCACCGACCCTAGGCGCGGCGGTGGCCCGGTCGGGCCGCCGCCGCACTTCCGTGACGCAGTCGCTACGCGATCGTGACTTCGTCGGACAGGTAGACGTCCTGGATCGCGTGCAGCAGCTCGATGCCCTCGGCCGTCGGGCGCTGGAACGCCTTGCGACCGCTGATCAGGCCCGTGCCGCCCGCGCGCTTGTTGATGACCGCGGTGCGGACCGCCTCGGCGAGGTCGGTCGCGCCGGACGAGGCGCCGCCGCTGTTGATCAGCGGCGCGCGGCCCATGTAGCTGTTGGCCAGCTGGTAGCGCGTGAGGTCGATCGGGTGATCGCTGGTCAGCTCGTCGTAGACCAGCTTGTTGGTCTTGCCGTAGGACTTGCCGCCGAGCTTCTCCATCGCGGGGAAGCCGCCGTTGGTCTCCGGCAGCTTCTGCTTGATGATGTCGGCCTCGATGGTCGAGCCGAGGTGGTTGGCCTGGCCCGAGAGGTCGGCGGCGAGGTGGTAGTCGACGTCGCCCTGCTTGAAGGCCGAGTTGCGCAGGTAGCACCACAGCACGGTGAACATCCCCAGGCGGTGGGCCTCGGCGAACGCCTTGGAGACCTCGACGATCTGGCGATCGGCCTGATCGGATCCGAAGTAGATCGTCGCGCCGACGCCGGCCGCGCCCATGTCGGCGGCCTGCTGGGCCGAGGCGAACATGATCTGGTCCGCGCCGTTGGGGTAGGTCAGCAGCTCGTTGTGGTTGAGCTTGCCGATGAACGGGATGTGGTGGGCGTGGCGGCGGCTGACCATGCCCAGGACGCCGAGCGTCGAGGCGACCGCGTTGCAGCCGCCCTCGACGGCGAGCTCCACGATCTTCTCCGGGTCGAAGTACGCCGGGTTGGGCGCGAAGCTCGCGCCCGCGGAGTGCTCGATGCCCTGGTCGACGGGGAGGATCGAGACGTACCCGGTGCCACCGAGGCGGCCGTGGTCGAACAGCCACTGCAGGTTGCGCAGGACGGTGTTGGAACGATCCGTGTCGCGGACGATGCGATCCACGAAGTCCGGCCCGGGCAGGTGAAGCAGGGAAGCGTCGATGGTGGTGCTGCGGTGCTGCAGCAGCGACTCGGCCTCGTCGCCGAGGAGCTCCTCGAGTCGCGATCCGGTGAGCACGTCGGTGGTCACGATCAGTCCTCCAAAAGGGTCATGGCTGGGACTACTGATCATAGGGACGTAGCCCTCTCGCGCCCGGTACGCGACAGGGCCGCAAGCCCCCGGTAGGGTGCTGCGCCAGATGGAGCACCACTTCACCGGGCCGAGCTACACGATCGGCATCGAGGAGGAGATGATGATCGTCGACGGCGAGTCCTACGAGCTCGTCAACGCGATCGAGTCCCTCCTGGAGGATGCGCCCGACGGCGAGATCAAGCCCGAGCTGATGGAGTCGGTCCTCGAGATCGCGACCAAGCCCGCGGCCAACACGGCCGAGGCGGGCGCCCAGCTGCGGGCGCTGCGCCGGCAGGTGCGCGACACCGCGGCGCTGCGCGGCCTCACCATCGGCTCGGCGGGGACCCATCCGTTCGCCCTCTGGGAGGACCAGCGGATCGCCGCGCGCGAGCGCTACCGAGAGCTGGTCTCCGCCCTGCGCTTCGTCGCGCGCCAGGAGCTGATCTTCGGCCTCCACGTCCACGTCGGCCTCGACGACCCCGACAAGGCGATCCACGTCGCCAACGGCATGCGCGTCCACCTGCCGGTCCTGCTGGCGCTCAGCGCGAACTCGCCGTTCTGGCGCGGCGACGGCACGGGCATGGCCTCGACGCGGCTGCCGATCTTCCGCGCCTTCCCGCGCGTGGGCGTCCCGCCGTCCTACCGCGACTGGGCCGACTACGAGCGCCAGATCGAGTTCATGGTCGCCAGCGGCGTGATGGAGGACTACACCTACCTCTGGTACGACGTCCGCCCGCATCCGATGCTCGGCACGGTCGAGATCCGCGCGTGCGACGCCCAGACGCGCGTGGAGCACACGCTCGGCCTCGCGGCGCTCATCCAGGCGATGGTCAAGGAGCTGGCCGAGCACTTCGAGGCGGGCACGCACCTCGGCGAGTACCCGTGGCAGATGCTCGACGAGAACCGCTGGCTGGCCGCCCGCCACGGCCTCGACGGCGAGCTCGTCGACCTGCCGTCCAGCGAGCGCGTGGCGACCAAGGCGCTGGCCCGCCGGCTGCTGGATCGCCTCCGCGAGCATGCTCAGGATCTCGGATCGGCGGCCGAGCTGGAGGGCATCGAGGACCTGCTGGCACGGGGCAACGGGGCCGCGCGTCAGGTCGTCGTCTACGAGGCCAACCACGACCTCCGCGAGGTCATGAGCGAAATCGTCGCCGCGACATCCGGCGACGGTCAGTCCTAGGGCTAGAATCGGACAGGAGATGGCCGGGACGCCCGACCTGTTCGTTGTGTGCAAGAAGTGCGGGTCGGAAGTCAGCCCGTACATCACCGAGTGCCCGTACTGCGGGACCCGGCTGCGCAAGCGAGCCCCCAAGATCGATCGCCGTGCCGGCGAGGCGTCTCCGCGCGCCCCGCGCCGGGCGGTGCGCCCGACCCTCACGCCCCTGCGCACCAACGAGATCCCAGGGATCCGCGGGGATCCGATGGGCCGGCCGAACGCGACGTACCTGCTCCTGGCGCTGTCGCTGATCGGCTTCCTCGTCCTGCCGTTCGTCGCCGACCGCGACCTCGCGCTCTCCGCGCTGTCGGGCGACGCCTGGAAGTACGCCACCTCGGCCTTCGCCTACCCGAACGCCTGGTACCAGCTCGGCGTGCTCCTCCCGCTCGGCATCGCCGGGTGGCGGCTGGAGCTGCGCCACGGGCCGGTGCTGGTCATCGCGCTGTTCCTGGCCTGCGGCATCGGCGGCAACGCGATCGCGGTCGCGGTCGGGGCCAACGCCTTCGTCTTCGGCGCCCCGGGCGCCGCGCTCGGCATGCTCGCCGCGTGGGCGCTGCCCGACGTCCTGCGGGCCCGCAACGACGTCGAGCACGACGGCGACCTGCTCGGCGCGCTCGTCCTGGCCGTGGTCGTCCTGGCGATGCCCGCCGTGGTGCTGGGCGCGAGCATCGTCGCGTCGGTCGCGGGGCTGGTCCTCGGCGCGCTCGCCGGGGCCATGCTGCTCCGGGGCACCGACACCCACCGCTAGTCTGGGCTGCAGTGCCCGCCCGACGCTTCACCGCCGAAGAGGTCGATGCCGCGGTCGCGGCGATGGCCGACGACCCCGATCGCTTCACCCACACGCAGGAGATCGTCACGCACGCCGCGCCCGGCCTGCAGCGCGTCCTCAACGAGGCGCTGGACGCCGGCGGCTGGTTCGGCGAGGCGCACGAGGCGCAGATCGCCGGCGTGGCGGACACCGACGAGGGACCGGCGCGCCTCACGGCGCTGCGGACGCTGATCGCCGAGGAGACGCGCTTGAGCATGCTCGTCGGCGTTGCGGTCGGGCTGGAGCTGGCACGCGAGCTGTACGACGACGACCACGCAGAGGAGACGACCTAGATGCAGATCACCTTCCTGGGCCATGCGGCATTCGCGCTGGAGCACGAGGGCAAGACCGTCCTCGTCGATCCGTTCTTGACGGGCAACCCCAAGGCCTCGACCACCGCCGACGCCGTCGCGGCCGACGCGATCTTCCTGACCCACGGCCACGGCGACCACCTCGGCGACACCGTCGACATCGCCAAGCGCACCGGCGCGACGGTCGTCGCGATCGTCGAGCTGGCCGGCGAGCTGTCGGAGGCCGGCGTCGCCGACGTCAAGGACCCCAACATCGGCGGCACCGTCGACCTCGGCTGGGTCACCGTCCGGCTGACCCCGGCGTGGCACACCTCGACGACGCCCGGCGGCACGGTCAGCACGCCGGCCGGCCTGGTCATCGAGATGGGCGACAAGCGGATCTACTTCGCCGGCGACACGGGCCTGTTCAGCGATCTGGCCCTGCCGTCGCGCCGCGGCCACATCGACCTCGCGGTCATCCCGATCGGCGGCCATTACACGATGGACCGCTTCGACGGCGTCGTCGCGGCCGAGCTGATCAAGGCCGACCAGATCATCCCGGCGCACTACGACACGTTCCCGGCGATCGAGACCGACGCGCAGGCGTTCAAGTCCGACGTCCAGAACGCGGGCTACGCGGAAGTCATCGTCCTCGACCCGGGTCAGGCGCACAAGCTGTGACGCACGCGGTCGTCCTCATCGAGTCCGAGCGCGACGCGCTCACGACGCTGGGCAGCGCGCTCGCGGACCTCGACGGGGTGGCCGAGGCCTACTCCGTCACCGGTGAGTGGGACTTCGTGGCGATCGTCCGCGTTCCCCGGCACGAGATGCTCGCCACGGTGATCACCGGGCAACTGGTCAAGCTGCCGGGGGTGACCCGGACGCAGACGATGGTCGCCTTCGAGGCGTTCTCCGAGCACGACCTGGAGTCGATGTTCTCGATCGGCCAGTGAGCCGGGGCGGGGTGGGGCGCTCGCGCGCGGCGGCGGCGCTGGCCGCGGTCGCGCTCCTCGCGGCGGCCGGGTCGCTCGCGGGCGGGTGCGGCGACGACCAGGACCGCACGGCGACGGTCATCGACCAGGCGCCCGCCACCACGACGAGCGAGGCGCCGACGAGCACGTCGGTGCCGCTGCAGACCGAGACCAACGCGGTCACGATCACGACGCAGCCGCCGTCGACCACCCCCACGGCGACCACCGGCGTCCCGCCGGCGGGCGGCGACGGCGGGACCCAGGCGCCGGACGCCAACGGCGGCACGCCCGCGGGCGACGCCGACGGCCGCTCGGGCGAGGCGGGCGAGGGCGGCGCCGGCGACGAGGAGGCCGCGCGGGTGCCGGCGACCTTCAAGGTCTCGGCGACGACGTTCTCGCCGGCGCAGATCACCGTGCCGGCGTTCCTGGCGGTCGACCTGTCGGTCACCGCGACCGGTGCGGCGCAGACGGTGACGATCGAGGGCGCGGGGACGCTGGACGTCGGCGCGGGCGCGACGGCCCACCAGCAGCTGGCGGGCCTCAAGCCCGGCGACTACGCGCTCACGACCGCGGGCGGCGCGAAGGCGACGCTACACGTGGTCAACGGCGGCGACCCGGGGCCGTAGCCCGCGGCCGAGGGCCCGCCGCAGCGGGCCCTCCAGGCCGACGTGCTCCGGTCGCCTAGCTGCAGGCGACGCTGAGACCGCGCGTGGTCTTGACCGTGCGCGTCTTGCCCGCCTTGGTGTACTTGGCGGTGATGCTGATGTTGTAGCTGCCGGCGCTGCGGCCGGCGAGGTTGACCGTGACCTTGCGGCCCGAGACCTTCAGCGCCTTGCCGCGCAGGGTCGCCTTGGCCGAGACCAGCTTGTAGCCCTTGACGGTCGGGACCGTCAGCGTCCGCACCGAGGCGCCGTGGCAGACCGTCGGGGTCGACGACGCGGCGGAGACGGCGGCGGGGCCGGCGGGACCGGCGGGGCCGACCGGGCCGGCGATGCCCTGCAGGCCGTTGGTGCCGTTGGTGCCGGCGAGACCGTTGGTGCCGTGCGTTCCGTCGACGCCGTCGGTGCCGTTCGTCCCGTCGACGCCGTTGGTGCCGTCAGCGCCGTTCGTCCCGTCGGTGCCCGGGGTGCCCTGCGGGCCGGTCAGCCGCTCGAAGTCGTAGATCGTGTCGTTGACCTGCACACCGTCGACCGCGCCCTGGAACGCGAAGTCGCGGCCCTTGGTGACCGAGACCGAGAGGACGGTCGCGTCCGGGAAGGCGTTCTTGGCCTGCTCGAACGTGCAGTACGTGATCTGGTCGCAGCCCGACTGCGTGCCGGCGGCGCCGGTGTAGTACCAGCGCGCGTCCTGCGTCGTGTCGAGCGTGGTCCAGGCGTTGGGCAGCACGGTGACCGGCGGGAGGTAGACCAGCGTCGCGTAGTTCGGGGCGGTGCCGTCGGCGGTGCCGGTCGGGTCGACCTCGACGCTCACGCCCGGGGCGTTGGCGGCGGTCGTGGTGCTGAGGGCCAGGTCCTCGCCGGTGGCGTAGAGGCTGTAGCCGAGCTGCGTGATGTCGCTCAGGGCGTCGCCGGCGAAGTCGATCTCGTTGCCGTAGGCGGCCTTCTCGTCGCTTCCGACCAGGAAGCCGAGGCTGCCGGTGCCGTAGGGCGGGAGGCCCGGGGCGGCGTCGAGGGTGATCGCCGGCGAGCCGATCGTGTTGCGGTACAGGGTGCCCCAATGGCCCGAGTCCGAGGCGTTGACCACCGTGGGAGCGGCCGATGCCGTTGCGGCTGTCGAGAGCGCGAACGCTGCTACGAGGACCATGACCAATTTGCGCATGTACTGCCTTTCAAAGGACGAAATCGTTGTACTTCGATGCACATCATCACTGAGCGCGTGAAAAAATGCGGTGAAGTGGAAGAGCGCCCTCCGGATTGGACGGGCATTAGACTTGGCCGTCGA
>DASYBY010000482.1:0-2536 GCA_036500525.1 Baekduia sp. | reverse complement strand
CGCGGTTCGGCACGCCGGCGTTCATCATGGACGAGGCGGACGTGCGGAGCCGCGCGCGCGAGTACGTGGACGCGTTCGGCGAGGACGCGCAGGTGTACTACGGTGCCAAGGCGTTCTGCTCCCGCGCCGTGCTCCGCTGGGTCGTCGAGGAAGGTCTTGGCGTCGACGTCTGCACCGGCGGCGAGCTCGCGGTCGCGTTGTCGGCGGGGGTGGACCCGGCGCTGATCACCCTGCACGGCAACAACAAGCTGCCCGCCGAGATCGAGCAGGCGGTGGCCGCCAACGTGGGACATATCGTGGTCGACTCCTTCGAGGAGATCGCCCGGCTGGCCTATCACGCCGAGGCGGCGGGGGCGCGGCCGCGCGTCCTTGTCCGCGTGACGACCGGGGTCCAAGCGCACACGCACGAGTTCATGGCGACCGCGCACGACGACCAGAAGTTCGGCTTCTCGCTCGCCTCGGGTGTCGCCGACGAAGCCGTCCGCCGCATCCTCGCGCTCCCGCAGCTCGAGTTCGCCGGGCTGCACTCGCACATCGGCTCGCAGATCTTCGACACCGGCGGCTTCGAGGTCGCCGCCCGCCGGGTGCTCGAGCTGGCCGGGAGGATCCACGTCGAGCACGGCGTGCACGTGGCCGACCTCGACCTAGGCGGCGGGTTCGGCATCGCCTACGTGCCGACGGACGACGCGCCCGAGGTGAAGACCCTGGCGGCCGGGCTGCGCGCGATCGTGGCGTCGCAGTGCCTGGTACTCGGCATCCCGGTGCCCAGGCTGACGATCGAGCCGGGCCGCGGCATCATCGGGCCGTCCACCGTGACCCTCTACGAGGTCGGCACGATCAAGGACGTGGACGGGATCAGGACCTATGTGAGCGTTGACGGCGGGATGAGCGACAACATCCGCACCGCGCTGTATGACGCGTCCTATACCTGCGTGCTCGCGTCGCGGTCGTCGGCCGCGCCGCCGATGTTGTCCCGCGTGGTGGGCAGGCACTGCGAGAGCGGCGACATCGTGGTGCGGCACTGCTACCTGCCGTCGGACCTCGCGCCCGGCGATCTGCTCGCCGTCGCGGCGACCGGCGCCTACTGCCGGTCGCTCGCCTCGAACTACAACCACATGCCGCGCCCCGGCGTGGTGGCGGTGGCCGACGGGGCGGCGCGGGAGATCGTCCGCCGCGAGACACTTGATGACCTGCTGCGATTGGACGTCGGATGAGCGATTACGAAGATAAACCCGGCAAGGTGCTCCGGGTAGCGCTGCTCGGCTGCGGCGTCGTCGGCACCCAGGTCGCCCGGCTGCTCGCCGAGCAGGCCGACGATCTCGCCGTGCGCAGCGGCGCCCGGCTCGAGCTCGCCGGGATCGCGGTGCGCCGGATGTCGCACCCGCGCCCCGGCGTGGACCCCGCACTGCTCACGACCGACGCGGTCGGCCTCGCGACCCGCCCCGACGTCGACATCGTCATCGAAGTGATCGGCGGCATCGAGCCGGCCCGTTCGCTCATCCTGGCCGCGATGGAGAGCGGCAAGTCGGTGGTCACCGCCAACAAGGTGCTGCTCGCCGAGCACGGCGAGCAGGTCCACGCGGCGTCCCGGGCGTTCAGCACCGACCTCTACTACGAAGCGGCCGTCGCGGGGGCGATCCCGATCCTGCGGCCGCTGCGCGAGTCGCTCGCCGGCGACACGGTGCACCGCGTGCTCGGCATCGTCAACGGCACGACCAACTTCATCCTCGACCGGATGGACAGCTCCGGCGCGGACTTCGGCGACTCCTTGGAGGAGGCGCAGTCGCTCGGCTACGCCGAGGCCGACCCGACCGCCGACGTGGAGGCGTTCGACGCGGCGGCCAAGGCCGCGATCCTCGCCGGGCTCGCCTTCCACACGAAGGTGACCGCCGCCGACGTCTACCGCGAGGGCATCACCGAGGTGACCGCGGCGGACATCGCGTCGGCGAAGTCGCTCGGCCGGACCGTCAAGCTGCTGGCGATCTGCGAGCGGTCGGGGGCCAGTGGTTCGGAAGAGGGCGTTGCGGTGCGCGTCCACCCGGCGATGATCCCGCGCTCCCACCCCCTGGCGGCCGTCGGCGGCGCGTACAACGCGGTGTTCGTCGAGGCGCGGTCGGCGGGACGGCTGATGTTCTACGGCGCCGGGGCCGGCGGGACCCCCACCGCGTCGGCGGTGCTTGGCGACGTCGTCGCCGTGGCGCGCAACCGGCTCGCGGGCACCCGCGGCCCGGAACTGTCTACGTACGCTGACCTGCCCGTGCGGCCGATGGGCGATACGCTGACCAGGTACCACGTGTCACTGGACGTGGCCGACAAGCCCGGCGTGCTCGCGCCGGTCGCCGAGGCGTTCGCCAGGCACGGCGTCTCGATCCAGGCGGTGCAGCAAACCAGCCGGGGCGAGGACGCACTGCTCATCATCGTCACGCACGAGGCGCGCGACGCCGATCTCGACGCGACGATTTCCGAGCTCAAGGCGCTGCCGGTCGTCCGGGCGGTAGCGAGCGTGATGCGGGTCGAAGGGGAGGGAGACCAGTAA
>DASYBY010000481.1:0-2969 GCA_036500525.1 Baekduia sp. | reverse complement strand
ACGACGGCGGTGAAGGAGGTCACGGCCTGAAGGCTAAAGGGCGATCGCCGGCGGCGACTGGGGGGCTCGGATTCGAACCGAGACTGCACGGCGCCAAAGGCCGGCGGGCTGCCGTTACCCCACCCCCCATTGGGCGTGTTCGGGTGTCAGTTTGCCAGGTCGTCCATCAGTGGCGGGTCGGCAGCCGAAGCGTGATGCGGCGGGGCTTGGGGGCCGCGGTGAGCTTGCCGGGGGTCAGGCTCAGCGTGGCGGTCAGCGTGTGGTGCTTGCGCTTACGCAGCAGCTTGAGCGCGGCGCGGTTGAGCTTGAGCGTCACGGTCTTGTCGCCCTTGACGGCGCAGGTCACGGCGCCGAGGACGACCTTGCCGGCGGCGAGGCGCAGGCGGCCGGCGCAGGTCACGCCCCTCGGGCAGCGGACGCCGAGGTGGACGGTGCCCTTCGTCGTGACGGTGAAGTGCGTCGTGCCGCGGAAGGCGAGCGGGATGATGGCGGTCTGGACCTTCGGGCGGACCGGGAGCGGCAGCGGGCGCACGACCGGTGCGTCGGGGTCGTTCTCACACCCGATCACGATGTCGAACGGCTCGCGGCGGACGGTGTCGACGTCATCGCCGCAGTCGATCCGGTCCGCGTAGGTGTTGCGTGCCTCGATCTGGTCGGCACCGGGGCCGCCGTAGTACGTGTTGCCGAGCGCGCCGGGCGGCCGGCCCCCGATCGTCAGGCCCATGGTGTCGTTGCCGGGACCGCCGTCGAACGTGGCGCCGAAGCCCCAGCCCGTGAACGTGTCGTCGCCGTCGTCACCCGCCAGGAGCGAGCCCTGGTCGTCGCCCAGGCTCTCCTCCATGAGGTCGTTGCCGGGGCCGCCGTGCGCCACGGTGCCGGGATCGGAGGAGCCGATGCTGTCGTCGCCCTCGCCGCCGTCGAGGATCGATCCTGGGCCGAAGCTGCCGAGATGGTCGTCGCCGGGACCACCGGTGCCGCGATGCGCGAGGAGCACGTCGTCGCCCTCGCCGCCGTCGGCCTCCAGCGTGCGGACGATCTCGTCGTCGCCCGCGCCGCCGTCGGCCACCGCGGCGTCCCACAGGGAGTCGTCGCCGTCGCCCCCGTGCATCGTGGCCAGGTCGTCGCGCTCCCGGGCCTGGACGACGTCGTCGCCCGGGCCTCCGTCGGCGGTCCCGGCGCCGCCGACGAACAGCTGGTCGTCCCCCGCGCCGCCGTCGACGGTGTCGGCGGCCAGGACGGCGGGCATGACGCCGAGGGGGTCCGCCGACCCTCCGTCGAGCTGGTCGTCCCCGGCGCCGCCGACCAGCGTGTCGGCGTTCCCGGGCGATCCGTAGGCGTACATGTCGACCGTGACGCCGGGCGCCGCCGTGAGGACCACGGGCGCGGTGGGCACCTCCCCGTCCAGCCTGAACGTCCGAGCCACGGCGAGCGGGCAGCGCGCGACGGTCGGCGAGTCGCCGACGCACGGCGCGGCGACGTCGAGGGCGATCGCGCTGGTCGCGGTCACGACGAGATCGGTCGCCGTCTGCGACAGCTCGACGTGGACGGCTTCCGCATCATCGGGCTCGTAGATCAGGGCGTCCGGCAGCGATCGGCCCGCGACGATCGGGTCGCCGAGGCTCACGTGCGTCGCGGCGCCCGCGGCGGCCGGGAGCGCCGCGGCGAACGAGCAAGCGGCCAATGTGGTGAGCAGCGCGATGCGGTGGGACACGGAGCGGCACCCTACGGCACCGGTCTGGTCGCGGACAAGGGGACCTGCCGGTCCGGCGGGTGCGCTCGTCCGGTGGTCCGCCTGCGGGGCCGAAGCTGCGGAGTGGTCCCGCCCCTGCCGACCGCTGGAGGGATGCGTCTCCTCCCCACCGCTCGCCTCCTCGCCGTGCTCCCCGTGCTCGCCCTGGCCGCCGCCGCGCCGGCCGCGCACGCCCAGGCCCCCGCCTTCCCGGCCATCCCGGCCGACCTCGCCCCCGGCCTCACGATCCGTACGGTCGCCGACCTGCCTGTCGCACCGCTGCTGCCCGCGCTCTCCCAGCCCGCGGCGGCGCCGCGCCTCGGCCTCCCCGGTCCCGATCACCTCACCGTGCGCACCGCGCTCGGCGGCGTGCTGCTGGGCGAGGAGGGCGGCGATCGCCTCGTCGGCGCCGCCGGCCCCGACCACCTCGACGGCGGCACCGGCGCCGACCAGGCCGTCGGCATGGCGGGCGCCGACCAGCTCGACGGCGAGTCCGGCGACGACCAGCTGACCGGCGGCGACGGCGCCGACCGCCTCTTCGGCGGCTTCGGCCACGACCGCCTCGACGGCGGCCCCGGCAACGACGTGCTCGACGGCGGCCCGGCCCCCGACGCGGTGAACGCCGGCGACGGCGACGACCTCGTCCACGGCGGCTCCGGCGCCGACGAGATCGACGCCGGCGCGGGCAACGACATCGTCTACGCCGACTCGGGCCCCGACCACATCGACGCGGGCGACGGCGACGACACCGTCTACGTCAACAACGGCACGGCCGTCGCGACCGTCGACTGCGGCGCCGGCGACGACACGGTCGTCATCAACCCCTACGACAAGCCGGGCGGCGTCTCCAACGCCCAGGCCGTCCGCCGCGGGCAGATCACCAACTGCGAGCACATCGTCGAGGCGCCCGCCGCCGAGGATCCGACCGCGGGCCGCCGCGAGCTGGCCTCCCCGGCCGGCGCCACGGTCCACGGGACCGACCGCAACGACAACCTCCTCGGCGCCCACGGCTCCGACACGCTCATCGGCAACGGCGGCGACGACGTCCTGTGGGCCGACTACCTCCACGACGACGGCGGGCACGGCGCGCACGACACGGTCCTCGGCGGCCCCGGCGCCGACACGGTCTACGGCGGGCGCGGCACCAACCACATCGACGGCGGCCCGGGCGACGACCAGCTCCAGGGCGGCGCGGCCGACAACCGCATCGGGGGCGACGACGGCGACGACGTCATCCGCC
>DASYBY010000480.1:0-7876 GCA_036500525.1 Baekduia sp. | reverse complement strand
CTTCGCCACCGAGGACAGCCTGGTCCGCATCGACATGTCGGAGTACCGCGAGCCGCACACGGTCGCGCGGCTGATCGGGTCGCCCCCCGGCTACGTCGGGTACGGCGACGGCGGCCAGCTCACCGAGCCGGTCCGGCGCCGCCCGTACAGCGTGATCCTGCTCGACGAGATCGAGAAGGCGCACCCCGAGGTGTGGAACGTGCTGCTGCAGCTGCTCGACGACGGTCGCCTGACCGACGGCGAGGGCCGCACGGTCGACTTCACCAACGCGGTGATCGTGATGACGTCCAACCTGGGCGCCGGGCGCGCCAAGCGCTCGATCGGGTTCACCTCGGCGGCCACCCCCGCCGACGACGACCGCATGCTCGCCGCCGCGAAGTCCGCGTTCCTGCCGGAGTTCCTCAACCGCATCGACGACGTCGTGACGTTCTCGTCGCTGGGCGAGGAGCAGGTGGCGACGATCGGCCGGATGATCGTCGACCGCGTCGCCGACCGGCTGCGCACCGAGCGCCGGATCGAGCTCGAGGTCGACGAGGCCCTGGTCGCCCGGCTTGCCGCCGACGGATTCGACGAGGAGTTCGGCGCCCGGCCGCTGCAGCGCCACGTGCGCCGCACGCTCGAGCGCGAGCTCACGCGGGCCATCCTGGCCGGCACGCTGGCCGACGGCGCGAGCGTCCGCGCAACCGCGGACGACGACGGTGCGGTGACCCTCCAGGTCGCCGTGCCCGTGGAAGAGACGGTGGCGGCCGCCGCCTAGGCGACGCCCGTCACCGCGGGAGAGGCAAAGAGGGGCCGGCGCTTGGGAGGCGCCGGCCCTTCGTCGTTCCGGCGCCACGGCATGGCCACGGAGCTTCCTCCGGCTCGGGTCCGGGTAGGCGCTGACCATGGCGACCGACATCACGACCGACCACCTGCGCGAGCTCGCGGAGACCCGCAGCGCGCAGGGCAAGGTCCTCAGCCTCTTCATCAACCTCGACCCGCGCGAGTTCGCCACGCCGCCCGCGCGGGCCACCGAGATCAGCTCGGTCATGGACGAGGCCGGCCGCGCGATCCGGCACAACGGATCGCTCACGCACGCCGAGCGCGCCGCGCTCGAGCACGATCTCGAACGGGTGCGCGTACGCCTGCGCGACGGCGTCGACACCGAAGGCGCCCGCGGGCTGGCCGTGTTCGCCTCCCAGCCGGCCGGCCTGTTCGAGGTCCTCAAGCTCCCGCGCCCCGTCGCGCACAAGGTGGCGATCGCCGACCATCCCTGCGTCGAGCCGCTCGCGCGGATCGGCACGGGCGAGCTGTGGTGGCTGCTGCTGGTCGACCGCCGGCACGTCCGCCTGCTGGCCGGCACGGTCGACGGGCTGGTCGAGCTGTGGCGTCGCGACGACAAGATCAGCGGGGTCCGCACGCAGGCGGGCTACTCGCAGTCGCGCGGCCAGGGCGGCCACTCGGAGTCGCGGTACGAGAAGGGCATGGAGAAGGACGTCGACGACCACCTGCGCGCCGTCGCCGGCGAGCTGCAGGACCGGCTGAAGGGCCGGCGGATCGCGGGCCTCCTGCTCGGCGGGCCGAAGGAGACCGTCGCGCAGTTCCAGCAGCACCTGCACGCCGACGTGAGCCGGTGCGTGCGCGGCCGCTTCGACACCGACGTGTGGAACAGCTCGGCCGACGCCGTCCTGCAGGCGGCATGCCCGGTGCTGGAGGAGCTGACCGAGCGCCGCGACCAGGAGGTGCTGGAGCGCATCGACGAGGGCCTCGGCACTGGCGGGCGCGCCGCCGCGGGCCTGACCGACGTGCTGCTGGCCGTGCACGAGCGCCGCCTCGACACGCTCATCGTGCAGGACGACTTCGCGGCCCGGGGCACGCGCTGCCCGCAGTGCGGGTGGCTCGGCGTGAGCGCCGGCGGGCAGTGCCCGGCCGACGGCACGATGACCGAGCAGGTCGACGACGTGGTCGAGGTCGCGGTCGCCCGCGCGCTGGCGCAGGACGCGCGCGTCCGCTACCTGCCGATCACGGACGTCAAGCTGGAGCAGAACGGGTCGATCGTGGCGCTGCTGCGGTTCTGAGGGTCCTAGGCCGCGGCGCGCCCGCGCCCGCGCAGCGCGGTGCCCAGGCGCACGCGCGCGCCCGTGCGCAGCACCGCGTTGGCGTAGACGCGGCCGGCGATCGCGACCAGCAGCGCGATCGCCGCCAGCATCACGACGACCGACAGGCCGATCTGCCATGCGGGCGCGTCGCCGGCGATCTGGCGGATCGGCATCACCAGCGGCGCGCACGGCGGGATGAACGACAAGATCTCCGCCAGCGTCGAGGACGGGTCGTCGAGGGCGGGCAGCGACACGAAGAACGAGCCGATGACCGCCATCGTGATCGGTGTCGTCGTGCTCTGCAGCTCCTCCTGGCGCGACACGAGCGCGCCGCCGGTCGCGTAGGCGCACGCGTACAGCGCGTAGCCGAGCAAGAACCAGCACAACGCGATCAGCAGCGCGGCCGGGACGCCGGGACCGCCGACGTCCAGGTGGCCGGTCGCCGCGGAGAGTCCGAGGCCCGCCACGCCGATGAGCAGCAGCTGGACGAGGCCGACCACCCCCACGCCGAGGACCTTGCCGGCCAGCAGGTCGCGCGGGCGGATCGCGCTGAGCACCAGCTCGACGATCCGGCTCTGCTTCTCCTCGACCACGCCGGTCGCGACGACGATCCCGTAGGCCAGGATCTGGCCGTAGAGCACCAACAACACGACGAAGGCCAGGCCCGAGGCGTCCTCCTTCCCCGCCCGCGCGACGGGCAGTGCGGGCGGCGCGAGCGCCTGGGCGACCTCCGCCCGCGACAGCCCGCGCGCCGCCAGCGCCGCCGCCGTGCGCTGCGCGCGCGAGGCCGCCTGCACGGCGGCGATGGCCCCGTCCTCGGCGTCGTGGGCGGCGACCACGGCGCGCCCGTCGCGCAGGATCGCCACGTCGGCGTCGCCGTCCCGTACGCGGCGCGCCGCCGCCGCGTCGGTGGCGACCCGGTCGACCGTGAGCCGCACCGAGAACGCCTGCTGCCCCGCGTGCGCCGTGCGCGCCACCGCCAGCGCCGCCGGGTCGGCGCCGACGACCGTCGCCTTCGGGTCCTTGCCCGAGCCGAGCGCCGACGGCAGCAGGACGATCGCCGCCAGGATCACCAGCGTGACCAGCGTGGAGATCGCGGTCGCCTTGTCGCGTCCGCGCTCCCGGATCTCGCGCCGGGCGACCGTGCGGATCGCGGGCCAGCCGCGCAGCTCGCCGCTCACGTCACCACCTCGCGGAACAGGTCGGCCAGCCGCGGCTCGTCGGGCGTGAACTGGCGGACGGGACCGGCGGCGCGGGCGGCGTCGAGCAGCACCTGGTCGTCGACGCCGTCGGCCAGCGCGACGATCACCGCGCCGTCGTCGCGGCCCACGAGCTCGGCGCCGGGCACCGCGGCCAGCCACGCGTCGTCGCGCGCGCCATCCACTGCGACCCGCTGGCGCCGGCCCCCGCGCCGCCGCAGCTCGGTGACGGGACCGGCCGCCACGACGCGCCCGTGGGCGACGATCGCCACGTCGTCGCACAGCCGCTCGACGAGGTCGAGCTGGTGGCTGGAGAAGACAGTCGGGACACCGCGGTCGGCGCGCGCCCGCAGTGCCTCGGCCATGACGTCGACGCCGATCGGGTCGAGGCCCGAGAACGGCTCGTCGAGGACGAGCAGCACCGGCGAGTGCGCGAGCGCGACCGCGAGCTGCACGCGCTGCTGGTTGCCGAGCGAGAGCGTGTCGGTGCGCGTGGTCGCCTCGCCGGCGAGGCCGACGAGGTCCAGCGCGTCGACCGTGGCGGCGCGCGCGGCGGCGCCGTCGAGGCCGTGCAGGCGGGTGAAGTGCTCGACTTGGTCGGCGACGCGCATCCGCGGATAGAGCCCGCGTTCCTCGGGCATGTAACCGAAGCGCGCGCGGTCGGCGGGCGTGACCGGCCGGCCCTCCCAGCGCACCTCGCCTCCGTCGGCCTCCAGCACGCCGAGCGCGATCCGCATCGCGGTCGTCTTGCCCGCGCCGTTGGGTCCGACGAAGCCCGTCAGGCGATCGGGCGCGACCGTCAGGCTGAGCTCATCGAGAGCGACCACGTCGCCGAAACGGCGGGAGATGCGATCGAGCTCGAGCACGGGTGATCCACCCTTCCCCGGAAGGCGGCGAATCGGAACCTGCCGCGCGCGGCCCGGGTCAGTCCTGCGCGAGCACGTGGATCGTGGCGATCGTCGGATCGGCCGCGCCGTGCAGGCGGGCGCCCGAGGTGACGAGCTCCCGCAGGTAGGCCGTCGTGTCGGCGGTGATCCGCTCGCCGGGCAGCAGCGCCGGGATCCCGGGCGGGTAGCCGGCGATCGACTCGCAGGAGATGCGCCCGACGGAGTCGTCGAGCCGGACGACCTCCGAGCGGCCGAGGAACGCCTCGCGCGGCGAGACGACCATCTGGCTCTTGAGCGACTCGGGCGTGCGCACGAGCGCCTCGACCGTGCCGGGCTTGGCGATGCGCTTGACGATCTCGTCGACGTCGCCTGCGAAGCGCACGAGCGCCTCGGGGGGCTGGCCCATGCCGAGCACGCAGACGATGGTGGCGACGGTCGCCAGCTCGGGCTGCACGTCGTAGGCGTTGCGCAGCGCGTCGGCGACCTCGTAGCCGGTGCAGCCGGTCCCGCGCGTGTCGAGCACGAGTCGCAAGGGGTCGTAGGCGGCGACGCCCGGCTGGCCGACGAAGTCCTCGGCGATCGTGGCGATGCCCGGCGTGGTCGCGAGCTTCTCGCGGGTGGCGAGCGCCGCGGCGAGCGTCTCGTGCAGCAGCGCCTCGCCGTGGACGGCGAGCTGGCGGCGCGCGGCGTCGAGCGAGGCCATCAACAACGACGACGGGCTCGTGGAGCGCAGCAGGCGCAGGACGCGCCCGACGGTCGACGGGTCGATGCGGGGTGGGTGGGAGCCGGTTCCCTTCGCGACGTGCAGCATGGCGCTCTGCGCCAGCGAGCCGACGATCTTGTGCGTGCTGGTGAGCACGGCGTCGGCGCCGAGGCGCAGCGCGCTCTCGGGCAGGTCGGGGTGGAAGCCGAAGTGCGGGCCCCACGACTGGTCGACGACCAGCGCCACGTCGCGACGGTGGGCGACCTCGGCCAGCGCGGCGACGTCGGCCGCCATCCCGTAGTAGGTCGGCGAGACGAGGAACGCGACGCGCGCCTCCGGGTCGGCGGCCAGCGCGGCGTCCAGCGCCTCGGGGGTGACGCCGTGCGCCATCCCCAGCTCGGCGTCGTAGGCCGGCGCGACGAAGGACGGCAGGCCGCCGCTGAGGACGAGCCCGTCGACGACCGACGCGTGCGAGTTGCGCTGCGCGACGACGTGCGTGCCCAGCGGGGCGAGCGCCAGACACAGGGCATGATTGCCCTGCGTGGCGCCGTTGGTCAGGAACCATGTGCGCGCGGCGCCGTTGGCCTCGGCGGCCAGCGCCTCGGCGCGCTCGAACGGCGACGGCGAGTCGCCGATGTCGATGCCGTGGATGTCCTGCGGGATGTCGATCGCCAGCGCGCTGTCGCCGAGGGCGTGGCGCAGGCCGGGATCGGCGCCGGGGCCACCCTTGTGGCCGGGGACGTGGAAGCGCCCGGGACCGCGGAAGCCGTAGCCGACGACCGCGTCGAGGTAGGGCGCCGTGGGCTGCTCACTGCGCCCCGACGCCGGGGTCTCCGCTGCGCTGCTCATGATGGTCTAGCTCGCTGCCTTGAGGAGGTACGCGCGCACGAAGCCGTCGAGGTCGCCGTCCAGCACGCGCTGGACGTCGCCCATCTCCCGGTCGGTCCGGTGGTCCTTGACCATCGTGTACGGGTGCAGCACGTAGGAGCGGATCTGCGAGCCGAAGTTCACGTCGAGCGTCTCGCCGCGCGCCTTGGCGATCTCCTCCTGGCGCTCGCGCTCGTAGCGATCGAGCAGCTTGGCGCGGAGCATCTTCATCGCCGTGTCCTTGTTCGCGGACTGCGAGCGCTCGTTCTGGCACTGCACGACGATCCCGCTCGGGCGGTGCGTGATGCGCACGGCCGAGTCGGTCTTGTTGACGTGCTGTCCGCCGGCACCGGAGGCGCGGTAGGTGTCGATCTGCAGGTCGTCGCTGTCGATCACGACGTCGCCGGTGTCCTCGATGACCGGCGCGACGTCGACGCCGGCGAACGCCGTCTGGCGCCGCGACTGGGCGTCGAAGGGCGAGATCCGCACGAGGCGGTGGACGCCCTGCTCGGCGTTGAACAGGCCGTAGGCGTTCTCGCCCTGGGCGCGGAAGGTCGCGGACTTGATGCCCGCCTCCTCCCCGGCGCTCGCCTCCAGCAGCTCGACCTTGAAGCGGCGCGACTCGCCCCAGCGCATCATCATCCGCAGGACCATCTCGGCCCAGTCCTGGGCGTCGGTGCCGCCCGCGCCGGCGTTGACGGTGACCAGCGCGTCGCCCGCGTCGTAGGGGCCGGAGAACAGGCGCTCCTCCTCCAGTGCGGCGAGGCGATCCTCGACGGAGCCGAGCTGCTCGATCAGCTCGTCGGCCAGCTCGTCGTCCTCCTCGGCTAACTCGACCAGCCCGTCGAGATCCTCGACGTCGGAGGCCAGCTCCTGGAAGGCCTTCAACTTGCGCGACGACCGCGCGTGCTGCGCCGAGACCTTGGCGGCCGCGTCGGAGTCGTCCCAGAAGCCGGGCGCCTGCATCTGCTGCTCGAGCTCGGCCGCCGTCGTCGCGAGGGCGTCGGGATCGGTGCTCTCGCGCAGCAGGCCGAAGCTCGCGCGGATCGCGGAGAGGCGCTGGGGTGTGGGCGTGTCAGGGGCGGTGGCCACTTAGGCGCCGTGGCACTTCTTGTACTTGCGGCCCGAGCCGCACCAGCAGGGGTCGTTGCGCCCGATGAGCTCGTGCTCGTCGACGCGACGCTGCTGGACGATCGGGGCGGCGTCCTCCTCGACGTAGCCCTCCGCGGCGACGGGCACGCCGCCACCCTGCTGCGCCGCGTTCAGCGCGCTGGGCTGCTGGGTGCCGACGCCGCCGGTGTAGGTCATCGTGCCGGGACCGGCGCCGGGGGCGCCGAGCTGCGGGACGGCGGCGCCACCGTCGGCGGCCTCCACCTCGACCTCGACGTGGAAGATCATCCGGGAGAAGTCCGCCCAGATGGTGTTCATCAGGTCGGTGAAGAGGTCGAACGCCTCGTTCTTGTAGGCGACCAGCGGATCGATCTGGGCGAACCCGCGGAGGTGGATGCCCTCGCGCAGGTAGTCCATGTCGTACAGGTGCTCGCGCCACTTGTTGTCGATGATCTGCAGCAGCAGATACCGCTCGAGCGCCCGCATGAGCTCGTCGCCGAGCTCCTCCTCGCGCTTGTCGTACAGCGCCAGCGCCTCGGAGGTGAGCAGCTCGATGAGCTCCTCGCGCTCGTTGACCTGGTCGATCTGGTCCGGCCCGAAGCCGACCGGGAAGATGTCGGCCAGGGCGGTGAACATGCCGTCCATGTCCCAGTCCTCGACGAACTCGCCGGCCGTGTACTCGTCGACCACGCGGCGGATGACGTCGGCGAGGTTCTCGCGCGCCACCGGGCCCATGTCGCGGCCCTCCAGCACCTCGTCGCGGTACTGGTAGACGACGCGGCGCTGCTCGTTCATCACGTCGTCGTACTCGAGGACGCGCTTGCGGATGAGGAAGTTCTGCTCCTCGACCTTCCGCTGCGCCTTCTCGATCTGCTTGGAGAGCATGCTCGCCTCGATGGGCTCCTCGTTGCCCTCTTCGTCGAGCGTGCCGAGCTTGTCGAGGATCTTGTAGATCCGGTCGCCGGCGAACAGGCGCACGAGGTCGTCCTCGGCGCTGAGGAAGAACCGGGACTCGCCCGGGTCGCCCTGGCG
>DASYBY010000479.1:0-2713 GCA_036500525.1 Baekduia sp. | reverse complement strand
CGGCTGGCGCATCAACGGCTCCAAGATGTGGATCTCGCTCGGCAACCACGCCGGCCTCGCGCTGATCTTCGCCCAGACCGATCCGGCCAAGGCGCACAAGGGCGTCGCGTGCTTCCTGGTCGACACCGCGCAGGACGGCTTCCGCCCGACGACCATCGAGCACAAGATGGGGCTCCACGGCTCCGACACCGCCGAGATCGCGCTCGACGACGTCTTCGCCCCCGACGACGCCGTGCTCGGCGAGGTCGGCAACGGCTTCCGCGTGGCGATGACCGCGCTGGACTCCGGCCGGTTCTCGGTCGCCTCCGGCTGCGTCGGCGTGGCCCGCTCCTGTCTGGAGGAGTCGGTCAAGTACGCCAAGGAGCGCGAGCAGTTCGGGCGCCCGATCGCGTCCTTCCAGCTCATCCAGGCGATGATCGCCGAGATGCGGGTGCGCACCGACGCGGCGCGGCTGCTCGTCTGGCGCGCGGGCTGGCTGAAGGACAGCGGCCAGCCGAACACCACCGAGACCTCGATCGCCAAGTTGTACGCCTCGGAGTCGGCGGTCTGGTGCGCCAACGAGGCGATCCAGCTCCACGGCGGCGCCGGCTACGCCGACGACCACCCGGTCGAGCGCCACTTCCGCGACGTGCGCGTCACGACCCTCTACGAGGGCACGTCCCAGATCCAGAAGCTGATCATCGGCCGCGCCGAGACCGGCATCAACGCGCTGGTCCCTGCGTGATCGGCCGCGGCCTGGCGGGCGCGGCGGCCGTCGCGCTGCTCGCCGCAGCGCCGGCGCACGCCGCCGGCGCCTACGGCAAGCTCGCGTTCGGCACGAGCACCGGCATCACGGTCGTCGCCGGCGACCTCGCCGCGCCGCCGACCCTCGCCCTGCCCGACGCGCAGCAGCCGGCCTGGTCGCCCGACGGCGTGCGGCTCGCCTTCGCGCGCCGGAACCCGGCCGACGGCCTCGGGATCGCCGGCGCCGACGGCTCGGCACCGGTGCGGCTGACCTCGACGCCGGCCGCCACCTCGGCGGCCGAGGCCGCGGCGCCCGGGTTCTTCGGCGACCTCACCCCCCGCTGGTCGCCCGACGCGAGCCACCTCGCCTTCGTCCGCGCCACGCTCCGCACGAGCGAGATCTGGACCGTGGCGGCCGACGGCACCGACGCCCACCGGCTTCTCGCCGCCACCGGAGCCGATCGCATCGACGCCGATCCGCACTACCTCGCCGACGGCTCGCGCATCCGCTTCACGCGCGACGACAGCGACCTCTGGGACGTCCGGCCCGACGGCGCCCACCTGCGCCGGGTCGTCGCCGCCGGCGGGCTCGACGTCGTCTCCGCCCCCGACGGCAGCGCCTACGCCGTCGCCGGCGGCGGCCCCGTCTACGCCATGGACTACACCGGCGGCGGCCTTCGGCGCGTCGCCGGCGCGGGCCGCGAGCCGCTCGCGTTCTCGGCCGACGGCGCCCACCTGCTCACCGGCGTGCTCAACTCCGTCACGGCACCCGGCGCCGTGATCGACCTCGCCGGTCACGGCCGCACGCACCCGGTGGCCCCGACCGAGCAGGGCCTGACCGGCAGCGGGTTCGGCGCGCCGAGCTGGTGGACGCCGGCGCCGCGCCAGCCCTTCCGGGCGGCCGACGACCGGGAGGCGCCCGAGTCGGTCGTCTCCGGCGCGGGCGGGCGGCTCGTCGCGCTCCGCCGCGAGAACCCGCACACGATCACCGGGGCCCTCGAGACGACCCTGCTCACCGTCGACCAGACGGGGATCCGCTCGATCTCCGTGGCATGGGTCCGCGGCAAGGAGCGGCCGCGCTGGCACGACGTCACCAAGCCGGGCGCGTTCGGGAACACCGTCCCGCTGCTGCGCCCCGCGACCTACCGCCTGCTCGTCCGCAGCACCGACGTGCTGGGCCACACCACGAAGCGCCCCGCCGAGGTCATCGTCAAGCTGAGGCCATGAGCGCACCGCAGGTCATCGGCGTCGTCGGCGCCGGCACGATGGGATCGGGGATCGCGCAGCTGGCCGCCCAGTCGGGTGCGCGGACGCTGCTGTTCGATCCCGTGGAGGGCGCCGCCGCCCAGGGCGCCGAGCGCGCCCGCGCGGGCATTGCCAAGTTGGTGGACAAGGGTCTGCTCGACGGCGACGCGGCGGAGATCGGCGCGCGGCTGGAGGTCGCGGACGCGCTGACCGACCTCGCCGCATGCGAGCTCATCGTCGAGGCCGCGCCCGAGCGCCTGGAGCTCAAGCACGAGCTGTTCGCGTCGCTCTCGAAGATCGCCCCCCAGGCGGTGCTCGCCTCCAACACCTCGTCGATCCCGATCACGTCGATCGCCCGCGCCGCCGCCGACCCGTCGCGCGTCGTCGGCCTGCACTTCTTCAACCCCGCGCCGCTGATGCGGCTGGTCGAGGTCGTCGCCGGGCTGGAGTCCTCCGAGGAGGCGCTGGCCGTCGCGCGCGCCGCGGGCGAGGCGATGGGCCGCCGCACGATCGACGCCACCGACGGCCCCGGCTTCCTGGTCAACCGCTGCAACCGGCCGTTCGGCCTGGAGGCGCTGCGCCTGCTGCAGGAGCGGATCGCCGGCGTCGAGACCATCGACGCGATCGTCCGCGCCGCCGGCTTCCGGATGGGGCCGTTCGAGCTGCAGGACCTCGTCGGGATCGACGTCGGCTTCGAGGTCTCCAAGTCGTTTCACGAGCTGAGCTTCGGCGAGCCGCGCTGGCG
>DASYBY010000478.1:0-16689 GCA_036500525.1 Baekduia sp. | reverse complement strand
GGGGTCGGCCGCGCGCAGCTCGCCGATGACCAGCGGGTTGCCGGTCCCGATGCGGACCAGCTCGGCCTCGCCGCCCGCGGCGCGCACCTTCTGCGCGGCCCACTCGGCGGCACGCTCCAGGTCGGCGGGGTCGCCGCCGCCCGTCGAGATGCTCGGGATCCGCAGCCACTCGAAGAGCTCCTGCTGAAGCGTGTCGGCCATGGCCCGCAGCCTACCCAGGCGGGCGCGGCTCGCCGCCCGAGCTGCCTCTACACTCGTGCGTCCGTGCCCGCCGGACCTTCGCTCTACCGCCGCCACCGCCCGCGGACGTTTGACGACGTCATCGGCCAGGAGCACGTCGTGCGCACGCTGCGCAACGCCATCGAGCAGGGCAAGGTGCACCACGCCTACCTGTTCGTCGGCTCGCGCGGCACGGGCAAGACGTCCATGGCCAAGATGCTCGCCGCGTGCCTGAACTGCGTCAACGGCCCGACCGTCGACCCCTGTGGGGTCTGCGAGTCGTGCGTCTCGATCGCGAGCGCCACCTCGATGGACGTCATCGAGATGGACGCGGCCTCCAACAACTCGGTCGACGACATCCGCGAGCTGCGCGACTCCGTGCAGTACGCGCCGGTGACCGGCCGCTACAAGATCTACATCCTCGACGAGGCGCACATGCTGTCCTCGGCGGCGTGGAACGCGTTCCTCAAGACGCTCGAGGAGCCGCCGCCGTCGACGGTCTTCGTGCTGGCGACCACCGAGGCGCACAAGATCATGGACACGGTCGTCGACCGCTGCCATCGCTTCGACTTCCGCCGGCCGACGGTCGAGCAGCTCGCGACGGTCGTCCAGCGGGTCGCGCAGAAGGAGTCGATCGAGGTCGCGCCCGAGGCGGTCGCGCTCGTGGCCCGCAACGCGACGGGCTCCTACCGCGACGCGCTCGGCACGCTCGAGCAGCTGGTGACCTACTCGGGGTCGTCGATCGCTACCGAGGACGTGCTGGCGGTGCTCGGCGTCGCCGACGACGACCTGCTCTTCGGCGCGCTGGACGCGATCGGCGCGCGGGATGCGCGCTCGGCCTGGCACATCGCGGCGCGGCTGGCCGACTCGGGTCGCGAGCCCGCGCAGTTCCTGAAGGACTTGGAGACGCACGCGCGCGACGTGCTCGTGACCCAGACGCTCGGCGAGGTCCCGTCGCAGCTGCGGATCACGGCCGAGCGCGACGCGCGGCTGGCCGACCAGGCCCAGCGCCTGACCGGCGCCGACACCGTGCGGCTGCTCGACCTGTTGGCCGCGGGCATGCGGCTGTCGAAGGACGGAGCGGACGCGCAGACGCAGCTGGAGGTCGCGCTCGTGAAGGCTGCGGCGCCCGAGGTCGATCCCTCGACGCGCGCGCTGCTGGCCCGGCTGGAGCGGCTGGAGGGCGTGCTCGCGGGGGCGCCGCGGGTTGCGGCGCCGGCACCTGCGCCGCCCGCTGCCGCGCTGCCCGCTGCGCCGCAGGCCGCCGCCCCGACGCCGCAGGCCGCTCCGCCCGCGCCCGATCCGACGCCGCCCGCCGCTCCGCCGCAGGCCGCCGCGCCGCCCGCCCCGACGCCCGCGGCCCCGCAGCCGCCGCCCGCCGAGGAGCCGGCCGCTCCGCCGGTGCCCACGCCGCCCACGCCGGCTCCGACGCCGTCGGCTCCGCAGCCGCCGCCGCAGAGCGCGGAGCCCGCGCTCGCCGCGCCCGCCGCCGTCGCGGTGGCCGAGCCCGAGCCCGAGCCCGCACCGCCGCCCGCCCCCGTCGGCGAGCTGGACCTCCGCATGGTCGAGGAGCTGTGGCCCGCGGTCCTGCAGAACGTCGCCGAGAGCAACAAGCTCGTCGCCGGCTGCCTCGCCGAGGCCCGCCCGCTGGCGGTCAGCGGTCGCGACCTCACGCTCGCCTTCACCCCCGAGCACGGCTTCCAGAAGAAGAAGTGCGAGGACGCCGCCGCGCGCACCCTCGCCGCCGACGCGTTCCACTCGCTCGTCGGCGTGACCCCGCGGCTGCTCTTCGAGACGGTCGAGGCGTCCGAGCTGGGCGCCGAGCCCGAGGTCCTCGGCGAGGACGACTTCATCGCGCGGCTGCGGTCAGAATTCGACGCCGTCGATCACCAGCCCGACCAGGAAGACCAGGAGCAGGCCTGATGCCCCAGCCCAACATCCAGAACATGCTCAAGCAGGCCCAGGAGGCGATGGCCGCGCAGCAGGAGGCGCAGGACGCCCTCAAGGAGCAGCGCGTCGAGGCGTCGGCCGGCGGCGGCATGGTGAAGGTGACCGTGACGGGCGACCTCAAGGTCGAGTCCCTCGTCATCGATCCCGACGCGGTCGATCCCGAGGACGTCGAGATGCTCCAGGACCTCGTGCTGGCCGCGACCAACGAGGCGCTGCGCCAGGCCGTCGATCTCCAGGAGAAGGCCATGCAGAGCGCCCAGGGCGCCGGCGGCTTCGACCCGATGGAGGCGCTGCAGGGCCTCGGCCTCGGCGACGCGCTCGGCGGCCTCGGAGGCGGTGGCGGCGCTCCGGGCGGCGCGCCGCAGCTCAACCGCGCCGCACGCCGCGCCGCGCAGAAGAAGAACCGCTAGTGAGCCCGTCCGCAAGTCCGCCGCAGAATCCGGGGCCGTCTCGCCGCCCGTGGCGGCGTCCTCCCTCGGTCACGGGCCTAGGGGCCCGCTCCCTCGGTGCGTCCTTGCCACGGACGACGATCCGGGCCCAGATTCTGGGCCGTACTTCCGGACGGACTCACTAGCCCTTGTTCGCGCCGCCCGTCCAGCGCCTGGTCACCGAGCTGGGCAAGCTGCCCGGCATCGGCCAGCGCACGGCGCAGCGGCTCGCGTTCCACATCCTGCGCACCGATCCCGAGGACGCCAACGCGCTGGCCGCCGCGATCCGCGAGGTCAAGGAGAAGATCCGCCCGTGCGAGGTCTGCTTCAACCTCGCCGACGAGCCGCTGTGCCGCATCTGCCAGGACGATCGCCGCGACCCGGCGGTCATCTGCGTGGTCGAGGAGCCCGGCGACGTCATCCCGCTGGAGCGCACCCACGAGTTCCGCGGCCGGTACCACGTGCTCGGCGGCGCGCTGTCGCCGATCGACGGCGTCGATCCCGAGGACCTGAAGATCGCCGAGCTGTACCGGCGCGTCGAGAGCGGCGAGATCCGCGAGGTCGTGCTGGCGACCAACCCGACGACGACCGGTGAGGCGACCGCGCACCACATCGCGGCGGCGCTGCGCGAGCGCAAGCCCGACGTCGCGGTGACCCGCCTGGCCTCCGGCCTGCCGGTCGGCGGCGACCTGGAGTACGCCGACGAGGTCACCCTCGGCCGCGCGTTCGCCGGCCGCCGCGAGATCGCCTGAGGCCCGCGCGGCGTAGGCTCGGGCCATGGCCGAGTCCGCCGCCACCGAGGCGATCCGCGCCGTCGTCGACGGCCGCGTCCAGGGCGTCTTCTTCCGCGACGCGACCGTCCGCCGCGCGCACGAGCTCGGAGTCCTGGGCTGGGTGCGCAACGGCGACGACGGCACCGTGCAGATCCACGCCGAGGGCGCGCCGGAGGCGATCGAGGCGTTCACCGCCTTCCTGCACGACGGCCCGCCGCGGGCGCAGGTGTCCGGCGTCGCCGCGCAGCGCGTTGCCGTCGAGGGCCACGAGCAGTTCGCGATCCGCGGGGTCGCCGCGGGCGTCTTCGTCGTCCAGGAGCACCAGGCGACCGCCCACCACTTCGACCTCCGGCTGGAGGTCGACGGCGTGATGCGCTCGTGGGCCGTCCCCAAGGGCCCGTCCATGGATCCCGCGACCAAGCGCATGGCCATCCAGGTCGAGGATCACGGGATGGACCACAACGCGTTCGAGGGCTCAACGGGCTCCGGCGGCGTGATCATCTGGGACCGCGGGACCTACGAGCAGGGCGGCCGCGTGCCGTGGCCGGAGGCGCTGGACCGCGGCCACGCCGTCTTCGTCCTGCACGGCGAGAAGCTCCACGGCGGCTTCGCCCTCCAGCGCACCCGTCCCGGCGCCAAGCCCCAATGGCTGCTCATCAAGCGCCGCGACGACCACGCCCTTCCCGGCTCGGACATCGTCGCCGAGCGTCCGGAGTCGGCCGTCAGCGGTCAGACGCTGGACGAACTGCTGAGCTGACGCGGCGGTCGCGCGATCGCCGGAGCGCCGCGCCCCGTAGGGTCGCCCGCATGGCTGAGCCCGACATCACGTTCACCACCATGAAGCCCGCCAACGGCGAGCGCTTCCAGCCGCTGCGGCGCGAGCTGGGAGTCTCCAGCTTCGGCATGAACCTCATCACGCTGGCGCCGCGGCAGCGCAGCCGCATCCACGCGCATGAACACCAGGAGGAGGTCTACTTCGTCCTGGAGGGCGAGCTGACCCTCGTCGTCGACGGCGTCGACCACCCCGTTCCGCACGGGACGCTCGTCCGCGTCGGCGCGGCGCAGCGGCGCCAGCTGGTCAACCGCGGCCGCGTCGCCACGATCCTCCTCGCCCTCGGCGGCGCCGGCGAGCACGCCGGCCGCGACGCCCTCGCCTGGAACGACTGGGACGAGACCGGCGCCGGCCAGCCGCCGCAAGAGGTCCCGCTGCCGGCCGACCTCGAAGTCTGAGTCAGCGCACGCCGTAGTCGCCGCGCAGCCGGTCCATGCGGGCCAGCGCGTCGGCGACGCGGGACTTCGGCAAGGCGCCGGTGCGCAGCGCGTGGGCGATCGCGCGCTGCGCGGCGTCCTGGTCGTCGGCGCCGCCGGGGATCCAGAGGAGGTCGCAGCCGGCCTTGAGCGCGTCGACCGCGAGGTCGGCGACCGGGCGGCCGGTGGCCAGCGAGGCGGCGGCCAGGTCGCCGCTGACGACGACGCCCTGGAACTTCAGGGTGGTGCGCAGCAGCGCGACGACGCCGGGCAGCAGCGTCGCGGGCGTCACGCCGTCGAAGGCGACGTAGGTCGCGCTGCTGAGCTGGATCGCCGGCGCGTGCAGCGCCAGCGCGGCGAACGGGCGCAGGTCGCGCGCGGTGAGCTCCGCCATCGACAGGCCGACGGTCGCCGGTCCCTCCACGGGATCGCCCGACGCCGCGCCCTCGCCCGGGAAGTGACCGGGGACGGGGGCGACGTGGCCCTGCTTCCACCCGGCGACCGCGGCGCCCGCCATCGCGGTGACGGTGCCGGCGTCGTCGGAGAACGCCAGGCCCTCCCATGGTCCGCCAGGCGTCGACGTGTCGGCCACTGGCGCGAAGACCATGCGGATCCCGAGCGTGCGCAGCACCTTGGCCGAGCCCAGCGCGCTGCGCTGCGCGGCCGCCGCGTCGGCCGCCGCCGACTGGGCGCGCGAGCCGACCGGCACCGCGTCGTTCTCGCCGCCCATCTGCGCGGCGCCGATCAGCGGTGCCTCGTGGTGGGCGGCCAGCGCCGCGCCCCGCAGCTGCCCGACCAGCCCGGCGACCTGCTGCGGCGAGCTGCCGTTGCCGGGCTCCAGCATCACGCCGCCCCACTCGTGGGCCGCGATGCGCGCCAGCAGCGGCGCGTCGGCCTCCGTGCCGCCGAAGCCGATGAGCACGAGCCGCGCGGCGGAGCGCTCGATGCTCGTCGGCAGCTTCGCCGCGGTGCCCCGCGCGCTCGCCGGCCGCGCGGGAGCAGCGGCGGCCGGCGCCGCGACCGTCCCCGCCGGTGCTGGCGCACGCGCCTCCAACCGCCCGGTCGACGCCGCGCCCGGCGCCCCGCCCGACCCGCCGCCGCACCCCGCCAGCGCGAGCGCGAGCACCGCGACCGCGGCCGCGCCAGGTCCGGTCAGGCCGATGGTCATCGACCGGCTCATGGCGCTCCGTCCACAGCCTCTAGCATTGCGCGTCCATGCCGGGCACCGTCGTCATGAAGTTCGGAGGAACCTCCGTCGCCGATGCGGCGCGTCTCAAGCGCGCCGCCCAACGGATCGTCGCCAAGCGCGAGGCCGACCATCAGGTGGTCGTCGTCCTCAGCGCGCGCGGCAAGGAGACCGATCGGCTCATCGCCGACGCGCAGGAGATCTCCCCGCATCCCGACCCGCGGGAGATGGACATGCTGCTCTCGACCGGCGAGCGGGTGTCGTGTGCGCTGTGTGCGATGGCGATCAACGATCTGGGACATCGGGCGATCTCGCTGACCGGATCGCAGGCCGGCATCGTGACGGACACGAGCCACACCAAGGCTCGCATCCTCGAAGTCCGTGCGGATCGGATCCGCGCCGCGCTGGACGAGGATTCCATTGTCCTGGTCGCGGGCTTCCAAGGCGTCAGCACCGCCAAGGACGTCACGACGCTCGGCCGCGGCGGCTCGGACACGACCGCCGTTGCCCTCGCCGCGGCCATCGGCGCCGACGAGTGCGAGATCTACACCGACGTGCCCGGCGTCTTCTCGGCCGATCCCCGGATCGTGCCCGACGCGCGCAAGCTCGACGTCGTCTCGTTCGACGAGATGCTCGAGATGGCCGCCTCCGGCGCCGGCGTGCTCCAGCTGCGCAGCGTCGAGTACGCCCGCAACCACGGCGTGCGCATCCACTGCCGTTCCAGCTTTGACGATGGCGACGGGACGTTCGTCGTCTCCGAGGACGAGGCCAAGAACAAGGACATGATGGAGAACCCGCTCATCACCGCCGTCACCCACTCGCGTGGCGAGGCGCGCGTGACGCTCATCGGCCTGCCCGACACGCCCGGCATCGCCGGCCGCGTGACGACCGCGCTGGCCGACGCCAACGTGAACATCGACATGATCATCCAGAACGAGCCGCGGACCGCGGGCGCGCTGGCCGAGCTGTCGTTCACGGTGCCGCGCGACGACGTCACGGCCGCCCGCGCGGCGCTGCAGCCGATCGCCACCGAGCTGGGCATCCAGCTGGAGACCAACGACTCGATGGGCAAGGTCTCGATCGTCGGCGCCGGGATGAAGTCGCACCCGGGCGTCGCGGCGAAGGTCTTCAGCGTGCTCGGCGCGCAGGAGATCAACATCGAGATGATCTCCACGTCGCCGATCCGCATCTCGTGCGTCGTCCCGGTGGACAAGGTCGAGGAGGCCGTCAAGGCGCTGCACACGGCCTTCGACCTGTCGGGGGCGGACACGATCCGCCCGGAGCAGCCGTTCGGGGAGTTCGCAAGCTGATGTCCCTCTACCGCGTTGCCGTCGTCGGCGCCACGGGCGCCGTCGGCTCCGAGATCCGCCGCCTCCTGCGCGACCACCGCTACCCGGCCTCCGAAGTCGTGGCCTTCGCCTCCGAGCGCTCGGCCGGCAAGGACCTCGGCGACGGCCTGATCGCCCAGCCGTTGCGCGATGACGAGTCGATCGGCGGCTTCGACGTCGCGATCTTCAGCGCCGGCGGCTCGATCTCCAAGGAGTGGGGCCCGCGCTTCGCCGCCCGCGGCGCGATCGTGGTCGACAACTCGAGCGCGTTCCGCATGGACCCCGAGGTGCCGCTGGTCGTCTCCGAGGTCAACCCCGAGGCGCTGGACCACATCGGCAAGGGCATCGTCGCCAACCCCAACTGCACGACGATGACGATCATGCCGCCGCTGCACGCGCTGCACGCCGAGTTCGGGCTGACGGCGATCGTCGCGACGAGCTTCCAGGCCGCCGGCGGCGCCGGGCAGAAGGGCATGGACGAGCTGATCGAGCAGGTCCCCGGCCTGCTCGCCGACCCGCAGGCGCTGGCCCAGCGCGGGGCGGAGGCCGCCGGGAAGGTCGCCAACACCGCCGTCTTCGGCAAGCCGCTGGCCTTCAACGTCGTGCCCCTGCTGGGCAAGGACACCGGCAACGGCTACACCGACGAGGAGATGAAGCTCCTCAACGAGTCGCGCAAGATCCTCGCCATCGCGGATCTCGCGGTCTCGCCGACGTGCGTGCGCGTCCCGGTGATGGTCGGCCACGCGATCGAGGTGCGCGCGACGTTCGAGCGCGAGCCTACGGTGGCCCGCGCGCTCGAGGTCATGGGCGCCCACGCGGGCGTGGAGCTCGACGACGTGCCGACCCCGCTGGAGTGGGCCGGCCGCGAGCCCGTGGCCGTCGGCCGCGTCCGCGCCGACCTCGGCGACCCGAAGTCCCTGAACCTGTTCGTCGTCGGCGACAACCTGCTCAAGGGCGCCGCGCTCAACACGGTGCAGATCGCCGAGCTGCTGCACGAGCGCGGGCTGCTGACCGCGCGCGCCGCCGCCTGAGACGCGCGTGCCCGGCGATCCGGGTCGCTGTGAGCTGTCCTAGGCAGCTCAGAGCGACCCGGATCCGGCGTCAGCGGCCCGCGCCTCAGCGGCCCGCGCCTCAGCTTGGCGGCGTCCAGCGCAGCGCGACGGCGCACATGTCGTCGCCCGACTCGTGCGCGCCGACCAGGGCGTCGGACACCTCGCGCGCGAGCGCGGCTGCGGGCTCGCCGCGGCGCGCGTCCAGCTCGGCGAGCACCGCGTCGAGCCCCGCCTGCAGCGGCCGGTCGGGCCGCTCGATCAGCCCGTCGGTGAAGAGCAGCACGGCGCTGCCGGGCGCCAGCGTCAGCGCGGCCTGCGCGCGCGGCCCCGGATTCAGCGTGGCGTCCAGCGGCGTCGAGCGGCCGACCCACGCGAACGACGCGCCACTCCCCGGCTCAGCGATCGCCGGCGGCAGGTGCCCCGCCGACGCGATCCGCAGCACGCCCGTGTCGAGCTCCAGGCTGGTGTAGGCGACCGTCGTCATCTGGCCGACGCCGTGGCGCCGCACGTAGCCGTCCAGGCTCTCCAGCAGCGGCCCGGGCTCCAGGCCCGTCGCCGCGAGCGCGCGCACCGCGCTGCGCAACTGCCCCATCTTGGTCGCGGCCTGGATGCCGCGCCCGACGACGTCGCCCACCACCACCGCGATCTCCCGCTCGCTCAGCCAGAACGCGTCGTACCAGTCGCCGCCGACCTCCACGCCCGCGACGGCCGGCCGGTACTCCACGGCCAGGTCCAGCGCCGGGTCCTCCGGCAGCTCGCCGCCCAGCAGCCCGCGCTGCAGCTCCCGAGCGATCTCGTGCTCGCGGTCGCGCGCGCGGACCAGCTCGCGCTCGTAGCTGCGGCGGTCGGTCGCGTCGAAGATCGTCGTGCGGATCGCGCGCGGCTCGCCGTCGGCGCCGCGGCGCAGGACCGAGTTGACCAGCGCGGGCAGCGTCGTGCCGTCCGCGCGGACGAGGTCGACCGCGATCTCCCGCACCGTGCCCTGCATCTGCAGCAGCGGCGCGTAGTGCGTGTCGTGGTAGATCCGCGCGCCGACGGTCAGCAGGTCCTGGAAGCGCCGTCGCCCGAGCAGGTCGGCGCGCGCATAGCCCGTCAGCGTCTCCAGCGTCCGGTTGACCTTGACGATCGTGCCGTCCAGCCGCGTCGTCAGGTAGCCGCACGGCGCGTCCTCGAAGAGCTCCTCGGGGGAGTCCTCGGTCAGATCGTCGTCGCGGGCGCTCACGGCCCGACGTACGCGCGGATGGCCGCGGCGGTCTCCTCGGGGGCGCTGAGGTTGGGGCAGTGGCCCGTCGCGGCCAGGAGGACGAGCTCGCTCTCGGGCAGGTGGCGATGGACGTAGTCGCCGACGACCTCGGGGGCGATCACGTCGGCCGAGCACTGCAGCACGAGCGTCGGGACCGGCACGCGCGCCAGGTCGGCGCGGTTGTCGGACAGGAACGTGACGCGCGCGAAGTGTTTGGCGATCTCCGGGTCGGTCGCGCAGAACGACTCGGTCAGCTCCTCGCCCAGCTCGGGCCGGTCGCCGTTGCCCATGATCACCGGGGCCATCGTGCCCGACCACCCGAGGTAGTTGCTCTCCAGCGAGTCGAGCAGGCCGTCGATGTCGGCGCGCGAGAAGCCGCCGACGTAGTCGCCCTCGTCGACGTAGCGCGGCGACGGGCCGACCATGACCAGGCGCCCGAAGCGCTCGGGCTGCTGCGCCGCGGCCAGCGCGCCGATCATCGAGCTGACCGAGTGGCCGACGAAGACGGTGTCGTGCAGGTCGAGCTCGGCGCAGATGTCGAGCACGTCGGCGGCGTAGCCCTCCAGCGAGGCGTAGCGCTCCTGGTCGAACGCCCGGTGGTCGGAGCGCCCGTGGCCGACGTGGTCGAAGAGGATCACGCGGTGGTCGGCGGTGAACTGCGGCCAGACGCCCCGCCACATGTTCTGGTCGCAGCCGAAGCCGTGAGCGAAGACCATCGGGCGTCCGCCGGGGTCGCCGTGGACCTGCACGTTGTTGCGCGTCAAGACGGAGGTCATCGCCCTGACGATGCTACGCGGTCGGTCCTACTCGTCGTCGGCGACGGGCGGGATCGCGCGGCGCAGGCGCTCGCGCGCCGCGTCGACGTTCATCTCGAACGGGGACGCGTCGGCCGGCGCCGTGTGCAGCCACGAGGGCGTGGCGTCGGCGTCGATCGGGATGATCGTGCGCGGTCCGTCGGCGCGCGGGGCGCGCCGCCGACGCCGAGGCTGGGCCTCGGACGCCGGGGACGCTCCACGCAGGAGCTTCGAGAGCTTCACTAAGCCGCGGCGCCGACGCCCGCGATGACCGACGTCGTCCAGTCGATGACGGCCGTGGGCTTGACGACGTGCTTCTGCAGGCCGATCTCCTTGGGCGTGAGGCCCAGGGCGAGGCCGACCAGCTGCGGCAGGTGCAGGACCGGCATGTTCAGGTCGCGGCCGACGACGCTCTCGGCCAGCGGCTGCTGCAGGTCCAGGTTCAGGTGGCACAGCGGGCACGGCGTGACGAGGCAGTCCGCGTCCGCGTCGACCGCGTCACCGAGGTGGCGGCCCGCCTGCTTCAGCGACGCCTCCTTGTTCATGGTGATGATCGGGAAGCCGCAGCACTTGTGCGAGCCGGCATAGTCGATGACCGTGCCGCCCAGCGCCTCGATGACCAGCCCGAGGTACGTGTCGCGCGGGTTCTCGTCGTCGATGCCGAGGCGATCGGTCGGTCGCACGATGTAGCACCCGTAGAACGGGCCGACCTTGAGGTCGGTCAGCGGGCGCACGACGCGCTTGCGCAGCTCGTCGAGGCCCAGCTCCTCCACCAGCACCCACAAGAAGTTCTTGTTGGCGATGCCGGCGCGGTACTCCAGGTTGTACTTGGCGAGCGTCGTGTTGATGTGGCCGCGGTACTCGGCCGACGCGTCCAGGCGCTCCTGGCACTCGCCCTGCGCGCCCTGGCAGGTCGAGCAGATGTTCATCATCAGGTCGGCGCCCTCGACCTGCTGGGCGAGCGCGAACGTCCGGGCGTTGAGGGTGTCGGCGAGCTCGGTGTTGTGCTCGGCGATCACGCCGGCGCCGGTGCAGCAGGCGCGGTCGAGCTCGACCAGCTCGATGTCGAGCAGCGGAGCGATCTGGGCCATGGACCCATGGAGCTCCGGGGTGAAGCCACGGCTCACGCAGCCGGGCCAGTACGCAACCTTCATCATGCGTTGTCCTCCGACTTGGAGTCCCCGGTCGCCTCGACGCGCTCGCTGACGTTCTCAGCGTTGGCCTCGTCGGTCCCGGAGATGTACAGGTTGAACTCGATCCGCTCGTCGCGGCCTTCGATCTCCTCGTAGATGGCCTGGACCTGCTTGAGGTCGGCCGAGGGGATCTTGTGCGGCTTCAGCGCGGCCATCGGCGTCACCTTGCGGCGCATGATGGCCTTGGTGATGGCCGGCAGCGACGCCACCATCTCCTTGCCGGCCGGCGGCGCGAACTTGCCGAACCAGGAGTTGCCGCCGTAGGAGCGGGGCAGCAGCTCGGCCTCCCAGAGCAAGCCGTAGTTCTTGATCAGCGTGACGAAGGCCGCCTCGTGGCGCTCGCCGTTGTTGCGATCGACGATGTGGTGGTCGGAGCCGGCGCGGCGACGCAGGCGCATGATCTGGTTCATCGGCGCCACGCCCTTGGGGCAGGCATCGATGCACTTGAAGCAGTGCGTGCAGTCGTAGATGCCGTGCGGATCCTCGGCGAGGTCCAGCAGGCGCTCGCGCTGGTCGGCGTCGCGCGGATCGCCGACGAAGCGGTAGGACTTCGCCAGGGCGGCCGGGCCGATGAACAGCGGGTCGACCTCCATCGCCAGGCAGTCCGAGACGCAGGCGCCGCACTGGATGCAGGCCATGGACTGCGTGACGTCGACCATCGACTCGCGCTCGACGATGTACTCGCGCTCGGGGATCGGCTGCTTGTTGATCAGCCACGGCGTGACGCGCTGGATCTTCTTCCAGTGGACGGCGTCCATGTCCACGATGAGATCCTTGATGACGGGCATGTTGCCCATCGGCTCGATCTCGATGACGCCGTCCTTGGACGTCGACAGCGCCTTGTCGAGGTGCGTGTGGCACGCGAGGCCGGGCTGGCCGTTGACGCGCACGCCGCACGAGCCGCAGATCGCGGCCTTGCACGAGCAGCGGATGCCGATCGAGCCGTCGAAACGACCCTTGGCCTGCAGGATGCCCTCGAGCACCGAGCGGTGGGGCTCGAGCTCGATGGTGTGCTCGACCCAGTAGGGCGCTTCGCCCGACTCGGGGTCGAAGCGACGGATGCGGAGCGTGAAGCTCTCGGACTTGTCGACGTGCGCCGGGTTGGCGGCGCGGGTGTCTTCAGGGGTGAGGGGTTCGGCGGCCATGGCTAGTACTTCCTCTCCTCGGGCTGCCACTGGGTGATGGTGACGGGGGCGTAGCCGATGGTCGGCTCGTCGCTTCCGTTGCGAGACAAGGTGATGTGCTTCATCCACTCGTCGTCGTTGCGGCCGGGGAAGTCGGTGCGGAACTGGGCTCCGCGCGACTCCTTGCGCTCGATGGCGCCGACGACCGTGCACTCGGCGCAGTCGAGCATGTACCCCAGCTCGAGCGCGGCGAGGACGTCCTGGTTGAAGACGCTGCCCTTGTCGTCGACGTAGGCGGTCTTGGCCTCCTCCTTGAGCCGGCGGACGACCTCGAGCGCGTGCTCCAGGCCGGCCTGCTCGCGGAAGACCGCGACGTTGCGGTTCATTTCGGTGCCGAGGTCGTCCTTGATCTCCGACAGGCGACGGCCCGTCTTCGGACGGTCGATGATCCCGTCGATCATCGCCTGCTCCTCGTTGATGCGCGCCTGGCCGGCGGCCTTGGGCATCGGGATGCCCTTGGCGCGCTCGGCGGCGTGCTCCCCGGCGCGGCGGCCGAAGATCAGCGTGTCGAGGAGCGAGTTGGCCCCGAGGCGGTTGCCGCCGTGGACCGAGACGCAGGCGACCTCGCCGGCGGCGTAGAGGCCCTCGATCTGGGTCGCGCCCCAGATGTCGGTCTTGACGCCGCCCATGATGTAGTGCTGCCCCGGGCGGATGAGGATCGGCTCGCGCGTGATGTCGACGCCGGCGAAGTCCTTGCCGATGTTGACGATCTCGCGGAGCGCCTCGAGCGTGCGCTTCTTCGGGACGACGGTGATGTCGAGGTAGATGCCGACGCCGCCGGGCCCGACGCCGCGGCCCTCGTTGATCTCGGTCTGCTCGGCGCGGGAGACGACGTCGCGCGACGCCAGCTCCATCTTGTTCGGCGCGTACTTCTCCATGAAGCGCTCGCCGTTGGCGTTGAGCAGGTGCGCGCCCTCGCCGCGGGCGCCCTCGGTGATCAAAAAGCCGTTCTCGACGAGGCAGGTCGGGTGGTACTGGACCATCTCCATGTCCATGAGCGGCGCGCCGAGGCGGTAGGCCTGGGCGATGCCGTCGCCCGTGCAGATCAGGCCGTTGGTGGTCGGCTTGAAGCACTGGCCGGCGCCGCCGGTGGCCAGGATCACGTTCTTGGCCGTGAAGACCTCGAGCTTGCCGGTGCGGATGTCGCGGGCGACGCAGCCCGAGATCGCGCCGGTCTCGTCCTGGAGGAGCGAGGTGGTGAACCACTCCTCGTAGCGGGCCACGCGCTCGTGGTACTTCATGAGCTGCTCGTAGAGCACGTGGAGGATGGCCTGGCCGGTGATGTCGGCCACGTAGGCGGTGCGCTTCATCGAAGCGCCGCCGAACGCGCGGAGATCGAGGTTGCCGGTCTCGTTGCGGTGGAAGGTCACGCCGATGTGCTCGAGGTGCATGACCTCCTCGGGCGCTTCGGCGCACATGACCTCGATCGCGTCCTGGTCTCCGATGAAGTCGGAGCCCTTGACGGTGTCGTAGGCGTGCGATCGCCAGTCGTCGGCGGGGTTGATCGCGGCGTTGATGCCGCCGGCGGCAGCGACCGAGTGCGAGCGGACCGGGTGGACCTTGCTCATGATCGCGACCGATGCGCCGGCATCCGCGGCAGCCAGTGCGGCCCGCTGGCCGGCCAGGCCGGCGCCGAGGATGAGGACGTCGTGTGCAGGCATGTATCGGGCTCTTCGTCTCGAAGTTCGGGGGGACGGACTCTATAGGTCGCTCCCCCTTAGGCCTTCCTACGTCGGCCGTGTGGTTGGTGCTTCGTCCAAGCTTTCGATGGCCGCTGTCAAAGCGCTCACCGCTGCGGCGGCGCCGGCCTCGGGCAGGTTGGCGTAGCCCGCGACGAGGCCGGCGCGACCGCCGGCGCCGAGCCCGTCGAGGGCGACGCCGCGGGCCGCCGCGGCCGCGACCACGGCGCCCTCGTCGAGGCCCTCGGGGAGCATCAACACCGCGAACAGCCCCGCCGCCGCGCCGCGGATCTCGACGTCGGGGAGCTGCTGCGCGACGGCTTCGAGCAGCGCGTCGCGCCGCCGGCGGTAGCGGTGGCGCTGGCGGCGCAGGTGGCGGTCGACGTCGCCGCGCTCCAGGAGGTCGGCGAGCGCGAGCTGGTCGAGGACCGGCGGCGTGCCCGCGCGGGCGGGGCGGTCGGGGTGCAACATCGCTGTCAGGCTGGACGGAAGGACGAGCCAGCCGAGGCGCAGCGCGGGCGCCAGCGTCTTGGCGGTCGAGCCGCCGTAGAGCACCAGGTCGGGCGCGAGTCCCTGCAGCGAGCCGATCGGGTGGCGGTCGTAGCGGAACTCCGCGTCGTAGTCGTCCTCGAGGATGAGCGCGCCGCGCTCGCGCGCCCAGGCGGTGAGCGCCGCGCGGCGGGCGGGGGCGAGCACGGCGCCGGTGGGGAACTGGTGCGCGGGGGTGACGGCGACGGCGTCGAGGTCGAGGCCGGCGAGGGTGTGCGGATCGAGCCCGTCCTGGTCGACGGGGAGCGGGACGGGGATGAGGCCGGCGGCGTTCAGGCTGTCGGCGATCCGCCGCCACCCCGGCTGCTCGATGCCGACGCGCCGCGCGCCGCGGGTGGCCAGCAGTGCCCAGGCCAGCGGGAGGCTCGCGCGCAGGCCGCCGGTGATCAGCACCTGGTCGGGCTCGGCGCGCACGCCGCGCGTGCGCGCGAGGGAGGCGGCGAGCGCGGCCCGCAGCTCCGGCTCGCCGCGGTCGTCGCCGTAGCCGAGGCGGCGGTCGGGGATCGTGCGCAGGACGCGCGTGATCGCGGCGAGCCACGCGCGGCGGGGGAAGCCGTCGATCGCCGGGAGGGCGGGGCGGAGGTCGTGGCGGGGGAGGGGCTCGACGGTCCACGGGCTGCGGGTGATGGCGGGCGGTGCCGGGCGCGCCGGGCGCGCCGTGGCCGGGTGCGCCGGCGTCGGCTGGTGCGCCACGTGCGTGCCGCCGCCGCGGCGCGTGTCGAGGTAGCCCTCGGCGGCGAGCTGGGCGTAGGCGTCGACGACCACGCCGCGCGAGACGCCGAGCTGCTGGGCCAGCGCGCGGGTCGCGGGCAGCCGCGTGCCGGGGGCGAGCCGGCCGCCGCGCACCGCCTCGCGCAGCGCGTGCTCGGCGCGGGCGCGCAGCGAGCGGCCGGGCGCGGCGGCGAGATCGAGATGGAGATCCACTTGGCCTCAATATCGCACAGGCTCTTGGATCTGGAACCAGGGCCAACTCAGACCTACGGTGAGCACCATGGCCACCGCTCCCTCCGAACGCTCCCGCGTCCGCCGCGCGCCCGCCCGCGCCGACTACGAGCGGGCGACGATCGACGCGATCCTCGACGAGGCGCTCGTCGCCCACCTCGGCTTCACCGTCGACGGACAGCCCTACGTGATTCCCGCGCTCCACGCGCGCGTGGGAGACGAGGTCTACGTCCACGGCGCCGCGTCCTCGCGGATGGCCACCATGTTGGGCTGCGGCATCCCGGCCTGCCTGACCGTGACGCTGGTCGACGGCCTCGTCCTCGCCCGCTCCGCGTTCCACCACTCCATGAACTACCGCTCGGCCGTCGTCCTCGGCCACGCCCGCTACGTCGAGGGCCCCGAGGAGCGCGAGGCCGCCCTCGCCGCCTTCACCGAACGGCTGATCCCGGGCCGCTGGGCCGAAGTCCGCCCACCCCGCCGCCAGGAGCTCAAGGGCACCCGCGTCCTCGCCCTCTCCCTCACCGAGTCCTCCGCCAAGGTCCGCACCGGCGACCCCGTCGACGACGAGGACGACTACGCCCTCGACGTCTGGGCCGGCGTGCTTCCGCTCACCGTTGAGCCCGGCGAGCCTCAGGCCGACGCGCGGCTGCGCGCAGGGATCGCGCCGTCGGAGGCGGTCACACGCTGGCGGCCAGCGCGCGCCGCACGCGATCCAGCGTGATGAGGCCGAGGAGGCGGTCGTCGGCGTCGACGACGGCGACCGCGCCGAGGCGGCGGAGGGGCTCGGAGGCCAGCAGGCTCTCCAGCGGCGTGTCGCGGTCGACGCGCGCGTCGCGCTCGGGCTCGCCGTCGAGCAGCTCGTCGGCGGTCAGCGCGGGCTGGCCGGCGGCGACCGCGGTGTCGACCCGCTCCTGGCGCAGC
>DASYBY010000477.1:0-4809 GCA_036500525.1 Baekduia sp. | reverse complement strand
CCTCGACCTACTCGTCTACCACCAGGCCAACGGGCGGATCCTGAAGGCCGTCGGCCGCGAGCTGGGCGTCGAGGGCGACCGCGTCGTCGACGTCGTCGACCGCTTCGCCAACACCTCGGCCGCCTCGCTGCCGATCGCGCTGTCGGTCGCCCAGGCCGAGGGCCGCCTGCGCCCCGGCGCGACCGTCCTGCTCGCCGCCTTCGGCGCCGGCCTCGTGTGGGGCGGCACCGTGCTGCGCTGGCCCGCGGCCTAGCGCGCCCCGGCCAGCTCCTCCGCGAGGCTGTCGCGCAGCTCCTCGCTCGACGGGTTGAGCCCCGTGAACTCCACGGCCACGCCGTGCTTGTCGTACCGCCGCGCGATCGTGTCCAGCGCGGCCACCGCCGACGCGTCCCACAGGTGCGCGTGCGAGAGGTCGACGATCACGCGCGGCGGATCGCCCGCGTAGTCGAAGGCCTCGATCAGCTCCTCGTCGGAGGCGAAGAACAGCTCGCCGCTGACCGAGTACATGATGGTGCTGCCGTCGGGGTCGGCGACCCGCTCCACCGCCACCAGCCGCGCGACACGGCGCGCGAAGGCGATCATCGCGGTCACCACGCCGAGCACCACGCCGACCGCCAGGTTGCCCGTCGCCACCGTGCCCGCGACCGTCACGACCATGATGATGGACTCGCTCGGCGGCAGCCGCTTGACCGTCGCCGGCGTGATGCTCCGCCAGTCGAAGGTCGAGATCGACACGAGGATCATCACCGCCACCAGGGCCGCCATCGGGATGACCGCGACGATGTCCCCCAGGCCCACGACGAGGATCAGCAGGAACAGCCCGGCGCAGAAGGTCGACAGCCGCGTGCGCGCCCCCGAGGCCCGCACGTTGATCATCGTCTGGCCGATCATCCCGCAGCCCGGCATGCCGCCGAACAGCGCGGTGACGATGTTCGCGATGCCCTGCCCGCGCGCCTCGCGGATCTTGTCCGAGCCTGTCTCGGTGATCGCGTCCACGAGCTTGGCCGTCATCAAGGACTCCAACAACCCGACGAAGGCCAGGGTGATCGAGTAGGGCAGGATGATGGTCAGCGTGTGCAGCGAGAACGGCACGTTCGGGATGCCGAGGACCGGCAGCGCGTCGGGCAGCTTGCCCTCGTCGCCGACGTTCGGCACGTGGATCCCGCCGGCGACCGCCGCGACGGTCAGCACCGCGATCGCCACCAGCGGCGCCGGGATCGCCTTCGTCACCCGCGGCACGGTGTAGATCAGCGCGAGGCCGACGGCGACCATCGCGTAGCCCGCGGCCCCGCCGTCGCGCAGGTACGGGACCTGGGCGATGAAGATGAGGATCGCCAGCGCGTTGACGAAGCCGGTCATGACCGACCGCGGGACGAACCGCATCAGCCGCGGCACGCCCAGCACGCTGAGCAGGATCTGGAAGGCGCCGGCCAGCACGGTCGCCGCCAGCAGGTACTGCACGCCGTGGTCCTTGACCAGCCCGACGACGACCAGCGCCATCGCGCCCGTGGCCGCCGAGATCATGGCCGGGCGACCGCCCGCGATCGAGATCGTCACCGCCATCGTGAACGAGGCGAACAGCCCCACCTTGGGATCGACGCCCGCGATCAGCGAGAACGAGATCGCCTCCGGGATCAGCGCGAGGGCGACCACGAGGCCGCCCAGCAGCTCGACGCGGAGGACGTGACGGCTGGGCAGGCGCAAGGTCCACAGGCTATCCGGCGGCCGCCGCCGCACCGCTGCACGCGGCACGGCGGCGGCGATCCCGGATCAGCGCTTGGCGATGTCCTTGGGCAGCGTCAGCTTCACCGACCTGGTCGTGCTGAGCCTGCCGCCCGAGGCGTTGGTCAGCGCGTAGGCCGCCGACACCGTGAGCGTCCGGTGCCCGCTCAGCGCACGGCGCACCGCCTTGCTCAGGTACACCCGGACGGTCTCGCCCTTCCCCGCGGCGATCGAGAAGGACACGTGGCCCAACGTGATCGTCTTGCCTCCGAGCCTGGCCTTCAGCGTCACCTTGCCGCCGACGGTCACCCTGCTCGTGTTGCGCACCGCGAGCCGCACGCTGCCCTCCGCGACCGAGCCCTTGGCCGGGAACGCGAGCGCCACGGCGATCGGCTTGGCCGGCGCGACGACCGGCGGGGCGGCGGGGGCAGGCGCGGCCGGACCGGGCACCGTCACCGTGTTGGTGACCGTCGTGACGACCGGGTCAGACGGCACCGGCACCTGCTCGACGACCGGCTGCGGCTGCGCGTCGGCCTTGTACGGCAGGGCCGGCGCCGTGGTCGGCTCCTGGTGGCCGTTGCCGTCGGCCTCGGCGTAGTGCTCGAAGGCATAGGCCATGCCCACGAGCTTCGGGTCGTCCCAGGCGCGGCCGAGCAGCTGCAGGTTGATCGGCTGCCCGTGGTCGTTGACGCCCGCCGGGAAGATGACGGTCGGGCTGCCGAAGTTCGCGCTCGGCGTGTCGGCGCGGCCGAAGCTCGCCTTGCCGCCACCGCCGTCGTTGAGCGTGATGTCGCTCAGCAGGCCCGGGTAGACCACGGCGTCCACGCCCTGGCCGTTGGCGCCCGCCGTGTCCATCCACGTCTTCAGCGCGCCCTGCAGCGCCACGCGGTAGGCGCGCTTGGCGGCCACCTCGTCGCTGCTCATCCGCGCGGCCGGCGCGACCGCGCAGGCGCTCGGGTCGGCTCGCGTGTAGGCGATCTTCTTCTGCGAGCAGCTCACGTCCACCGCGTTGTGGATGGGGAAGCCCTGCGCGCCCAGCTCCGGATGCGCGTCGATGTACTCGTCCCAGCCCTCCTGGCTGAGGTTGCCGGTGGTGGTGTCGGTCGGCCGCGTCGGGGTGTTGGCCCCGCCGACCGTCGTGCCCATCTCGACGACGGTCGCCCCGGCGTCGCGGAGATAGTCGATCGCCGCCAGCTCCGCGTCGGTCGTCCCCGTCGTGCCGAACGGATCGACGAACGTGGACGGGATGAACCCGATGCGCTTGCCCTCCAGCGCGTGGACGTCCAGCTCGTCGCGCCAGTCGTGCGGGAGGTGCGCGTCGGCGGGCGCGGTCGACGGGTCGTCGGGATCGGTCCCGGCCACCACGTCGAGGATGTCGGCGAGGTCGGGGACCGAGCGGGCGATCGCGCCGCCGAAGTCGGTCAGGAAGGACAGGGGCATGATGCCGCTGCCGCTCTCCAGGCCGTCGGTGCCGCGCAGCGAGACCATGCTCGCCCCGCTGGAGGGACCGTAGAGCGAGTCGCCGGTCTGGGACCCGAGCGCCGCGGCGTCGAGGCTGAGCGCCGTCGCCGTCGCCGAGCCGCCACTGGAGGCGATCGCCGACTTGCTCGGGCTGAACGCGTTCCAGACCTGACCCCACGGGTCGTTGGAGTAGTTGCCGCTGGTGGCGTACTCCTCCAGCGCGGTCTTGCCGATGATCACGGCGCCGGCCGCTCGGAGCTTGCCCACCTGGTAGGCGTCCTTGGCCGGCTGGAAGCCCTCGAACGTCAGGCTGCCGTTGGTCGTCGGCATGTCCTTGGTGTCGTAGAGGTTCTTGACGCCGATCGGGATGCCGAGCAGCTTGTCGTCCTGGCCCGCGGCACGGGCGTCGTCGGCCGCCTTGGCCTGGGCCATGGCGTCCTGGGCGACGTACTCGAACGAGTTGAAGCCGAACTGGCCCTGGTCGTAGGCCGCGATGCGGTCGAGGTAGGCGCGGGTGATCTGCTGCGACGTCGTCACGCCCGACGCCATGTCGGCCGCCATCTGGTCGATCGTCTTGCCGACGACGTCATAGGGCGAGCTGGTCACCGCGGGCCGCGCGTCGGGCACCGGCAGCTGGCCGACCGTGGTCACGGCGGCACACGTCGGAGCGTCGTAGCCGGTCAGCGCGGCGCTGTCGAAGTTGTTGATGGAGCAGACCTGCGCGGGCGTGAGGCCCGTGAGGTCCGGGGTCGTCGCGAGCGCGGTGGCGGTGCTCTCGACGCCCGCCACGATGCCCGCCTGCGTCGTGCCGTTGACGCGCGCGCCGAGCACGATGTAGTGCAACAACGACTCCGAGCGGCCGGCCGGGATGGTGATGGTGTCGACGTAGGCCTGGAAGTTGCCCTCGTGGCCGGCGGTGGCCAGCGGGTTGTTGAAGGTGTCGTAGAGCCAGTTGCCGGTGAAGGTCATCGCGCCGGCGAACGGGCTGGCGACCGACGTGGGCGTGCCGATGACCGTGGCCTGCGGCCCGCCGACCAGCGTCGTCGCGGTGTTCGGCGGGGCGGCCAGCGGGGTCGCGACCTCGGCCCACGAGTCGTCGGCGCCGACGGCGGCGTCGCCGCTGGAGGTGTTCACCAGCGCGCTGGAGTTCGCGCCGCTCGCGCCGTAGCCCGACTCGCCACCGAACGCGACCTTGACCGTGATCGGCGCGTCGGTCGTGTTGGTGAAGCTGTCGAGCCAGCGCCCCCAGTCGGCGCCGCGGTTGATCCAGACCGACCGCTGGATCTTGATGCCGCCGAGGTCGACGGCCTGCGTGCTGTCGAAGTGGTCGAGGCCGTCGAACTTCAGGCCGAACCCGCGCATCAGCTCGCCGTTGAAGCGCGGCGCGGGCGTGGTGTCGACCGACACCTTGATGCCGCCGAAGCCGTTGATGGTGGTGCTGTACGCGCCGTTGGTGTTGGGCAGCGTCTGGGTCGCCCGGATGGAGCCGGTGTCGACGCGCGGCGCCGCGGCATCCTGGATGCCCCAGTAGGTGCCGCTGCTGTCGGCGACGTAGTTGAAGGCCGCTGCGGGACCGGCGAGCAGCAGCGCGAGGGCGAGCGTGGCGAGCCCGGCAAGGCCGGCGCG
>DASYBY010000476.1:0-5006 GCA_036500525.1 Baekduia sp. | reverse complement strand
TCCCAGCCCGCCGTCGTCTGCCGCAGCACCTCCGGCGTGAGCGCCGCGGAGATCGCGTCGAGGTCGTCGCGGTGGCCCGTCTCGGCCTCGGGATCGCGCAGCGGCAGCATCGCGCAGCGCCAGTAGTCGAGCACCGCCCGGTCCTCCTGGTCGACCGTGACGATGTGCAGCGCCGCCAGGCCCGTGGTCGCGCGCCCCGGGCGGCGCGAGTTCTGCCGGAGCGCCGTCACGGTCGTCGTCGTGCGCAGCGTGTCGCCGATCACCGGCGCGCGCCGGAACGCCAGCCCGCGGTAGAAGAGGTTCGCCACGACCCGCTGGGTGAGCACCGTCGACTGGCCGATGCTCACGTCGCACACGAGCCCGGGATGGGCCAACGGCCCGCCGAGCACCTGCCCGCTCAGCCCACCGTCCAGCGGCAGCCGCAGCCGGTCGCCGAGGATCGCCTGGTGCACCGCCGCGTGCCCGGCGGTCAGCGTCAGCGACGGGGCGGAGCGCGCCGTGTCGCCCACGCGCAAGTCCTCGAAGTACGGTCCCCCGACGCCGGTCATCGCCGCCGGATCGGACGCCGGCGCGCTCACGCCGCCACCTCCGCGCCGGCGCGGGCCAACACGCGCAGCGCCGCCAGTCGCACCGGCTCGTCGAGCATCTGGCCGTCGACCGCGATCGCGCCGCGCGCCTCGTCGGCCGCCGCGGCGGCCAGCGCGTCGACGACCTTGCGCGCCCACGCCAGCTCCTCGGCCGTCGGCACGAAGGCCTCCAACAACGCCGGGACCTGCTGCGGGTGGATCGTCCAGCGCCCGTCCCAGCCGAGGTCCCGGGCCGACGCCGTGTCGGCGGTGAAGACCGCGTCGATCGAGACGGTCAGCGACGGCCCGTCGATCGCCTGCAGCCCGTGCGTGCGCGCCGCGGTCAACACGGCCTCGCGCGCGTAGTTCCAGCCCGAGCGGTCGGCGACCGCGGCCGGCGTGCGACCCAGCGACGCCGCGAGATCCGCGTAGCCGAGGATGAGCCCGTCCAGCCGCGGCGACGACCCGGCGATCTCCAGCACGCGGGCGACGCCGGCGGCGGTCTCGATCAGCGCCTCGACCCGCAGGGCCCGCGCCCGCCCGGACGCCGCCTCGGCCCCGTCGAGCAGCCGGTCGACGAACGCGAGGTCCCCGGCGGACTCCACCTTCGGGACGACGACCGTGCCCAGCACGTCGGCCGCGCCCGCCAGCGCCGCGAGGTCCGCGTGGCACCACGGCGTCCGCGCCGCGTTGACGCGCACCGCCACCGCGGTCGCGCCGAAGTCGACCTCCTGCAGCGCCGTCAGCACGGTCTCCCGCGCGCTCTCCTTGGCGTCGACGGCGACGGCGTCCTCGAGGTCGATCACGACCTCGTCGGCGCCGCTGGCCGCGGCCTTCTCGATCATCCGGCGGGCGGAGCCCGGCACGCTGAGGCACGCGCGCCGGCGCGGAGCGGGGTGGGTCATCCCCCAACCCTCACATACGGACCGCGAAATCCGCGGCGCGGATGCGTGAGGATCGCCCGGACGGGCCTTACGGACGGCGGCGCGCGCTGGGCCGTTCGTCCGCCAGGGGCGCGGTCGGGACGTCGGATCGGGCAGAGTGGTGAGCATGCGCTTCGCCCGATCGGTCCTCCTGCCCGTCACCGCCTCCCTCGCCCTGCTCGCCCTCGGCGGCCCGCTCGCCTCGGCGGCCGACGAGTCGGCCAAGTCGCCGGAGGCGATCCTCGCCGACGTCGCACGGAACCTGCGGCCGGTGCACAGCTTCCACATGAGCGGTACGGAGGTGGACGCCGGCGGCCGGTCGAGCCTGACCGCCGACCTGGACTCCTCGGGCAAGGCCGACCTCATGGTCCGCGAGGGCGCCGCGACGGTCCGGGTGCTCGTCGTCTCGCGCTCGGCGACCTACCTGAAGGCCAACGCCGCCTACTGGAAGTCGGCGGCCGGCAAGAACGGCGCGGCGGTCGCGGCGCAGCTCGCCGACCGCTGGGTCAAGGCGCCGACCACGAGCACCAAGGCCTTCACGTCGCTGTTCGCCCAGCTGTCGCCCAAGCGCCTCGCGTCCTGCCTCACGGTCGGCAACGGCACGCTGGCCAGCGGCGGGACGGCGCGGGTGGACGGACGGTGGGCGGTCGTGATCGTCGACCGCGGTGACAAGCCCGGCACCACGCCCGGCAAGCTGTACGTGTCGACGACGGGCCCGGCCATGCCGCTGCGCGTCGTGCAGACCGGGCCGCGCCGGCCGGGCGGGCACATCGACACGCGCTGCGAGGACGCGCACGACACCTCGACCGCATCCGACTTCCACCTCACCGCGTTCGACGAGCCCGTGCACGTCACGGCCCCCAAGAACGCCATCGTGCTCCCCGCCGACGGCACCCCGCCCGGCGGCACGTCGATCTAGCGCCGGGCGGGAGAACGACAGGCCCTACGCCAGCGGCGCCAGCAGCTGCCCGCCGTCCATCACCAGCGTCTCGCCGGTGATCCAGCTCGCGCCGTCGGAGGCCAGGAACGCCACCGCCGACGCCACGTCGGACGGCTCGCCGATGCGCTTCAGCGGGGTCGCGTCCGCCACCGCCGTCTCGTGCTCCTTCCACAGCGCCTCGGCCAGCCGCGTGCGCACGATGCCGGGGGCGACCGCGTTGACGCGGACCTTCGGCGCCAGCTCCAGCGCGAGCTGCTTGGTGAGGTGGATCAGCGCCGCCTTGGACGCGTGGTAGACGCCGAGGTCCGGCCCGACCATGATCCCGCCGACCGACGCGGTGTTGATGACCGTGCCGCCGTGCTCCCGCATCCACGCGCGCCAGGCCAGGCCCGTCCACAGCGCCGGCGCCCAGAGGTTGACCTCCAGGGTCTTCATGAACCGCCCGCGGTCCTGGTCGACGACCGGGCCGAACGCGGGGTTGGTCCCCGCGTTGTTGACCAGGATGTCGAGCGAGCCGAACCGCTGCACGGCGTGCGCGACGCAGGCCGCCGCGGCCTCCTCGTCGGTCGCGTGCGCGCCGTAGCCGACGGCGCACTCGGAGCCCAGCGAGGCGGCCGCCTCGTCGGCGGCCTCCTGCTTGCGGCTGGTGAGGATCACGTTGGCGCCACCGGCGACCAGCGCCTCGGCGATCGCCAGGCCGATGCCGCGCGAGGCACCGGTGACGATCGCCGTGCGACCGTCGAGGTCGGCCGCCATCTCAGCGGGCCGCCGCCGTGGCGCGCGCGCCGTTCTCGCCGGCCGGGGCCTCCCACCGGCGCAGCTCGCGCTGGGCGATCGTGCGCTTGTGGACCTCGTCGGGCCCGTCGGCGAGCCGCAGCGTGCGCTGGTGGGCGTACATGTTGGCGAGCGGGAAGTCGTCGGAGACCCCGCCGGCGCCGTGGATCTGGATCGCGCGGTCGATGATCTTCAGCGCGACGTTCGGGCCGGCCACCTTGATCGCGGCGATCTCCACGCGGGCGTGGCGGTTGCCGACGGTGTCCATGAGCCACGCGGTCTTCATCGTCAGCAGGCGGATCATCTCCAGCTCGATCCGCGCCTCGGCGATCCAGTCCATGATGTTGGCGTTCTCGGAGACGGGCTTGCCGAACGTGACGCGCGACTGGGCGCGCTTGCACATCAACTCGAGCGCGCGCTCGGCCATGCCGATCGACCGCATGCAGTGGTGGATGCGGCCCGGCCCGAGGCGCGCCTGGCTGATGGCGAAGCCCTCGCCCTCGCCGGAGAGGAGCGCGGTCGTGGGGACGCGGACGTTCTCGAAGAGCACCTCGGCGTGGCCCTCGCGGTCCTGGTAGCCGAAGACCGGCAGGCCGCGGACGATCGTCACGCCGGGCGTGTCGAGCGGGACGACGAGCATCGACTGCTGCTGGTGGCGCGGGCCGTCGGGGTTGGTCTTGCCCATGACGATCAACACCTTGCAGTTGGCGTGCAGGGCGTTGGAGGTCCACCACTTGCGGCCGTTGATGACGTACTCGTCGCCATCCTTCTCGATGCGCGTCTCGATGTTGGTGGCGTCGGAGGAGGCGACGCCGGGCTCGGTCATCGCGAACGCGGAGCGGATCTCACCGTCGAGCAGCGGGCGCAGGTACTTCTCCTTGTGCTCGTCGGTGCCGAAGAGCGTGAAGACCTCCATGTTGCCCGTGTCCGGCGCGCTGCAGTTCATGGCCTCGGGCGCGAGGTGCGCGCTGCGGCCCATGATCTCGGCCAGCGGCGCGTACTCGGCGTTGGTCAGGCCGGGGCCCCACTCCTCGTGCGGGTGGAAGAGGTTCCACAGGCCGCGCTCGTGCGCGTCGGCCTTGAGCTCCTCGAGGATCGGCGGGTGGAAGTGGTCGTCGCCGGACTCGCGCATCTGCTGCTCGTACACGGCCTCGGCCGGGTAGATGCGCTCGTCCATGAACGCCTGCACGCGCTCCTGGTAGTCCTTGCAGCGGTCGGTCAGTTCGAAGTCCATGGTGATCTAGCTCCTGGTGGGGTTGAGAGGGGAGATGGTCATGCGGTCACTTCGGCCTGCAGGCGGCGCATGCCGCGCAGCCAGCGGTCGTAGTCGGTGCCCTTGCGCCGGTAGAACTCGAGCACCTCGGGGTGCGGCAGGATGAGGAAGCGCTCGTCGTCGATGGCCTCCAGCACGCGCTCGGCGACCTCCTCGGGCGCGAGGACGTCGCCGGCGTGGGCGACGACCTTGGCGCCCAGCGCCTCGGCCTCGTCCTCGGAGTCGAGGCCCGCGTTGAGCATGTTGGTGTCCACGCCCATCGGGCACAGGCAGCTCACGCGGATCCCGCGCCCGCCGTAGGTCACCGACAGCCACTCGCTGAACGCGACCGCGGCGTGCTTGGTGACCGAGTACGGCGCGGCGCCGATCTGGGTCAGCAGGCCGGCGGCCGAGGCGGTGGCGACGAAGTAGCCCGAGCCGCGCTCCAGCCAGCCGGGGAGCAGCAGCCGGGCGGCGCGGACGTGGGCGAGCACGTTGACGTCGATCGTCCGCGCCCACTCCTCGTCGCTGTCGCCGAGGCCCTGGGCGCC
>DASYBY010000475.1:0-5263 GCA_036500525.1 Baekduia sp. | reverse complement strand
GAGCCGTCGGCACGGACGACGCGCCACCACGGCAGCTCCTCGTCGTCGCTGTTGCGCAGGATGGTGCCGGTGAGCCGCGGGGCGCCGGGGGAGAGGTCTCCGTAGGTCCGCACGAAGCCCTCGGGGATCGCGGCGATGCGGGCGAGGATCCGCTGGTGGGATCCTGTGTCCATGGTCCGCCGAGGCACGTACTCCATCGTCGCACGCGATCCCGACAACGGTGAGCTGGGTGCCGCTGTCCAATCGCACTGGTTCTCGGTCGGGTCGGTGGTGACCTGGGCCCGGCCGGGCGTCGGGGCCGTCGCGACGCAGTCGATCGCCGAGCCCGCCTACGGCCACGACCTGCTCGACGCGCTGCAGGGCGGCGCCGAGCCCGAGGCCGCATTGCAGGCCCGGCTGGCCGCCGACGACGCGGCGCGCTTCCGCCAGGTCGCGGTCATCGCGCCGGCCGGTCCGCCCGCCACGCACACCGGCGACGGCGCGATCGCGTTCGCCGGCCATGCCGCGGGCGACGACTTCAGCGTGCAGGCCAACATGATGGCCTCGGAGACCGTGTGGCCGGCGATGGCCGAGGCGTTCACGCGCACCACCGGCCCGCTGTCGCGCCGGATGCTCGCGGCGCTGCGGGCCGCCGAGGCCGAGGGCGGCGACGCCCGCGGGCGGCAGTCGTCGGCGATGATCGTCGTGCCGGCGGCCGGCGAGGTCTGGCGCACGACGGTCGACCTGCGCGTCGAGGACCACCCCGATCCGCTCGACGAGCTCGAACGCCTGCTGGGGATCAGCGACGCCTACGCGTTGGCCACCGTCGGCGACGACTTCACCGGCGAAGGCCGCCACACCGAAGCCGCCGAGGCCTACCGCGCCGCCGCCGCGCTGCAGCCCGACAACCACGAGCTGCTCTTCTGGGCGGGCATGTCGGAGTTCGGCCACGGGGACCGCACCGCGGGCCTGGCGCAGGTGCGGCGGGCGATCGAGCTGCAGCCGGGGTGGCGCGAGTTGTTGGGGCGGTTGAGTCCCGACGTCGCGCCGGACGCGGCGGCGGTGGCGGCGGCGCTCCGCGGCTGACCTTCAACCCTCCGAAAGGGGTCTGACCCCTTTCGTGGCGGGGCGCGGTGTGGTGGCGTTCAGCTCGCCGCGTGGTCGGGGTGCACGGCGTGGTTCGTCGGCAATGACGAGTGCGTATTCGGGGGCACGACGCGTCGTCGGTCCTCCGCGCGCGCCGGGGCGGGGGAGTTCGAGTGCGAACGGTGACGGTTGGCACCTGGGGGTCGTATATCGACCCCGAAGTGCCAGCCATCTCGATCGATGGCACCTGGACGTTGCATCTCAACGGCTAAGTGCCATCCATCGCGCGGACGCCCGCCCCGGGCACCAAACCCGCCGCGCGGAGGACAGACCAACCTGAACGCACCGCAAGCGCACTCGTCATTGCCGACGGACCACGCCGCGCCCCGCGACCCGCGCCCGAGCGGCGCTCCGCGAGTAACCGGCTACCGCAGCGACGCCGGCAGCGCGTACCCGCCGGCGCCCTCGACCATCACGGCCGTCCCCACTACCGCGTCCACGTTCAGCGGCCCGAAGACGTGCGGGAACTCCGCGTCCACGTCCGTCGCCCGCTCCCACTTCAGCGGTGCGGTCAGCCGATCCGGATCGATCACCAACAACAACAGCGCCCCCGACCCCCGGAAGATCCGGTCCGCCGTCGCGACCACCTGCTCCGCCGTCGAGCAGTGGATGAACCCCTCGACCGCGAGCGACTCCGGCACCAGCGACCCCGCGGCCTGGGCCGAAGCCCAGGCCTGCGCGGTCGTGATGTGCAGCAGGTTGGCGCTCAGCGCTCGCCCGGCGTCTTGATGGGGTACATCGAGACCGGCACCGACAGGTCGAGCGCGGTCCGCAGGATGCGGGTCTGCTCGGCGGTGTGCGCGGCCGGGTAGCCCTCGCCCGTGCTGGCGCGCTCGGGGCGGCCGATGTAGCCGAACGCGAGGTGGTCGGGCAGCACCTGGAGCAACCGCGGTGACATGTGCGCGCGGGCGCCCATGTTGCGCGGCTCCTCCTGGACCCAGGCGACTTCCTTCAGGTTCGGGTAGGTGTTGATGAGCTCCAGCACCTGGCCCTCGGGGAAGGGGTACAGCAGCTCGATGCGGCCGACCGCGACGCCCTCGTTGTCGACCCGGTTGGGGTGCGACACGAGGTCGTAGTAGATCTTGCCGGTGCACAGCACCAGGCGCGTGACCTTCTCGATCGGCACACGCGGCTCGCCCAGCACCGGGAAGAACCGCGACTCGGCGAGGTGCTCGATCCGGTTGGTCGCCTGCGGCAGGCGCAGCAGGGACTTCGGCGTGAAGATCACCAGCGGGCGCTGCTTGGTGATCCGCGCCTGGCGGCGCAGCAGGTGGAAGTACTGCGCCGGCGTCGTGAGGTTCGCGACGCGGATGTTGCCCTCGGCGGCCAGCTGCAGGAACCGCTCGATGCGGGCGCTGGAGTGCTCGGGGCCGGAGCCCTCGTGGCCGTGGGGCAGCAGCAGCGTCAGCCGCGACGTCTGTCCCCACTTGGCCAGGCCCGACACGATGAACTGGTCGATGATGACCTGCGCGCTGTTGGCGAAGTCGCCGAACTGCGCCTCCCAGATCACCAGCGTCTCGGGCGCCTCGGCGGAGTAGCCGTACTCGAAGCCGAGCGTGGCGATCTCGCTGAGCGGCGAGTTGTGCAGCTCGAACGGCGCCAGCGCGCCCGGCAGCGACTGGATCGGGCAGACGGTCTGCCCGGTCTTGGCGTCGTGCAGGACCAGGTGCCGCTGCGAGAACGTGCCGCGCTCGACGTCCTGGCCGGTCAGGCGGATCGGCGTGCCCTCGGTCAACAGCGAGGCGTAGGCCAGCTGCTCGGCGTGCGCCCAGTCGATGCCGCCCTCGGCGCCCAGGGCGACGCGGCGACGCTCGAGCTGCTTGACGAGCTTCGGGTGGATCGTGAAGCCGTCGGGCACCGTGAGCAGCTCGTCGTTGAGCGACGTGAGCCGGTCGAGCGCGACGGCCGTCGGCACGTCCGGCGAGGGCGAGCGGTCGAGCTGGTACTCGCCGGTCTGCTGCGTGACGCCGCCGGAGGCCTCGGCCGCCTTGATCTTGGCCTTGAGGTCCTGGTGCAGGACGGTGAGCCGGTCCCAGATCGCCTGGCGCTGGCCCTCGACGTCGTCCTTGGTGATGGCGCCGTCGGCGACCAGACGCTCGGCCCAGATCTCGGCCGCACGCTTGTGCGACTTGATGTGGGCGTACATCTCGGGCTGCGTGTAGGCGGGCTCGTCGGCCTCGTTGTGGCCGAAGCGGCGGTAGCCGATCAGGTCGATGACGACGTCGTGGCCGAACTCCTCGCGGTAGGCGAAGGCCAGGCGCACGGCGTGGATGGACGCCTGCACGTCGTCGGCGTTGACGTGGATGATCGGGACGTCGAAGCCCTTGGCCAGATCCGAGGCCCAGCGCGTGGAGCGCGCGTCCTCGGGGTCGGTGGTGAAGCCGACCTGGTTGTTCTGGACGAGGTGCAGCGTGCCGCCGACCTTGTAGCCGTCGAGCGCCTGCAGGTTCAGCGACTCCGCGACGACGCCCTGGCCCGGGAAGGCCGCGTCGCCGTGGACGACGATCGGCATCGCCGCGTCGGTGTCGCGATGGGCGTGCGGGCCCTGGCGCGTGGTCTGCGCGGCGCGTGCGGCGCCGACGGCGACCGCGCCGACGAACTCCAGGTGCGACGGGTTGGACTCCAGGTTGACGAGGATCGACTCGCCGTTGGGCAGCTGGTAGGAGCCCTGCGCGCCGTGGTGGTACTTGACGTCGCCGGTCCCGCCCTGCGGGATCGTGGTGACGGCCTCCAGCGTGGAGGCGCCCTCGAACTCGGCGAAGATCGTCTCGTACGGACGGCCGAGGTTGTGGGCGAGCACGTTGAGCCGGCCACGGTGCGCCATGCCGACGACCACCTCGCGCGCCCCGTGGGCCGCGGCGAGCTGGATCATCTCGTCGATCATCGGGACCGTCATGTCGAGGCCCTCGATCGAGAACTGCTTCTGGCCGAGGTAGGCCTTGTGCATGAAGCGCTCGAACGCGTCGACCTCGACGAGGCGCGTCAGCAGCGCCTTCTGCTCCTCGGTCGTCAGCGGCTTGCGGTACTCGCCGCCCTCGATCTTCTGCCGCAGCCAGGTGCGCTGGCGGTGCGACGCGATGTGCTCGATCTCGTAGGCGATCGTCCCGCAGTACGTCTCGCGCAGGTGCGGCAGCGCGTCGGCCAGCGTTGCGCCGGGGACGTGCATGCGCAGGATCTTCGCCGGGATCTGCGCCATGAGCTGCGGCGTCAGGCCGACGGTGTCCGGGTCGAGCGCGGGATCGCCCTCGGGCTCGCTGCCCAGCGGGTCGAGCTTGGCGGCCAGGTGGCCGTGCGTGCGGTGCGCCTTCAGCAGCGAGGTCGCGGCCTGGACGGCCTGCAACAGCTCCTCGTCGATGACGTTGGCGCGGCGCTCGACCGTGCGCGACTCACGCGCGGCGGCCGCAGCGGCCGCGGGTGCCGGCGGCGCCGGGGCCGGGCCGAGCGCGGCGCCCAGCGAGGCGAAGACGCCGTCGTAGAACCCGTTCTCGCCCTGGAGGTAGCTCTCGACGACCTGGAGGAACCGGCCCGACTCCGCGCCCTGGATGACGCGGTGGTCGTACGTCGAGGTCATGGTCATGACCTTCTCGGCGCCGATCATGTCGCCGATGTTGCCGAGGCCGACGGGGTAGGCGATCGAGCCCGTGGCGACGATCGTGCCGTTGCCCTTCATCAGGCGCGGGACCGAGGCGATCGTGCCGATGCCGCCCGGGTTGGTCAGCTGGACGTTGGCCCCGACGAGGTCGTCGGCTCCCAGCTTGTTCTCGCGCGCCTTGGCGATCAGGGCGTCGAACGCGGCCTTGAAGTCGGAGAAGCTCAGGCGGCCCGCGTCGCGGATCACCGGCACCATCAGGGTGCGGCTGCCGTCCTTCTTCTGCACGTCGACCGCGATGCCGAGGTTCACGGCGCCGTCGTCGATGCGGGTGGGCTTGCCGTCGAGCGTGTCGAAGTGATGGGACATGACCGGCATGTCCTGCTGGGCGCCGAGCGCGATGGCGTAGGCGATCAGGTGCGTGAAGGAGACCTTCTGGCCGGCCTCCTTGAGCTGCTTGCGCCGCGCGTCCATCGTCGTGACCGTGATGGTGCGGAACGAGGTCGCGGTCGGGATCTCGCGCGAGTCGTCCATGTAGCGCGCGAGCAT
>DASYBY010000474.1:0-14787 GCA_036500525.1 Baekduia sp. | reverse complement strand
GGCCGCCGAGCCGCGGATCGCCCGACACCACGCCTGGCTGCGCGAGCACCGCGCGCTCACCGACGACGGCCTGCTGTGGCTCATCCAGCCCGACGAGTCGGGCATGGACGCCTCGCCGAAGTTCGACCACGTCTGGGGCCGCCTGGCCCAGGGCCGCCCGCTCTTCCCGCTGCTCATCGTCCGCAACCGGCACTTCGGGTTCGACGCCCGCCGCGTCGAGGCCGCGCGGAAGCCCGTCGTCTGCGAGGTGCTGACCAACGTCGCGTGGGCGCTGAGCGAACAGGCGCTCGGCCGTCCGTCGCTCACCCCCGCGCTGATCGAGCGCCTCTACGACGCCCGCCGCCGGCGCTTCGTCGACGACGTCCGCCACGCCGTCCGGCCCACCGACCCCGCGGCCCGGCCGGTCACCTGGGACACGCTCGCGCCGCTGGCGCTCCCCGACCTGCCGGACGCGATCGCCCAGCGCCTAGTCGACGAGGTGCTCCGCGCGCCGCGCTTCGCCGCGGGCGTGCCGCTGCCCGCGGTCGCCCTCGACGACCCGGCGCACACCTCGCGCGAGACGTGGTGGGGCCGCCACCGCCACTGGCGCGGCCCGTCGTGGGTCAACAGCGCCTGGCTCGTCTCGCTCGGCCTCCGCCGCCTCGGACTCCACGACGAGGCCGACACGCTCGCCCGCCGCCTGACCGCCACCGTCGCCCGCGAGGGGTTCCGCGAGTACTACGAGGCGCGACAGGGCTACGGCATGGGCGCCCACGACTTCGGCTGGTCGACCCTGCTCTGGGAGCTGATCGACCCGGCGGTGCCGCCGGCTACCCCTGCACCATCGGCAGCGTGAAGCCGCCCGACCGCGCGCCGCCGGCCAACTCGGCCTCGAGCGCCGCGGCGTGCTCGCGGAAGCGCTCGACGTTGGCCAGCTTGATGTCCTCGTAGCCGCGGATCATGTCGGGCAGGTCGGCGATCTGCGCGACCGTCGCGTGCGTCATCGGCGTCAGGCGCTCCAGCGCGCGATCGACCAGCGCGCGGTACTCGCCGGGCAGCGCGCGCTCGGTGCGGCGCACGCGCGGCAGGCCGAAGAGGTCCAGCGGGGTCCCGCGCAGCCGGCGCATCGCCCGCAGCATCCGGAACGCCGGCGTGAACCAGCGGCCCAGCTTGACCTTGCGCTTGAGCCCCAGCGCGCGCAGCAGCGGCGGGTGGAGCATGAAGTACACCTTGGCGCCGTCGCCGAACGTCCCGCGCAGCTTGGCGCCCTCGACGGCGTCGAGGTGCAGGCGCGCGACCTCGTACTCGTCCTTGTAGGCGAGCAACTTGTACAGGTTGCGGGCGAACGCCTCGGCGACCGCGGTCTCCCCCGGCGCGCCGCGCGTGGCCTCTGCCGCCGCGACCGCCATGACGTCGTCCGCGTAGCGCCGCGCCAGCGCCTCGTCCTGGAAGGCCAGCAGCTCCGGCACGCGGATCTCCAGCAGCCGGCGCAGCTCGCCGACCGCGCCCGTGCCGTCCACGATCGCCAGGGCCACGCCGTCGAGCACCGGCGCCGCGGCCAGCGCGGCGTGGTCGGCATCGCCGTCGAGCACCGCGCGCACGGCATCCGGCGCCGCGACGACCGCACGGCCCCACGCGAACGCCGCGAGGTTCTTGTCGACCGCCGCGCCGTTGAGGCGGATCGCCTGCTCCAGCGCGTCGGCGCTCAGCGGCAGGCAGCCGGCCTGGAACGCCGCGCCGATCAACACCGTGTTGGTCGGCATGTGGTCGCCGAACAGCGCCTCGCTGAGCGCCTCGGCGTCGACGTAGACGTTGGCGTCGGCGCGCGTGGCCCGCTCGATCGCCGCGACGTTGCGCTCCAAGGCGGGGAACTTGACGCCCGTGTCGGTCACCATCGCCGCGGTCGGGACCGCGTGCGTGTTGACGACCGCGATCGTGCGCGCCGCGTCTGCGACGAGCAGGTTCTTCGGATGGGCGGCGCCGAGGACGTCGAAGCCGAGGATCAGGTCGGCCTCGCCGGCCCCGGCCTTGTTGGAGCCCTCGATCGGGTCGCGGGCGATGCGGACGTCGGAGACGACCGGGCCGCCCTTCTGGCTCAGCCCGGTCTGGTCCAGCCCGTAGCTGTGCTTGCCGTCGAGCATCGCGGCCATCTGGAGGATCTGGGAGACGGTGACGACGCCGGTTCCGCCCACGCCCGGCATGCGCATCAGGAAGTCGTCGCGCCGGACGTGCAGCGCGGGCGTGGGCAGGTCGGCGGGTGGCGCCGGGAACGCGGCGGAGGCGGCCGCCGCCTTCTTGGTGTCCTTGGCCGACGGGATGATCGTCAGGAACGACGGGCAGTCGCCCTTGACGCACGAGTAGTCCTTGTTGCACGAGGACTGGTGGATCTGGGTCTTGCGGCCGAACTCGGTCTGCACCGGCAGCACCGACATGCAGCTCGACTTCTCACCGCAGTCGCCGCAGCCCTCGCAGACGCGCTCGTTGACGTGGATGCGCTCGACGGGCTCGACGGCCTTGCCGCGCTTGCGCAGCCGGCGCAGCTCGGCGGCGCAGTGCTGGTCGTGCAGCAGGACGGTGACGCCGGGCGTGCGGGCCAGCTCGGCCTGCGCCTCGGCGAGGTCGTCGCGGTGGCGCACCGTCGCGATCGGATCCAGCGCGACGTTCTTGTAGCGCTTGGGATCCTCGGCCGTGACGATGATCTTCCGGACGCCCTCCAGCGCGAGCCAGCGCGTCATCTCGGGGATCTTCAGCTGGCCGATGACGTCCTGGCCGCCGGTCATCGCGACCGTGTCGTTGTAGAGCAGCTTGTAGGTGACGTTCGCGCCGGAGGCGGCGGCGAAGCGGATCGCCAGCGAGGCCGAGTGGTGGAACGTGCCGTCGCCGACGTTCTGGACGAAGTGCTCGGCCTCGGTGAAGGCCTGCATGCCGACGAACTGCGCGCCCTCGCCGCCCATCTGCGTGATGCCGGTGATCGTGCCGCGGCCCTCGGGCGCGAGCAGCACCATCGTGTGGCAGCCGATCCCGGCGCCCAGGAGCGTGTCGTCGGGGTTGACGGTCGAGGTGTTGTGCGGGCAGCCGCTGCAGAACATCGGCGTGCGGGCGAGCGTCGGGACGGCGCGCTGCGTCGTGGCGCGGCGCGCCTCGATCTGGGCCACGCGCGCCTCGACGGAGTCCAGCCGCACCCGCGGCGCCAGGCGGCGGGCCAGCGCGACGGCGATCGCGTCGGCGTCGAGGTCGCCCGCGGCGGCGAGCAGCTCGCGGTCCTCGCCGTCGCGCTTGCCGACGATCCGCGGCATGTCGGCGCCGCCGTACAGCGCGTCGCGCAGCGCGGTCTCCAGGAACGGGAGCTTCTCCTCGACGACGAGGATCTCGTCCAGGCCGCCGGCGAACGCGCGCAGCGCCGCCCGGTCGTGCGGGTAGAGCATCCCCACCTTCATGAGGCGGATGCCCGCGCGGTCCAGCGCGCGCTGGTCGAGGCCGAGGTCGCCGAGCGCCTGGACCAGCTCGTAGTAGACCTTGCCCGCCGCGACGATCCCCAGCCAGGCGTCGCGCGTGGCGACCGTGACCGGGTTGAGCTGGTTGAGCGCCGCGTACTGGCGAGCGATCTCCATGCGCGGACCGAACAGCGTGCGCTCGAGCTCCGTCGAGACCGGCGCGAGCAGGTTGCCGTTGGGGACGTGGCGGTAGGGCTGCGGGTGGGCGGGATCGAATGCCTCGGGATCGAACACCTCCGGGATCACCGGGCCGACCCGCGCCGGCCAGACCTGCACGGTCCCGGCCGCGTCGGCGATGTTCGTCACGATCTTCAGCGCGCTCCACAGGCCCGACGCGCGCGAGCAGGCGACCGCGTGCAGCCCGAAGTCGAGGACCTCCTGCAGCGTGCCCGGGAAGAAGGTCGGCATGTGCAGCGCGGCGAGCGTCGCCTCGGCGGCCGAGGGCAACGTGGAGGACTTGGACGCCGGATCGTCGCCGACCAGCGCGAGCGCGCCGCCGAGCGGGTGCGTGCCGGCGAAGTTGGCGTGGCGCAGCGCGTCGGCCGCGCGGTCCAGCCCCGGGTTCTTGCCGTACCAGACGCCGGTGACGCCGTCGAAGCGCGGGCCGGGCAGCGCGGGCGCCAGCTGCGAGCCGTACACCGCGGTCGCCGCCAGCTCCTCGTTGAGGCCGGGCGTGAAGTGCAGCGCGTGCTCGGTCGCGATGTCGCGCAGGCCGAGGATCTCCTTGTCCAGGCCACCGAGCGGCGAGCCCTGGTAGCCGGAGACGAACGTCGCGGTGTTCAGGCCGCGGCCGCGGTCGGCGCGCACCTGGTCCAGCAGCACGCGGACCAGCGCCTGCGTGCCGGAGAGGAAGACCGTGCCCTGCTCCAGCAGGTACTTGTCGGCGAGCGTCACGCCGGGCCGGTTGAGCTTCACCGGGGCTCCGGACGTGGGTGCCGGAGCGCTCCCCGGGCGTACCTCCGCCGGGGTGCTGCTGGTCGGCTTCGACACTCCGGTGCCATCCGTCGTGCGCGGCACGTCCGGCACTCCCTCTCCTCGTTGGGCAAGTCGGCGACCCTCAATGGGTCAAGTGACCTTACCACCGCAGGAGGCGTCCGAAACGGGTCCGGCCGACTAGGCCGGTTCGGCCGCGGGCTTGCTGCGCGCCGCGCCCGGGAGGAGGAAGTCCGGCAGGGGACGCACGAGCGCACGCGACGTCTCTTCCTCCCACGTCCGCTCCAGCTGACCGACGTGCTCGTCCATGACCGCCTCGACCTCGACCAGGTCGCCGGAGCGCACCGCCGCGACGGTCCGCTCGTGGATCTGGATCGTCCACTCGGGGACCAGCGGCAGGTGCATCGCCATGTCGCGCGCGATCTCCAGCTGGCGGAACAGGACGCGCATCAGCGACTCGACCGTGGCGTTGCCCGAGGCCCGCGCCAGGGCGAGGTGGAACTGCACGTCGAGCTGGAGGAAACGATCCTCTTGCTTGAGCGCTCGGCCCGCTTCGACCAATGCCTGCATGGAATCGATCGACCGCTGCAACGCGGCGAAGTCGTTCTCGGTGGCCCGGACGGCGGCCAGCTGGGCCACCCGCGGCTCGAGCATCCGGCGCGCCTCGAGCACCCCGGCGACCTCGCCGAGACGCAGGCTGGAGCGCTGCCGGACGACCTCGACGCCGACGACGTCGGTCGCCACGAACATCCCGCCGCCGGGTCCGCGACGGACCTCCAGCAGGCCGGCCTCGGCGAGGATCTTGACGGCCTCGCGGAGGGTCGGGCGGCTGATCTGCATCTGGGCGGCCAGCGCCCGTTCACCGGGGAGCTTGTCCCCCACACGCAGCTCGCCGATCCGGACCTTGTCCGCGATCTGCTCGGCCGCCTCCTCGAAGGTGCGCCGCGTCTGCACGGGCGTGAACACGCCGCGGAACATACACGCGGGAAGGGCTATGTGGTCACCCGCCCGGACCTATTGCGCCCAGGCGGGCGTGATCCCGTTACGGGGCGTTCGGCGCCGGATCCTCGTTGTCGCGCTCCTCGGGCGGCGGCGTGCCGTCGCCCTCGTAGTCGGTGTCGGAGTCCAGCGGCTCGGCGTCGGGGAAGATCATGTCGTCGTCGTCCGGCGGGTTGGACGCCTGCGCGTCGCCCAGGGACGCCTCGCCGCCGCCCACGCGATCCGATCCATGGTGCTCGCTCATGGGTCGACGATACCCCCGCGCGACGGCCCCGACGCGGCATCTGCGTCGTCCGTCTGTCTTGCAGCCCTTTCCCCGCGGGCCGTGATCGGGTACGGATTCCGTATGCCCCGATTCCCCAAGAGACTCCTCGCCCTCGGCGGCCTGGCCGTCGGCGGCGTCGCCGTCGTGCGCAAGCGCCGCGCCGGCCGCCCGACCCCGCCCTCGCCGTCCGCCTCGTCGTTCAGCCCTCCGGCCGCCACGACCGCCGCCACGCCGCCGCCGCCCGCGGCCCCCGCGGTGCCGGCCACGCCGCCGCCCGCCGCCGCCGCGCCCGACTCCGAGATCCTGCAGGGCCGCCCCGGCGCCAGCAACGACGACGCGTTCGTCGAGGAGGAGGAGCGCCTCGCCGCGGCCGAGGCCGCGGGCATCGGCGGCCCCGGCCCCGACGACGCGCACGGCGATCAGGCCTTCGAGGCCGTCTACGAGGGCGGCGGCGGCGAGGCCGAGGGCTTCGAGCTCTCCGAGGAGGAGCTGATCGAGAACGCCACGCACGGCGACGGCCGCGGCGATCCGGCCGGCGACGCCTTCACGCCCGAGCGCGAGTCCGACGAGGCGAACATCGTCGACGGCGAGGCCGACGACGAGCGCGTCTCCGAGGGCGACCGCGACGTGACCGATCGCTGAGCCGGCGACGATCGCGATCCCCCGGTGATCCTCTGGCCCGACGGGGACGCGGTCGTCGCCATCGGCCAGGCCTCGCACGCCTGGCTGTCGGGGCAGCTCGCCCGCGCCTGGGGCAACGACCGCTTCCCGGTGCCCGCGCCGTGGGAGGAGGTCTGCCTCGGGGCCGAGCAGCACGACATCGGCATGGCGCTCTGGGACCTCCTCCCGGAGCGCCATCCCGAGACCGGCCGGCCGCTGCAGTTCTTCGAGCTCGACCGCCGCACGCACCTGGCCCTGTGGACCGAGGCCCCGCTGCGGCTGCTCACCCAGAGCCGCTACGCCGCGTTGTTGGTGTCCTTGCACGGCACCGGGCTGTACGAGCGGTTCCCGCCGCGGACCGACGACCCGGAGGTCGCGCAGGCGATCGCCGACTACCTCGGCGGCCAGCGGGCGCTGCAGGAGCGGCTCGCCACCGAGGTCGGCGCGACCGCCGAGGAGCTGCACGCCAACCAGGCGCTGCTGGCCGCGTGGGACGGGATCTCGCTCGCGCTCTGCCGGCGCCAGGCGGCGGCCTTCGAGGCCCGCAACGTCCCGGGGCGCGACGGCCCGGTGACGATCACGCTCGCCGCCGACGGCGACCACCACACGCTGCACCCGTGGCCGCTGAACGTCGAGGAGCTGGAGGTCCGCGCCGAGGGCCGGCGCCTCGACGGCCCGCCGGTCGCCGATCAGCCCGCGCTGCACGCCGCCCTGGAACGCGCGCCGGTGCAGATCGTGCGCGCCATGTTGCGCCCGCGGGAGCCTTAGCCGCGCGACCGTGTCGCGTCGGCGCCAGTGGGTAGGTCCCGGCGCATGGACGAGATCCTCCCCGGCGTGCTGCACTGGACGACGTTCCACGAGGGGATCGGGCAACCCGTTCACTCGCACTACTTCGTCGAGGGCGGCGCCCTGTTCGACCCGCGGGTCCCGGCCGAGGGGATCGAGGAGGTCGCCCGCCACGGGCGGCCCGACACGATCCTCCTCTCCAACCGCCACCACCTCCGCCACGCCGAGGCGTTCGCGACCGCCTTCGACTGCCCGATCAAGGCCCAGCGCGACGGGCTGCACGAGTTCGCCGACGGCCCCGACGTCTACCCGTTCGACTTCGGCGACGAGGTCGCGCCGGCCGTCACGGCGCTGGAGGTCGGCGCGCTCACGCCCGAGGACACGGCGTTCCACATCGCCGCCGGGTCGGGCGTCCTGCTCTTCGCCGACGCGGTGATCCGCAACGGCGACGGCGGGCTGAGCTACGTCCCCGACGGGCTGATGGGCGACGATCCCGCGGCGGTGCGCCAGGGCCTGACCGCGGCGCTGCAGCGGCTGCTGGACCGCGACTTCGACGCGCTGCTGTTCGCCCACGGCGAGCCCGTGCCGTCCGGCGGCAAGGCGCGGCTGCAAGCGTTCGTGGCGGAGCGCCAGGGCGCCTGATCGCTCGGACGTCCGTCCACTTCCCAGGCCCCTGATACGACAACGGTCCACTTTCGCGCGGATCGGCGCGCGGACCGGGCCACCCCGGCCGATGTCGCAGGCGTGCGCCCTTCACGGATCGTTCGAGCTGCCTCAACCCTCGTCGCCGCCTGCGCGGTCGCCGCGGCGCTGCCCGGCGTCGCCTCCGCGGGCCTGTCGGTCGCGGTCACCACCGCAGCGCCGAAGGACATCACCACGACCACCGCGACGCTGCGCGCGAACGTGCTGCTGTCGGCGCTCGGCGGCTCGATCGGCTTCCAGTACGGGACGACCACCGGCTACGGCAGCAACAGCGCCTCGGTGAGCACCGGCCTGCTCGGCGCGGCGCAGGAGATCCTCGTGCCGGTCACCGGGCTGAGGCCGTCGACGACCTACCACGTGCGGGCCGCGGTCACGAGCGGGCTGCTGCCGACCTACGGCGCGGACGTCACGTTCACGACGAGCACGCCGGCTGCGCCGCCGGTCGACACCGACGACTCCGGCTCGGGCTCGTCGGGTGGCTCGGGCTCGTCGGGCTCCGGCGACTCCGGCTCCGGCGGCTCCGGCTCGGGCGACTCGGGCTCGGGCGACTCCGGCTCGGGTTCGGGTTCGGGTTCGGGTTCGGGCGACTCGGGCTCCGGCGACTCCGGCTCGGGCTCCTCGGGCTCGGGCTCCTCGGGCTCCGGCTCATCCGGGTCCGGCTCCTCCGGCTCCGGCTCCGGCACCTCGGGCTCGGGCTCGTCGGGCTCGGGCTCCGGCACCTCCGGCTCCGGCACGTCGGGCTCCACCTCGGGCTCCGGCACCAAGTCCGGCGGCTCGAAGACCACCTCCGGCACGAAGACCACCACCAAGACGACGGCCTCCTCCGACGGCACCGACGACACGCCCGGCAACGCCAGCCCCGCCGAGCCCACCGCCACCGTCGCCCCGACGCCGGCGCTCGGCAAGACCGTCGGCCTCGAGGCCCTCGACGGCGACGTCTCGATCATCTCGCCCTCGGGCGCCGTCGTGGACCTCAGCGTCGCGCGGGCGCTGCCGACCGGCACGATCGTCGACACCACCAACGGCACCGTCGAGCTGACCACGGCGCTGGACCGCAAGGGCAACACGCAGGTCGGCCACTTCTGGGGTGGCGTCTTCCAGATCCGCCAGAGCCCGGGCGCCAAGGGCCTGACCGAGCTCGTCCTGACCGGCGGCGACTTCAGCTCCTGCACCGCCACCGCGGCCAAGGTGCGCGCCAAGTCGTCGGCCGTCGCCACGGCCGCCAAGGCCAGGAAGAAGAAGGCCAAGGCCGCCGCCAAGCCGAGCCGCTCGCTCTGGGGCAGCGACAACCACGGGCGCTTCCAGACGCGCGGCCGCGGCAGCGTCGCGACCGTCCGCGGCACGCAGTGGTTCACGCAGGACACCTGCGACGGCACGCTGACCCGCGTGGTCAAGGGCACCGTCTCGGTCCTCGACCTCCACCGCAAGCACGCCACGACGGTCCGCCACGGCCACGAGTACCTGGCGCGCCTCGGCCGCTGATCCACGCCGATGGACGCCGGACCCCCGACCCGCCGCTGGTACGCACACACCCGTGCGGTCGTGCTCGCCGGCCTGCTCGCGGCGGTCTGCGGCATCGCGGTCTGGACGACGCACACCGGCGCGTCGCTGGAGGACACGACGGTCGCGCTGCGCTTCCAGCTGCGCCCGGCCCACACGCCGAAGGACCTCGCGGTGGTCGGCATCGACGCCGCGACCTTCTCCGACTACGCCGGCACGCACCAGTGGCCCTACCCGCGCAGCTGGCACGCCGACGTGCTCGACGAGCTGCATCGCCTGGGCGCGCGCAACGTCGTCTACGACGTCCAGTTCACCGAGCGGACCACCGACAAGCAGGACCTCGCGCTCTACGACGCGCTCGGCCGCTTCCCCGGCACGGTCCTCGCCACGACCGAGACCGACACCCACGGCCACACCGACGTGCTCGGCGGCGACGAGAACCTCGCCCGTGTGAAGGCCAAGGCGGCGATGGCGACGTTCCCGATCATGGCCGGCGGCGAGATCGCCCGGGTCCAGCCGGAGCGGGACGGCGTGCCGACGATCGCGGTCGCGGCGGCGCAGGCCCTCGGGCACCACGTCGACCCGGGCGCGTTCGAGCCCGACGGCGCGTGGATCGACTTCCGCGGCCCGCCCGGCACGATCCCGAGCTACCACTTCTCCGACGTCCGCGACCATCGCCTGCCCGCCTCGGCGGTGCGCGGCAAGACCGTCGTCGTCGGGATGACGGCGCCGACGGAGCAGGACGTCCACCCGACGCCGACGGCCAGCGACCAGCTGATGTCGGGCCCCGAGGTGCAGGCCAACGCGCTGTGGACGGTGCTCCACGGGATGCCGCTGCGCACCGCGCCGGGCTGGGCCGCGATCCTGGCGATCCTCCTCCTCGCGCTCACGCCCGCGCTCGCGGCGACGCGCCTGCGCACGCTGTCGGTCATCACGGTGCCGGTCGCGGCGGCCGGCTACGTCGGCATCGCCTACTTCGCCTTCCTGCACGGCTGGGTCATGCCCGTCGTCGCGCCGCTGGCCGGGCTCGCGCTGAGCACGGTCGGCACGGTCGCCTCCAGCTACCTGACCGAGCGCCGCGAGCGCCGCCGCGTCTCGCTGCACAACGCCGTGCTGGAGCAGGCCGTGCGCGAGCGCACCGCCGAGCTGCACGAGACCCAGCTGGAGGTCGTGCGCCGCCTCGCGCGCGCCGCCGAGTGGCGCGACGAGGACACCGGCGAGCACGTCGAGCGCATCGGCCGGCTGTCGGAGAAGCTGGCGCTGGCCGCCGGGCTGTCGCCGACCGAGGCCGAGACGCTCCGCCACGCGGCCGTGCTGCACGACGTCGGCAAGATCGGGGTGCCCGACCGCGTGCTGCTCAAGCCGGGCAAGCTCGACGCGGAGGAGTGGGCGATCATGAAGACCCACGCCGAGATCGGCGCGTCGATGCTCGCGGGCTCGGACTCGCCGCTGGTCCAGCTCGGCGAGTCGATCGCCCGCACGCACCACGAGCGCTGGGACGGCACGGGCTACCCGGCCGGCCTGCGCGGCGAGGAGATCCCGCTGGCCGGGCGCATCTGCGCGATCTGCGACGTCTTCGACGCGCTGCGCTCGCGCCGCCCCTACAAGGACTCGTGGTCGTTCGACCAGGTCCTCACCGAGCTGGCCGCGCAGCGCGGCCGCCACTTCGACCCGCGCCTGGTCGACCTCTTCCTCGCGCTCGCCGCCGAGCTCGGCCCCGACCTCCAGGGCGCCGGCCGCGACGACGACACGCCGCGATTGACCCTCGTCGCCTGAACGGGCGCGTCGCTACCCTTTCCTGATGGACGAGCGCTTCGCCGAGGTCGGCAACGGGATCACCCTCTGCTACGAGAGCTTCGGCGACCCCGCGGCGCCGCCCGTCGTGCTCATCATGGGCCTCGGCACGCAGATGGTCGCCTGGCACGAGGCGTTCTGCGAGGACCTCGCCGGCCGCGGCTTCCGGGTCGTCCGCTTCGACAACCGCGACTCCGGCCGCTCGACGCGGATGGACGGCGCGCCGGTCCCGACGCTCGCGCAGATCGCCACGCGGCGGATCGCCGGCCCGGCCTACAAGCTCGCCGACCTGGCGCTCGACACGGTCGGTCTGCTCGACGTCCTGGAGATCGACCGCGCGCACATCGTCGGCGCGTCGATGGGCGGGATGATCGCCCAGACGATCGCCGCGCGCCACCCGCAGCGCACCCGCTCGCTGACGTCGATCATGTCCAACACGGGCGCGCGCTGGAGCGGCCAGCCCGCGCTGCGCTCCTACCCCGTGCTCCTGGGCAAGTCGCCGAGCGACCGCGAGGCCTACCTCGCGCACGCCGCCAAGATGTGGGGGATCATCGGCTCGCCCGGCTTCGAGCGCGATCCGCTGGAGCTGCGCGCGATGCTGGAGCTGAGCTTCGACCGCGGCGCCAACCCCGCGGGCACCGCGCGCCAGCTCGCCGCGATCATCGCCTCGGGCGACCGCCGCCGCGAGCTGCGCGCCGTCAAGGCGCCGACGCTGGTCATCCACGGCGAGGCCGACAAGCTCGTCGCCCCGTCGGGTGGCCGCGCGACCGCGAAGGCGATCGACGGCTCCACGCTCATCACCATCCCGGGCATGGGCCACGACCTGCCGCGCGAGGCCTGGCCGCAGATCCTCGGCGCGATCGCCGACCTCGCCCAGCGCGCCGACGGCCAGTCCGGCGCGGCGACCGCGATCCGCGCGGCGTAGGCCCGGCGGCAGGCGTCGGTCGTGGGCGGGGCGCCGCGCGCGTCCTAGTGTCGTGATTCGGAAGTTCGGGCGCGGTTTGCGGGATGCTCGGCCACGGCAGACGGTCGCCGATGGCCGGAGGTGAACGTCCGTTCAGCGAGGCCAGCGGTGGCCGTCAGCCGTCGGCGAGCGCCCGGAAACCGCCCGCGAACTTCTGAATCAGGACACTAGACTCGTCGCGTGGGGTTCTTCCGAGGCATCGACGGCGCCGAGCCGATCCGCCCGCAGCCGCTGGGTCGGCTGTCCGGGACCGAGGAGGAGCGCAAGGCCACCCGGACCTGGGAGATGGCCGTCGGCACGCTGGCCTGCCCGGCCTGCGACGCGCCGGTCGCGCCCCGGGGTCCGCTCTCGCCGTCGCAGCCGCTCGGCTGTCCGTTCTGCGCCCACGAGGGGCGCGTGCGCGACTTCCTCTCGCTGCGGACGCCGACGCGCCCGGCGCACGTCGTCGTCCGGGTCATCCAGCCGCACCGCATCGCGCCCACGCCGTAGCGCGGCACCGACCGGGCGGGCGGCTAGCGTCTGCCCCGTGCTGCGCGTCGCCCGCCGGGAGCCGTCTGCCGTGCTGCTCGCCCTGCAGCTGGTCAGCCTCCTCGCCTACCCGTTCATGGACAGCGAGGGCGTCGGCCGCGCGCTGTTCAGCGTGCTGGGGATCGCGCTCCTCGGCCTGGTGGTGCTGGCGGTGCGCAGCTCGCCGGGCCTGACGTGGATCGGCCTGGCGCTCGGCACGCCCGCCACCGTGCTGCTGCTGATCCAGGCGATCACCGGCAGCGCCGAGCTGCTGCCGTACTCCTCGGGCTTCGAGGCCGTCCTGTACTTCTACGCGGCCGGCGCGCTGATCGCCTACATGTTGGCCGACCACGTGATCACCCGCGACGAGCTGTTCGCCGTCGGCGCCACCTTCACGCTCGTGGCCTGGGCCTTCGCCTACACCTTCACGGTCTGCCAGGCGATCGAGCCCGGGAGCTTCACCGCGGCGGTCGATCCGCAGGGCGCGCGCAGCTGGATGGAGCTGCTGTTCCTCAGCTTCACGACGCTGTCGAGCACCGGCCTCAGCGACGTGGTCCCGATCAAGGACTTCGCCCGCACCCTCGTCATGCTGGAGCAGCTGGCGGGCCTGGCCTACGTGGCGATGGTCGTCTCGCGGCTGGTCGGGCTCCTGGTCATGCGCGGCCGCGACGAGCCGGCCTGATGGCTGATAGCCCGCAGGCGCGCGCCAGCCCATAGGCTCCGGCGGGTGGACGAGTCCTCAACCAGCGAGACGTTCCTCCTCGTCGACGGCGAGAACATCGACGCGACGCTCGGCGGCAGCCTGCTCGGCCGCCGCCCCGCGCCCGAGGAGCGCCCACGGTGGGACCGCGTCCTGGAGCACGCGCGCACGACGTGGGACCAGCCCGTGCGCGGCCTGTTCTTCCTCAACGGCTCGCAGCACGTGCCGATGTCCTTCGTCCAGGCGCTCGCCGCGCTGGACTACCGGCCGGTGCTGCTCAGCGGCCCGTCCGACGTCAAGGTCGTCGACGTCGCGATCCAGAAGACGCTCGTCGCGCTCGCCCAGCGCGGGCAGGGCGACGTGCTGCTGGCCAGCCACGACGGCGACTTCGCCGAGCAGGTCGCCGCGCTGCTCACCGAGCCGCACCGTCGCGTCGGGCTGCTGGGCTTCCGCGAGCTGGTCAGCCAGTCGCTGGTCGAGCTGACCGCGCAGGGCCTGGAGCTCTACGACCTCGAGGACGACGTCGGCGCCTTCACCGTCGCGCTGCCGCGCATGCGCATCATCCCGATCGAGCACTTCGATCCGTGGACGCTGCTGGAGTGAGATCGGGATGACGCGGCGCGGTGCGCGCAGTCCGGCGGCGACCGTCCTGGTCGTCGTCGCGTCGGTCCTCCTGCTCGGCGCGGCGCTGACCGGCTACGCGCGCCACGCGGTGCTCGACGGCGACCAGTTCGCCAACCGCGCGACGGCGACGCTGCAGGCCCCGGCGGTCCGGACCGAGATCGCCGACAAGGTCACCGACCGGCTGGTCTCGGGGCGCGGCGCCGACCTGATCGCCGTCCGGCCACTGATCTCCTCCGCCGTCTCGGGCGTCGTCGGCGGCGGCGCGTTCGGGAGCCTGTTCCACCGCGCCGCGCTCGACGCGCACCGCGCGGTCTTCGACCGCAACGAGAACACGGTGGCCTTGACGGTCGCCGACGTCGGCACGATCGCCGGCGCGGCGCTGCGCCAGCTGCGCCCGGAGCTGGCCGACCAGATCGAGCGCCAGGACAGCCTGGTGCTCGCGCATCGCAAGCTGGGCAGCGTGACCGGCGACGTCGCGCGCGCCGGGGAGCGGGTGCGCTCGCTGTCGTGGATCCTCGCGGCGCTCACGGTGGTCGCCGCGGCGGCGGCGCTGCTGGTGTCGGTCGACCGCCGGCGCACGGTCGGCTACCTGGGCCGCGGCGCGATCGGCGTGGGCGTGGTCATCGTCCTGGTGTGCACGATCGGGCGCACGTGGGCGCTGTCGACGGTCTCCGAAGGGGCCGACGACCACGCCGCCGCGGGCGCCGTGTGGGACGCGTTCCTCGGCGACCTGCGGACGCTCGGCTGGGTGCTGGCCGGCTGCGGCGCGGTCGTCGCGGCGGCCGCGGCGTCGGTGATCCGCCCCATCGCGGTCGAGGGGCCGCTGCGCACGCTGTGGCGCGTCGCGACGGTCGAGCCCGAGGCCGTCGGGCTGCGCCTC